>JAGASY010000126.1 GCA_017621515.1 Bacteroidaceae bacterium
CACATTTTCAGCGCACTGTAATTTTATTTGCAGTGCGCTACAATTTTAAAAACTTAGTAGTTTGGAGAAATTTTCAGCATAGAGTTTTTGAAAAAGCACTGGGGAACGAAGAAAAAGACAGCGGAGTCCTGTCAGAATGTTAAGAAGTGTATAATTCGCAGTTTTAGAAGCCTGTCTGGACAGGAACTGAAAAAGTGATGGCATTTGGGTGATTTTTGAGGGCAAAAATTGCGATTTTAATCATAATGCATTAATAATCAATAAATTATCAGAATATTCAACATATTTGAAAAAATGCGTCCGACGCGTTTTTTTGAGTGTTTTTCATAAAATTATATCTTACTGATTATCAATATGTTGTCTTTGATACAAAAATTTCGTCTCTTTGCTACCAGCAAAAAATCGCGCTAAATGTTAAATTTTCATTTTGGGCGAAAATATCATTTTGTCAGATTGAAAAGTCGGTTTTAGCTGTTTTTGTGGATGTCTTCGACAGACTCCCACTAATACATCTACTTAACACACGGAGGAGTCTGTGAGTACATCCACTTAAGCCATACAGAGGAGTCTCACCGAAACAACAAAAACACTTGCTTAAAACATAAGGAATCCATCGAATACCCCCGCACAATTGCCACAAATAAAATTTAATCAGTTTCTTATTTCATAAAGAAGAATAAATAATGTACATTTGCAGAACAAGATAAAAACCAGAAACATTAACATAAATACTTAATTCTAAAGATTA
This sequence comes from Bacteroidaceae bacterium, assembly GCA_017621515.1. Lineage (GTDB taxonomy): Bacteria > Bacteroidota > Bacteroidia > Bacteroidales > Bacteroidaceae > RGIG8745. The sequence continues at coordinate 749 of JAGASY010000126.1, forward strand.
TGGCTCAGGCACCCGAATTTCGGTATGCTCCTATGTTCCAGATACAGAAGGACGACACCGAATATTATCTGCTTACAAAAGATTATGTAAGTGTCAGTGAATTTGAAGGGAAACCGATTCTGAAGATTGCTCCCGAGGGACTCACAGCAATGGCAAACGCTGCATTCCGCGACGTGTCATTCTTGTTGCGCCGTTCACACAACCTACAGGTTGCGAAGATTCTCCGCGACCCGGAAGCCAGTGACAACGACAAATATGTAGCCCTCACCTTCCTCCGCAATGCAGAAGTGGCAGCAAAAGGTCATCTTCCGCTTTGTCAGGATACGGGAACAGCTATCATCCACGGCGAGAAAGGTCAGCATGTATGGACTGGCTACTGCGACGAAGAGGCACTGGCAAAAGGTGTATATAAGACATATACGGAAGAGAACCTGCGTTATTCACAGAATGCGCCGCTTTCCATGTATGAGGAAGTCAACACCAAGTGCAACCTTCCGGCTCAGATTGACATTGAGGCAACAGAGGGCATGGAATACCGCTTCCTTTGTGTGACAAAGGGAGGTGGCTCTGCAAACAAGACTTATCTCTATCAGGAGACAAAAGCTCTTCTGAATCCGGACACACTTGTTCCGTTCATGATAGAAAAGATGAAGAGCCTCGGTACAGCTGCTTGTCCTCCTTACCACATCGCTTTTGTCATCGGAGGAACATCGGCTGAGAAGAACCTGCTGACTGTCAAGCTTGCATCTACTCACTACTATGACAATCTGCCGACAACAGGAGATGAGACAGGACGTGCATTCCGCGATATAGAGCTGGAGAAGCAAGTGCTTCAGGAAGCTTATAAGATTGGACTCGGTGCACAGTTCGGAGGTAAGTACATGGCTCACGATGTCCGCATCATCCGTCTCCCGCGTCACGGTGCAAGCTGTCCGGTAGGTCTCGGGGTGAGCTGCTCTGCTGACCGCAATATCAAGTGTAAGATAAACAAAGACGGTATATGGATAGAGAAGATGGACGACAATCCGGGTGAACTCATTCCGGAAGCACTTCGCAAAGCCGGCGAGGGCGATGTGGTGCGCGTAGATCTCAACCGTCCTATGAGCGAAGTATGCAAGCAGTTGAGCCAGTACCCTGTGTCAACACGTCTGTCGCTCAACGGTACGATTATTGTAGGTCGCGACATTGCTCATGCAAAGTTGAAGGAGCGTCTTGACCGTGGCGAAGAACTTCCTGAATACATAAAGAACCACCCAATCTACTATGCAGGTCCGGCAAAGACTCCGGCAGGAATGGCTTGCGGCTCTATGGGACCGACAACGGCTGGTCGTATGGATCCATACGTTGATTTGTTCCAGAGCAAAGGCGGCAGCATGGTGATGCTTGCAAAAGGCAACCGCAGCCAGGCTGTCACTGACGCTTGCAAGAAATACGGAGGTTTTTATCTCGGAAGTATCGGCGGTCCTGCTGCCATTCTTGCTCAGAACAACATCAAGAGCATTGAGTGTGTGGAATATCCAGAACTCGGCATGGAAGCAATATGGAAGATTGAAGTGGAGGATTTCCCTGCATTCATTCTTGTGGATGACAAAGGAAACGACTTCTTCAAGCAGCTGAAACCTTGCGAAGGATGTAAGATTCTGGAAGATTAAGCAAGCGGAAGAGGATTTTGTTCTTTTGACTCGCGCTCAACAGGAACAACTCGTTCTGATAAATACATTTTCAAGCGGCAATCTTGTTTTTCAAGATGCCGCTTTTTTCATATTCGATGTACTCATTTCTTGTCCAGTGCATCAGATTTCTTGTGAATAGGTAGAACCATCTGCCAAGTCTCTTGGCAATAAACAGGATTTTAGTGAATGTATCCGCATAAACGGAGAAGAAAAACCTACATAAGGAAAAGCCGCATTGTATGCTTCAATAATTGGTACATTTGATTCATAATGTGAGGTTTGAATCAAACCTACATTATAATGACATAAAATTTCTTTTCTTCTTCATGCTTGCCGACATAACTTTGCGATAAGCAAATGAATAATTAATTTTAAATTTTAGAACTATGACTTTTTTTAAGAAAACAAGCCTTTGTCTTACTGTGGCTGCCGGGATATGGTTCCTCTCTTCATGCACAAATGTGGCAGACCGAAATACGGCAACAGCAGACCCGCAGAATCTGGAAATGTGGTACAAACAACCAGCTGAGAAATGGATGGAGAGTCTGCCTATAGGCAACGGACGTCTTGGTGCCATGATATACGGTGGAACATCGGTGGAGACTCTTGCACTCAACGAATCTACTCTTTGGTCGGGCGAATACGACAGTGAGCAGCATAAACCTTTTGGCAAGGAACGCATGGAGGAGTTGCGCAAACTCTTTTTTGAGGGAAAGGTGGTGGAAGGAAACCAGATTGCAGGCAATGAACTTACGGGCAATCTCCACTCTTTCGGTACTCACCTGCCTGTGGGAGACCTTAAATTGCAATTTCTTAATCTGAACGAGAACATCGAAGACTACAAGCGCGTACTCGACTTGAACACGGCTGTAACTACCGTCACATTCAAGTCGGGAGATATAAACTACAGTAGGGAATATTTCGCATCGAACCCTGACAATGTACTTGTTGTCCGTCTTTCTGCCGACAAAAAGAAGAGTATTTCCTTCGACATGTCGCTCGACTTGTTGCGTCAGTCCGACTACCGGACTGAGGACAACCAACTCGTATTCTTCGGACAGGCATTATTCCCTATGCACGGAACAGGCGGTGTGCATTACGAAGGAAGAATCGCCGTAGAGAATGAAGGGGGAACAGTCCTTCTTGGAGACAGTACGCTGAGAGTAGAGAACGCTGACGATGTGGTTCTTGTCATAGATTTCCGTACCGACTTCAAGAGTCCGGAATATAAGACTCTGTGCAAGACAAGTGTGGATAACGCACTTGCAAAAGCCTATTCAGACTTGAAAAGCAAACATATCGCAGATTATACAAATCTCTTCTCAAGAGTTGATATGCAGCTTGGCGACATAAAAAGGAATGACATCCCGACCGATGTGCGCCGGCTTGATGCACTGAATGGAACAGAAGACCCGTCGCTCGATGCTTTGTTCTTCCAGTTCGGACGCTATCTTACCATCGCTTCTTCACGAAGCAACTCTCCGCTTCCTATCGCATTGCAGGGATTCTTCAACGACAACAAGGCATGTACGATGCCGTGGACCAATGATTATCATCTTGACATGAACACCCAGCAGAACTATTGGGTGGCAAACGTAGGTAATCTGGCAGAATGTAACATCCCGTTGTTCAATTATATCGCCGATTTGGCTCACTACGGAGAAGAGACTGCCCGCGTCGTATATGGCTGCAAAGGATGGACAGCACACACCACAGCCAATGTATGGGGATTCACGGCACCTTCATCCAGCATCCTTTGGGGACTCTTCCCTACAGCATCGTCATGGATTGCGGCTCATTTGTGGACTGAATACGAATATACACAGGACAAGGATTTCCTCCGTACTACAGCTTATCCGCTGCTCAAAGGCAATGCCGAGTTCTTGTTCGACTATATGACGGAAGATCCGCGCAACGGATATCTGGTAACAGGTCCGAGCATCTCTCCTGAGAACGGTTTCAGCTACAACGGACAATATTGCTGTGCTTCCATGATGCCTACATGCGACCGCACATTTGCCTATGAAATTCTTTCCGCTTGTCTTCAGTCAACAGAAATACTCGGCATAGACGCAAGTTTTGCCGACAGTCTTCGCACGGCAATAGCCAAGTTCCCTCCTTATCAGATTGGACGTAACGGAGGCATCATGGAGTGGTCTGAAGATTTTGAAATAGTGAACCCGAACCATCGCCACACTTCACATATCATGGGATTCTATCCATACGCTCAGATTACCCTCGGAAAGAATCCGGAACTGGCTGCCGCTGTACGCAAGACAATGGAACTTCGCCTTGCCGCTCCCGACTGGGAAGACACGGAGTGGAGCCGTGCCAACATGATATGCTTCTATGCGCGTCTGAAAGACGCTGCCAAGGCATACGAAAGTGTGAAGACACTGGAAGGCAATCTCTCACGCGCCAATCTCATGACAGTGTCTCCGGGAGGTATTGCCGGAGCTGAAAATGATATTTACGCTTTCGACGGAAATCCGGGCGGTTCTGCCGGCATTGCAGAAATGTTGTTGCAGACACAGGAAGGTTATCTTGAACTGCTACCGGCTTTGCCGGCAGAGTGGAGCAACGGTAGTTTCAGCGGCTTGTGCATAAGAGGAGGAGCCGAAGTGGCTGTCTCATGGAGCAAATCGAAAGTTGACACATTCACTCTCACCGCCACTGCCGACAATGAATTTTCTGTCAAGATGCCGGAAGGCAAGAGCTACAACCTGACACTGAACGGAAAACGAATGGACTACAGCGAGGATATCGTGAAAGTAAAGATGAAGAAAGGCGACGTGTTATCTGCCAACTGAAAAGCTGTTTAGAGATATTTGTATAGTTTATATTAGTGTTTTTCGACAGGCTCCTCTTATTATTTAATAAGTGGAGTCTGTTTTTTTTGTAACTGTTCAGCGAATCAGTAAAATAAACAATATTGATAATCAATATCAAGTTTCTTGTTTTGCACTTGCCTGCAAAATGAAAAAATCGGTACATTTGGGAATAGAAAATAGTGCGCTGAAAACTCAAATCCACACTGTGGTTTTTATAATCCGCAGTGTGGTTTACAAAATCCACTGTGTAGTTTTTATAATCCACACTGTGGATTTTAGTTCTCAGCGCATTATTTTCTATTTCTCTATGCACAGACAATATGTTTTCAAGGCATTGTCTGTGCATATAGAGTATGGTATGCTTTCGTCGATACAGGCAAATGCCCCGCTTCAGACCACAATGACGAAAGCTACAGTTTGTCTTGTAAAATAAAACCGGCTGTTTTTCTATCTCAGAGAATCAATACTTGCGAAACAGGAATAATCCACGCTTTGCAGCTTCTAATATCTGCTTGCTACAAGCACAAAAATGAGGCAGGAAGAAGACTTAAAAGCCTTTCTTCCTGCCTCTCTTAATTTTTTCGTTGAAATTGGTGTTACTCACCTGCACTGATTGCACCTGCAGGACATGCGTCTGCACAAGTACCGCAGTCAACACAAGCGTCTGCATCGATAACATACTTGCCGTCACCCTCAGAGATAGCACCTGAAGGGCATTCGCCGGCACATGTACCACACATTACACAATCATCACTAATTACGTAAGCCATAGTTCTTTACCTTTTAGATTTTTAGAATTAATATATCTTTATCTTTACTTCACTGCCGCAAAGGTATAAAGAATTTGCGATATGCCAAAATTATATTCAATTTTGAGATTTGAATTTTGAAATTTAAAGACCTGTTTGAAGCATATTTAAATCCTATTCGGACAGACCGCATTCTCATCTTATATATAAAGAAACATCAGCTCCACTCTGTCTCATTTCTTACGGGTCACCGTATAAAGAACTTTGCCTTCTTTGTTAATCATGTGAAGATTCAGCACATTCTTATCGGCAGCAATCAAAGAGAAACCGGATTCACCGCTACAAAACCGGGTTCCGTCAATAGGTTTTACGTCACGGCTCAATGATGCGGATGAGTTAACTACATAATCAACCTCGCTTCCCGCTTTCCGGATATACTGGAAATTATGAATATGCCCACACAAGTACATATCCACTTGATACTTGCGCAAAACCGTATCTACACGTTTTTGCAAATCAATCCGTTCATTATCGTTTTTGGAAGTTTCAGCATAGATGGGATGATGCCCTACTACTAATACCCAATCCTCTTTAGCAGAAGCCAGAACGGAGTCAAGCCACATCAACTGTTTTTCAATATTCTGCTTACAAGCATCAGGATATTCTTCTGTATCTTCACGGTACTTCTCAATCAAAGGTGCGGTGTCGATCATCACCAGACGCACTGTGACTCCATCATTTTCCAACACCTTAGTATAATATCTATCGGACATTTCCCAGCGGGCACTGACATTTGTATAGTCTAATACAGCCTGTGTGTTTCCGCGATATTCATGGTTGCCCAGAATAGGATACCAAGGAATCATCAGTTCCGGATGACTATAAACCAACTCATAGTTGGTCATCCACAACGGATCGCTCACACTGCGTACACCCTCAAAATGGTGGACATCGCCAGCGGCAACCACACACTCTATATCCACATTCTCCGCCATGTTGCCCATCAGTTCCGCAATAGGCTTCTGGTCATAATAGCCGTTACGTCCCAAATCGTTTGCCAAATAAAAGTTCAAAGATTTTTCAAGCCCCTTCCATACTTCCGGTGTCTGGGCAAACGAAAAAGCTGAAACTAATGCGAATGAGAAAACAAGAAGATTTCTTTTGATTGAAAACATAAGTTTATTCTTTTTTTAATTAATACAAGTTTTGGATTCATATACACACCCGGTTCCCATTCAGCGATTAGTACCAAAAGCACCGAAATGGTTGGAAATGGCCGGAGATTTATAAGACTTGCCATTGACGGTCAGTCCACCGGCAAAATACGGAACAATATCAGAACCGGAATAAGCTCCACTCAGTACCGGAGAACCGGCATTTACATGGAAATCCCATTCTTCGTCATATACATAATCTGTCAGTCTCACCCCGTCAATGTTGAAATTAACAAACATCGGGTCTTTTGGTTCATTCTCAGTCGCAATCACACTGTGGACATCAACCACATCCGTGTAATAGCTCTTATGCGCATAATTATAACCTTCCCACGAATAGGCCACTCCACTGTCGTCTTTGAAAACAATGTCGCTCTCTTGGCTGCCCGATGCGTAGTAATTGTAGTCGATAATTGAATTTATATCATACCCCTCTTCCGGATCATTCGGTTTCGCATAACTTGGAGTCATAGCTCTAAACTTGCAGTTTACCATCAGGTTATTCACAATATTAACCAAAGCATTCTTTTCGACATAAACGCAACCGCCCTTCTCGCCGTCACGACGCCATCCCGCATTGATGATGTTGTTGTTGTATGCCTGAATCTTTCCTTGTGAGCGAGTCTCGCTCTGACCGGAACTGGAGAGCTTCAGTCCGTTTGTATTCGGGCTGAACATCACATTGCCTGCCACATCGACCGTACATCCGGCTTTCACATTCACGGCTTCAGCACCGTCGTAACCATTGGCGGCAAAGACATTGTTGGCAATAATCGCGTTACCTCCCATGAGATAAATACCGTCCGACCATCCGTTGCGCAACACAGAATTAGTGATTACATACTTACCGTTGATATTATTGGTTGTTATCTGCGGATAAGCGTCGTCGCCGGCAGTATAAACCCCATTTACAGCTGCTGGAGAACCTTCTGCCACCTGGCCGCCCGTGTATTCAATGACTGTATGGTCTATCAGCATTTCCTTACAAGATTCGGAAGCCACAATTCCTCCCCACAGACCAGCGAAAATATTTGTCTTGGTACGGTCTTCCTCAGCTACCGACATCAGAATAGGATGCTCAACTGTGCCTTCGCAATACAAACTGCCGTTTACCGTAAACTCGATTGGCACGTGATTGACACCCACACCATTATCATCGAAAATAACCTGAACACCTTCTTCTATAACTAACGACTTACCTTCCGGGACCACAATGTGCCCCACTACCTTAATAATTGAATTTGCTTTCCATACACCATCGACATCGCCGGATACTGTTTCTTCAGTATCTTGTCCGTTTCCCCCATTAGGGTTGTTACCATTATTAACGGCATCATCATCATCACTACAAGCAACCAACGTCATTGACATCAAGGCTGCGCCTACTAAAAACAAATTGAATCTCATAAATTAATCTGTTAATTGATTTTTTATAATAATAAACTCTTTTTGAATTCCTACAATTTATATCTGATTCCCACCATGAGCGATTGTCCGTGCCACTCCTTGCGATCAATCACATTTCCGTTATGACGCTCGGAACTGACACCTTCTGTATGAGGACCGTTCTGGATGAAACGGAGCAACGGAGTATCCAACAGATTGGATGCTTTCGCAAAAACACTTACACCGTTTTTCCAGCTCTTCTCGGCAGAGACATCCAGTTGGAAATATCCGTTTTCCCAAATATCATCTTCATACCAGTTGGATATATCGCTCAACCGCTTGCCGGTATAGCTTCCGGCAATCTGCCCTTCCCAGCTACGCTTGGTGTCCTTGAGCAGGAGCGAAAGATTAACCACATGGGCAGCCTGACCGAACAGAGGACGGGACTGTTTCTTTGAAATTACTTCCGAACCGTTCATCAGACGCTTCTCTGTTGTGATTTCAGAATGAGTATATGTATAGTTGGCTTTGATGCCGAACCAATTGAAATACTTCATCACGTCAATCTCAACACCTAAGTTACTGGCATTACCGAAGTTCATCGGTTTATAATAGGTGTCCTGACCTTCATTAAGCAGTCCGTATTCAATCGGATTCTTCAGACGCTTGTAAAACAATCCTACCATAACTTGTTCGGACGAGCGAGGGAAGATTTCATAACGTATGTCCACATTATCAGCAACCGTATGTTTCAAGTCAGGATTCCCTTTCTCCTTATAGTCTTCATTGATGATGCTGTACGGGACAATCTCAAAGAAGCTTGGGCGGTTGATGGAGCGCGCATACGACAGACGCACATCCGCATGTTCATGCAAAGTATATTTAGCATGAAAGCTTGGCAGGAAATCCGTATATTTCTGACAACCTTCCGGATCGGCATCGCGGGCGAATTTCAACACATAACCTTGATTGGTATGCTCCATACGCAGACCGGCAATCAGTTCCATCCGCCCTCTTGTATATTTCACCATGCCATAGCCCGCGCCGATTTTCTCGGTTGCATCGTAATTCAGCGGGTCTCCGATGTTACCATACGGACGCGGTGTCAAAAGAATCTCATCAAAGTTATTCCAGTCCTCCCCTTCATATTGAGGCTCTTTGCTGCCTGTGGCAGAATTAAACGTATATTCATTGAAGAAACTGTCACGCTTCTTGTCACGGTACATCCCTCCGACTGAAAAATCGAACAAGCTTTCATAGTTCAATCTTAATCTGTAAGACAGGTCCACATATCCCGCCAGATCCTTGTCCGAGTTGTGCTCCCAACGGCGAACTGCCGCTCCGGAAGTCTGGATATGTGTTCCCAGCATGGATATTTCTGTATTATCGGGAGACTCGCTGTAGGCTTTTGAAAACACCATCGCCCAGTTCATACGGAATCGACCGTCATCCATAAACCGGTGCTCGCCTTTCAGTGTGGAATTGACGATATACTGCCGGCTCCATTTCATGCGGACCTGCCGTTCCTTATCATCCTTGCCGTCACGCACTTCTGCTTCTCTCATATCCATGTAGCCTGTATAGTACATCAGCTCATGGTTATGGTTAATCTGATAGTCTAACTTCAAATGGGCACCGATACGCGTCTGCTGGGACGAATAGTTGCGATACTCAATGCCATTGTGGGCTGTGCCCGGCAAATAATAAATCCGGCTCTCTTTGCCACGGCTGGTATTCAGGAAACTGCCGGCCAACATCACTCCCAGTTTGTCATTGAAGAAACGGTCTCCGTATGACATGCCGACTGTCAAATCCGGTAGAGGCTTTTTCCGGTTTATATGCAGATTTGACATATTGAAGTCTTTGTCCGTCACCCTGTAGTTCTCAGGCTTTCCCATCGCTTCATACGGCGATTTCTTTACAATGTCGCCATATCTGAACGACTGGAAGTCGCGACCGAAATACATGGCATTGTAGCCGGTGGAAACATTGACCGTGAATTGCCGGGCAGAAGGCGCATCCTTCATGACAAGATTAACCGCACCTCCAATACCGTCGCCCTCCATATTCGCAGTCAATGATTTTGTCACCTCCAGACGATCCAGCATTTCTGACGGAAAGATATCCAAAGGAACGAAACGGTTCTTATTGTCCGGACTCGGAATCTTCACACCGTTCACCAGCGTATAGTTATATCTTTTATCCATTCCACGGAGAATTGCATACTGACCTTCGCCGTTGCTGTTGCGTTCAACAGTTATTCCCGACATGCGCTGAATCACGTTGGCAACCGTAATGTCCGGCGAAAGTTCAATGGCTTTGGCACTCATTACATTCATTACATTCATAGCCTGCTTCTCAATGACTCTGGCTCCAGCCTCTGTCCTGCCCGAATTTTTGGCGATAACGGTAATGGTTGCCAGCTCCATGCAGTTGTTTTTCATGGGGATTTCAATTTCCTTCTGACTCGAATTCACCTCAATCTCCACTCTTTGATATCCCACATAAGAGCAGACCAATGTATATTTGTTTCTGTCAACCGAAAGAGTGAAACTTCCGTCCAATCCTGTAACAACTCCTTTATCCGGTTCTTCCTTTACCAATATTGATGCACCGATAATTTCCTCTCCTGTCTGTGCATCCTTAATCCTTCCTTTTAACTCCCATGCCCGGACATGTATCGACATGAGTAAGCATAAACCTAATATAAATCTCAACTTCATATTTGTTTTTTTATCCGCCGCAAAAATAAAGTCCTCGCTTTTCATATTTATTTCAGGTCTATTACGTTTTTATTACAAGTTTAATTTTCAGATTTCTATCGTTATTGGCATTATGGGCATGAATAAATAACAACAAATCTTATATATTTAAAGCAGCTTCTTAATAAGGTGGAAAAAGATTTGAATCACATTTATAGCACAATGACCATTAAATGCTCCCATAATAAAATTTTTAACATTGTTTTTTTGATAGGTATTCGATTTTGACAAAACGAGAGCTATTTTAGTTGATTTGCTTTTTATTTGCTTCTTTATCGCTTATTTTTCTGTCTTTCTGATTTTGTCAAATGTTAAAATTCCAACCCCTCTGGCACGCGTCAAAATGAAGTGCGCCGAACTTTTCTTGGAGAATGGGGTTTCTACGCACATTTTCCGAAGCCTTCGGGAATTGTGAAATAGTGTTTCATTTCGAGACGATTCTTTTACATTTATTTATTTTCGGCGAAGAGTTTTTGAAAAAACACTACTAAGTTTTCAAATTTTCAGCGCGCTGTTTTTTTCTTCGCAGCGCACTGTAATTTTATTTGCAGTGCGCTACAATTTTAAAAACTTAGTAGTTTGGAGAAATTTTCAGCGTAGAGTTTTTGAAAAAGCACCGGAGAGCAGAGAAAAAAGCAGTTTGCTTCGGTTTGAATGTTAAGAAGTGTATAATTCACTATCTCGGAAGAGTGTTTGAACAGAAACTTAAAAATAGATGGATTTTGGGTGGTGTTTGGGAGTGGAAACGGAGTATTTAGATGTAACACATTAATAATCAACACATTACTAAAACATTCAAAATATTCAGAAAATTACATCCGGCACGATTTTTTGAGCATTTTGAAAAAAATTTGTATTCTATTGATTATCAATAATTTATCTTTAGTCTAAAATTTTTGTCTTTTCGTCATCAACAAAAAATCACTCTAAGTGTTAAATTTACATTTTGAGCGAAAATATCATTTTGTCAAATCAGAAAAGTTAGTTTTAATGTGATTAAATGGTTGTCTTCGACAGACTCCTTTAAACTATATGAAGGAGTCTGTCGAAGACAACCACTAAAACAAACTTACAACAACTCAGGCAGTTCAAACAGTTTAGTACTGTTTGAACCTTTGATGAGAATTGTTTTACCCTGCGGTTTCTCGACAGCAATGGCAGACTTCACTTCCTCTACATTACTGAACAAACGAACATGGTCCGGCAACCGGAACGCATCTTCATGAACATTGCTTTCAGAAGAGAATACTTCAGCAAATTCTTCACCAACCAGCCATATACAAGTGAAACCGCAAGAAAGCAGTTCGGAAACAAGTTTGTGATGCTCCTCGTATGCGTACTTGCCGAGTTCACCCATCTTGCCCAAGATGCACATCTTGTTGTCCGCCTTCATATTGCGGAAGTTGCTGACAGCCGCCCCCATGCTCGTAGGATTGGCATTATAGGTGTCGATGATAAGTGCGTTGTTTGCTGTCTGCTTGAATTGAGAACGGTTGTTCGACGGAGTATATTCGGAAATGGCATTGCATATAGCTTCATCCTCCACACCAAAGTAGCGTCCGATGGCGGCTGCGGCAAGCGCATTGTCTATATTGTATGCGCCAATAAGCCGAGTCTGCACTTCGCGTCCGTTCCATTCAAATGTAAGGAACGGATTGCTGCCGAGCAAGTGACCTTTCGCATAAAGTTCCGCATTGTCTTTCTGACCGTATCTTATAAGTTCGAGATTAGAAGCAATGTCGAGAAGAATGTCGTTGTCATTGTTTATAAAGACCTTGCCGCCGTGCTCACGGAGAAAATCGTAAAGCTCGCCTTTGGTCTTTATCACCCCTTCGAACGAACCGAAACCAAGCAGATGACCTCTGCCGACATTGGTAATCAAACCGTAGTCTGGTTCCACGATATTGACAAGCGTCTTTATTTCTCCGGGATGGTTTGCCCCCATTTCCACCACTGCCATCTCATGTTCTTTTGTCAGGCGGAGCAATGTTTTCGGCACTCCGATGTGGTTGTTGAAGTTCCCTTGCGTATAAAGGACATTGAATTTCTTTGAAAGCACGGCAGCCACAAGCTCTTTTGTGGTAGTCTTGCCGTTGGTGCCGGTAATGCCAATGACAGTGGTTCCAAGCTGTCTGCGGTGGAAGTTTGCCAATTGTTGTAAGGCGACAAGCACATTATCTACCAATATGATCCGCCCTTTGAACATGGTGTTGTCTGCAGCATCTGCATACTCCGGTTCATCTACCACGGCATAGGAACATCCCTGCTCAAGTGCTTTAAGAGCGTATGCATTGCCGTTGAAGGTGCCGCCTTTCAATGCAAAGAAGATGGAACCTTCCGGACAACAACGGCTGTCTGTCGTTATTTCCGGATGTTTGGTGAATATCTGATATAATTCTTCTGTTTCCATAAGACCTGTTTTTTTATCGGTGCAAAATTAGTGTTTTTATGAACTAAAAGAAAAGCATACGGCTTGGATTTTTCCGGTGCGGTATCCGCTTTTCGTTTTTATATCGTATCTTTGCCAAATAAATGAAAACATTCAGCTTCCACAAGTGTAAGTTGCATAAAAACAAAACTGAATGAAAAGACTGCTACCATATACAATCAATGTGAAAGGACAACTCATCGACCTTTCCGAACCGCAAGTGATGGGAATACTCAATGTAACCCCAGATTCTTTTTTTTCGGGAAGCCGCAAGCAGACGGAAACGGAAATAAGGGAACGGGTGGCTGAAATCTTCAACGAGGGTGCATCTATGATAGATGTCGGTGCATATTCTTCACGTCCTGATGCCGACGATATTTCGCCCGAGGAGGAGATGAGCCGTCTTAGACGCGGACTGAAGATTGTGCGTGAAATGTATCCCGAGGCAGTCGTTTCTGTCGATACTTTCCGTGCGGATGTAGCACGTATGTGCGTGGAAGAATATGGTGCAGACATCATCAATGACATTTCGGGCGGAAATATGGACTGTCGTATGTTCAGCACAGTGGCAGAACTGGGGATTCCATATATATTGATGCACATGAAAGGCACTCCGCAGACGATGCAGCAGTCTCCGCAGTATGATGACTTGATGAAAGACATACTGCTTTATTTTGCAGAACGTGTGCAGCAACTGCGCGATTTGGGGCAGAAGGACATCATCATCGACCCCGGATTCGGATTTGCAAAGACTTTGAATCACAACTATGAACTGATGCAGCAGCTCGACAAGTTGGGTATATTTAAACTTCCGATTCTTGTTGGTATATCGCGCAAGAGCATGATATATCGTCTTTTGGGAGGGACTCCGGCAGATGCACTCAACGGTACCACCACCCTCAATACTATTGCTTTGCTGAAGGGTGTCAGCATTCTTCGGGTACACGATGTGAAGGAATGTGTGGAGGTTGTGAATATTGTGAAGAAGATGAAAGAGTTTTAGTCCATCTTAGAGAGTGTGTGAAAACAGAATAAACTATGAATATTATCCCATGATTGATTTCGGTATAAAGGATGCGATAGATATACTATGTGTCGCTTTCCTACTTTATTACATATACAAACTGATGAAGGATTCGGGTTCGCTGAATGTGTTCTATGGAATCCTTGTTTTCATCGTCACGTGGATTCTTGTGTCGCAAGTGCTGGAAATGAAACTGATGGGCAGCATATTCGACAAGCTGGTCAGTGTGGGAGTACTTGCACTCATCATTCTTTTTCAGGAAGACATCAGACGTTTCTTTCTCACTCTCGGCTCACAGCGCAAACTGTCACTTCTGAGACGTTTCTTCAAAAAAGAAAAGAGCAGGGAGCACGAGGATCAGAACCCGGAAATATTGCAAATTGTAATGGCATGTGACTATATGAGCAAGAATCTTGTGGGTGCATTGATAATTCTTGAACGAGGAATGTCGCTCAATGACATTATCAAGTCGGGAGAATTTATTGATGCCAACATCAACACCGAACTCATCAAGAACATTTTCTTCAAGAACAGTCCTCTCCACGACGGCGCCATGATTATCAGTCACGGACGCATCACAGCCGCAGGATGTATATTGCCGGTCTCTCACAGTCTGAACATTCCTAAAGAGCTGGGATTAAGACACCGCGCCGCTCTTGGCATTACGCAGCAGAGCGATGCCATAGCTATCATTGTTTCGGAGGAAACTGGCGCCATATCCATTGCGCAGCGAGGAGAATTTAAATTGCGCCTTGCCGGAAACGAACTGGAAAGTTATCTTGTTGCCGCAACAAAATAGGTGCGCACACGTAGCTTTCAAACTATAATGTCAAACCTAACATTAACAACAAAACTAATCATTATGAGAACGACAGGATTTTTAAGATGGTGTCTGACACTGATTTGCACCGTAACCGCTTCTTTGTCTGCCATGTCGCAGAATGTGCCGGAGCGAAGCAGTATATTGTCGGCAATGGAAACAGCCAACGATTATTTCATTGCGAAATATCCGGACGCAGGAACACCCACTTTTGTAAAAAAGATGCGCCCGAGCAATTTGTGGACTCGCGGAGTATATTTCGAGGGGCTTTCCGCACTGATGGATTTGGAGAAACAATTGTCAGAAAAAGCAGAAAACGCGAATGAAGAAGCGGAAAGCAGAAAACGCAAAGAAAAATTTGATGCCTACTATAAATATATCAGCGACTGGGGAACGGCGCACAAGTGGACTCCGCGAAACGGTGTCACCACACGCGATGCGGACGACTATTGCTGCTCACAGACATATCTTGACATGTATATGCTACACGAGAAGACTGACAAAGGCAGTCGGAACGACCAGTATCTACAACCGACCGTGGAATGTATGCGGAATCTGATGGACAATGATGCCTCTATCGGTGACTGGACATGGATTGATGCCATACAGATGGGACTGCCGGTATGGGCAAAACTCGCACGTATCTCACACCTGAAAGGCAATGACGATGAAGCTGCCAAGTACATGGAGCGAGGATGGAAGATGTATGCTTGCAGCCGCAACGAACTTGCCGGCGGACTCTGGAATCCGGCGGACGGTCTGTGGTGGCGCGACAAGGACTTTGTGGCGCCCTATCGTGAACCGAATGGAGAAGACTGCTACTGGAGCCGCGGCAACGGCTGGGTGTATGCAGCCTTAGTGCGCACGATGGATGCCATGATGATAGGAAAGAAAAGCAAGGACTATACGGAATATGTCGATGAGAAAAAATGGAAACGGATAAAAGCCATGTCTGCAAATTACAAGGATTATGAGGCTGATTTCAAAGCCATGAGCCGGGCATTGCTGAAATGTCAGCGCGAAGACCGCTTCTGGAATGTCAGTCTGCACGATGAATCCAACTTTGGAGGTAAGGAGCTTACAGGCACAGCCCTGTTTGTCTATGGCATGGCTTGGGGTGTGCGTCACGGCATACTTCCTCGCGGCGAATATCTTCCGGTGATTGCAGACACTTGGAATGCGATGGTAAAAGAGTGCCTGCACAGCAACGGTTTTCTCGGATATGTGCAAGGCACAGGAAAAGAGCCGAAAGATTCACAGCCTGTCGGTTATGATAACGAACCGGACTTTGACGATTTCGGACTCGGATGTTTCCTTCTTGCAGGATATGAAGTATATAAACTGTTTTAAAATCATATAAGATAAAACCGAGATGCCGAATCATTTATTCATTTCTAATGAATGAATCAGATTCGGCATCTTTTCATAAAATTCCTAATTACAGATATGAAGAATATATTATTTGCTGTCATTGTTCTGATGATTATTTCATGCGGCAATGGTGGAAACACAGAAAGCAAGCGCACTTATTCCAACAAGACCACAGCAAGTGCACCTTACGAATTGCTGGTCGTTGCTAATAAAGAATGGTTGAAGACCCCTCCGGGCACAGCACTGACCGATGTGGTTACTTCTGAAATCCCGGGACTGCCTCAGGTGGAGCCGAGTTTCCGCATGACAGCCATCAACCCTGCCAGCTTCAACAACACGTTTAAAGTGTATGCCAATATCATCACGGCTGAGGTCAACAAGAAATATACGGTTCCGGAACTGAAGATTGCACGCGATGTGTATGCACGTCCCCAGATTATCATGACCATCTATGCGCCCGACAATGCCTCGTTTGTGAAACTGGTGAACGACAACAAGGAGCGCATTTTGAGTATATTCACGGAAGCTGAATTGGCAAGAGAGCGGGAATACTTGAAGCGTGCGCACAGCGGCAAAGTGCTTGCACAGGCAAAGAAACAGTTCGGATGCACCATCTATGCACCTAAAGACATCAATGCCATAAAGACCGGGAAGGATTTCTTCTGGGCATCTTCCGACGGACGCGACAACAAACTGAACATCTGCATGTATTCCTATCCTTATACCTCCACAGAGACTTTTACTCTTGACTATTTCTTGCAAAAGCGCGATTCCTTCATGATGGAAAACATTAGGGGGGCACACGACAATCAGTATATGTCCACAGATCGCCGTGCTGTGATATCGCGCAACATAGAATTTGACGGACATTTCGTGCAAGAAGTGCGTGGATTGTGGCAGATGGAAAACGACATGATGGGAGGACCTTTCGTTTCGTATGCACAGGTTGACACAGTGAACAACCGTGTAATTGTGGCAGAAGGCTTCGTATATGCACCGGAAAAGAAAAAGCGTGAGTTTATCCGGGAAATGGAAGCAAGTGTACAGACACTTATATTGCCTCAATAAGAATAAGAATTTATTTTTTAGTTGTAGATGTATTCAATAGACATCTACTTAAACCAAATCCATAAAGAACAATAAACAAGAAAGTGCGCAATCCATATTACGAATGTAATACGAATTGCGCACAATGTATGAAAAAGAAAAAAGTTTTATTTAAGTCCGAGCTTAGCTTTTACCTGTGAAGTAACATCTGTGCTGAGAGTTTCGCTGATGTAAGGTATGCCTGATGTAACATCCATGATATATACATATCCTCCTGCTACACCAACTTCTTTGATAGCTTTTGTAACCTTTTCGCTGATTTCTCCCATTTTAGTTTGCTGAGCCTGCTGTATTTCCTGCTGACTTGTCTGGTAATACTGCTGCATACGCTGATACAGGTCGTTGAGTTCCTGCTGGCGACGCTGTTTTACGGCATCGGGCATTGTTGCCTGATTCTTCTCGAAATCATCACTCTTTGTCTGAAGTTCATCCTGCATACGCTTCAGTTCATCTTCATACTGTTTGCTCAGAGTCTGAAGATCGTTCTGTGCAGCTGTATATTCAGGCATAGACTGAATAATTGTAGCAGAGTTTACATGTGCAAACTTTTGTGCGAATAGGCTCATTGGCAATGCCAAAAGAACCATCAAAATAAGTTTTTTCATCTTTATTTGTTTTTAATAGTTTTATATTCGTGTTCTAACAATTATGCAAACTTACGTATTTTTCGGGAATTGGTCAATATTCCATTCGGAAACTTACTTAGTTTGCATATCCTAATTTCTGGAGAACTTCATCGCTTATGTCAATCTTTGGAGAAGCGTATATAATGCTGCCTCCAGATGCTCTGTCAAGCACAAGCTGATACCCTCTTTGGTCGCATATATCCTTGACCGCATTGTATATCTCGTCTTGAATAGGGGCCATAAGGCTCTGACGTTTCTTGAAAAGCTCTCCGTCATTGCCGAAGTATTTCTTTTTTAAGTCGCTTGCTTCCTTCTCCTTTGCCATAATGGCTTCTTCTGTCTTGGTTTTCTGTGCCTCGGACAGGAACACTACCTCTGACTGATATTTCTTGTACATGGTCTCCACTTCCTGTAACAGGGCTTCCACTTCGCCTTCCCATTTCTTTGATATCTGGTTGAGCTGTTCGTTGGCGCGCTCGTATGCAGGCACATTCTTCAGAATGTATTCCATGTCAACTAATGCAAACTTCTGTGCATAAGAACTTGCAAATGAAACCATTGCGACAAGTAATGTAAAAAAGATACGTTTCATATTTCCACATTTTTAAATTTTACAAATTTATATGTTAACCGTTCATTTGTTTTATATGTTCTCTGAATACGGTTAATTTATGTTTCTTCCCAAGAAAAACAGTGGCGGCACAACAGAATCATCAGAATTCCTGTCCGAGAATGAAGTGGAACTGGCTTCCGCTATATGTCTTCACACCATTTATCTTGTCGAATCCGTATGCCCAGTCGATACCCATCATTCCGACCATCGGGAGGAACAGGCGAACACCGAAACCAGCAGAGCGTTTCATGTCGAAAGGATTGAAATTCTTGACTTCAGACCAAGCATTTCCACCTTCCATGAAAGCAAGGGCATATATGTTCGTAGAACCTTGCAGCATAAGCGGGTAGCGAAGCTCAAGTGCCATGCGTGAATATGCATAACCGTACTGATAGCCGGGAGTAAGTGCACCGTTGTCATATCCTCTCAATCCAATCGTTTCTGAATAATAGCTTGAAGAATATCCCGACATACCGTCTCCACCCATGTAGAATGTTTCAAATGGAGACTTCTTATACTTGTTGTAATGTCCGAGAAATCCGCAATCGAAGCGTGTCATCAGGACAAAACATTTTGAACCGCCTGAAAGAGGTGTATAGAATTTGGAGTTGAATTTCCATTTGTGATATTCTATCCAGCGGTATTTCTTCTGAAGGTCTGTCATATAGCTTGCATCCTGATAGCTTGTTGCAAGATTCTTATAGTCTATATTGTCGAACAGCGAATAAGGAGGAGTGGCACTTACAGACAGTGAGACCTGCGAACCGCGTCGTGGGAATATAGGGTTGTCAATGGATGTGCGTGACAATGTGAGAGTAAGGTTTACATTGTTACAGTTTCCATCTGTAATAAGGAAATATTCCCAGTCTTTCAGCATGTATCTTGTATATGCCAGCTGTGCAGACAAACTGAAGTTGTTGTCAGGCCAGTTCAAACGCTTTCCCCATCCAATGGAAAGTCCGAACAACTGTATGTATTTGTCCGGATCATAGTAGGACGAATAGTTGTTATAGTAGCTGTTGTTGTAGTTCCCATAACCGTAAAGCATACTCATGGTGCTGTTATAATAAGAACTGTTATAGTAATTGCTGCTTATATCCGTCTGTCTTGAATAGAAAGCAGAAACAGAGAACTGGTTCGGACGTTTGCCGCCAAACCAAGGGTCAAAAAATGAAATACTGTATGACTGATAGTAGTCACCGTTAGTAGAACCGCTTATTTCAAGTTCCTGTCCGTCACCCTGCGGAAGGAATCCGCGACGGTTACCGTTCTTTCCAAAAAGATTGCGCATTGAGAAGTTTGTGAACTTCAGACCAATCTTTCCAATTACACCAGTCTGTCCCCATCCGAGTGAAAATTCCACTTGGTCGCTTGCCTTAGGAGTAAGACCGAGATTCAAATCAACAGTTCCGTTGTTAGGGTCAGGAACTGGTTTGAAATCAATCTGTTCAGGGTCGAAATGCCCCATCTGTCCGATTTCCTGATAAGTCATCTTGAACGCGTCCATATTGAAAAGGTCGCCCGGCTTCAACTTCAGTTCTCGACGTATGACATCTTCATATACACGCGTATTTCCATAAATCTTTATCTTATTTATTGAAGCTTGTATTCCCTCACGTATTCTTATCTCAAGGTCTATGGAATCTTCATCAACGTCAACTTCCACAGGGATTACTTCATTGAATACATAACCTTTGTTATAATAGTAATTTCCGACTGCATCATCATCTTGATTCAGACGTTCCTGTATGTGTTTCTGGTTATAGACATCGCCCTTCTTCATCCTAAGCACAGTGTTAAGGTCTTCTGTTTTGTAGATAGTATTTCCTACCCAGTTGATGTTGCGGACATAATACTTTTGTCCTTCATCAATGTCAATATACACATCCACAAGATTATTTCCAAGATCAACTATGCTGTCAGATACAATCTGAGCATCACGGAAACCAAGTTCATTGTATTTTTCTATTACTCGTTCCTTGTCTTCTTCAAATCTTTCCATAATGAACTTCTTTGATTTAAAGAAACTCTTGAATCCTTTCTCGTTGGTCTTCTTCAACAGACCTCCTGAAAAGAAATTACCGGTGAATTTTTTTCTTGGAATATTCTGATTACCGGCTATATATATTTTGTTGACCTTAACTTTTTCGTTCTTATTAATAATGATGTCAACAATCATCTGGTCTTCTTTCGATGCGTCGTCACGCTGAATAATATTCACCTCAGCATTTTTGAATCCCTTTTCATCGAAATATTTCTTTATGATGATTTTAGCCTTGTCTATCATATTAGGAGTAAGCTGGTTGCCTTTGATAATTCCTATCTTCTGCTCCAAATCTTCTTTCTCTCCCTTTTTCACCCCTTCTATATTGATTTCCGAAACTCTCGGACGCATGGAAAGGATAATCTTAAGATATACTTTTTCATCTACTATACTATCTGCCTCAATTCTTACATTAGAACAGAGACCATGCTTCCAATAGCGTTTTACAGCATCTGTTATTTCATCTCCGGGAAGCATAATCTCCTGTCCTACAGACAAACCGGAAATACCTATGAGAATATAATCCTCATAATTCTTGATACCTTCAACGGTTATACCGCCAATTTCCACTCTTCTGGTTTGTCCATATACCATTGTCGGCTTCTCATAGACTTCCTGAGCGTTTACTTTTGTCGCAAATGTCAAAAGCAGAGTGAACAAGAGTAATAACTGTATATTTCTCATCTAACGTGCTACATTAAGAATAATGAATGCGAGGATTCAAATTGTTCGTTGTTTAACTTACTTTTTTGTTGTCTTTTTAGAGGATATACGCTGCACAAGGCAACTTTTTTTCGGATTTCATTCACCGAATTTCTGTTTTTCCACTTCTTCTATCTGTTCTCCGGTTTTACCAAAACGACGTTGACGTCCTTGATAATCATACACAGCCTTACAAAGTTCTTCTTCATCAAAGTCTGGCCAAAAAACGTCTGTGAAATAAAGTTCAGTATAGGCGCACTGCCATAGCAGAAAATTACTGAGCCTCTTTTCTCCTCCTGTGCGTATCATCAGTTCCGGATCTGGCATGAAATTCGTATTCAGACATTCATCTACTGTATGTTCTAAAATGTCAGCCGGTTCCAACTCATTGTTCTTTATTTTCGCTGCAATTGTAGTCAGAGCATGAGTTATTTCCCATTTTGCAGAATAACTCAGAGCGAGAACCATACAAGTTGAAGTGTTATTTTTAGTCTTCTCTTCAAGATAAGAACATGCCTCTTGTACAACTTTCGGCAATCTGTTCGTGTCACCGATAACACGGAAACGCGCATTTTTCTTCATGAACAGTTCTTCCTCCAGATTCTTCAGCAGGAGTGCCATAAGAGCAGCCACCTCATCGGCAGGTCTATTCCAGTTTTCCGTGGAAAAAGTATATAGAGTAAGATATTCTATTCCAAGATTGACAGCCGCTTCCATTATGTCATGAACAGTCTGTGCACCAGCCTGGTGCCCCATTGTTCTTTCCATTCCACGAACTTTTGCCCATCGTCCGTTTCCGTCCATGATTATTGCCACATGCCGAGGCACTCTGTTGCGGTCAATCAGTTCTTTATACATTGTACTTATTTTTTGTTGTTATTTTGAGTAAGTCTCACAGCCGAAGATTCCCTTTTCAAGACAAATATTTATCCGGCGGCAAATCTTTTCAGACTGTAAATACTCAGTCATTGTTGCATTTTCTTAGTTTCGGGAAGAGGTCATAGGATATGTAAATCATAGTAAATGAATACGAATCCTTATTTTTCAAAAAACCTCCCTTTATGCTGTAAGGATCTGATATTCCGTCCAGCCCATCGCTCATGCTGAAACGAATTGTCCAGTCTATACCGACATTCCAGCGTTCCTTAAGCTTATATTTTATACCTATTCCAAAAGGAATATTCATGGTAAAAACATCCTTCGTCTGCGTAAAACCAAGTCCTGCCTCTATATAAGGTGTCAGCCTTCTTGTTCCTTTATATCCGGCTCCCGTACCGAAAGCCCAGAAACTTATTTCATATTGACATCCCACATCAACAACAGACTGGTCAAACTTCCACTGTTGCCCTTCTATCTCAGGAAACTTATTCTGCAGGTTTGCAGCATCCCCTGAAATCTTTCCGGACAGGATATTGAACTTCAACGACATGCGAGGATTTATATTATATCTGCCCATCAGTCCGCCGCCAAGTCCCGTGTTTTTGTAGAGTCCGGAGTAGTTTGCATCCCCCAGATAGAAACTTGCCCCTGCCATCGCGCCAAGTTCCATCTTATATTCCAGTTCCTGTGCATTGCCTGTATGACAATGAATAAACAACAGAATTGTTGCCACAAGAATGTTCCGACAGATACATTTCCTTCTACTCACAACCATAGTCCTTCTGTAGCTCGGCTACATTATTCAGAAGTTTCATTAATCCAGCCCCGCCATACTTCTCCGTTAGCTCTTACAAGCCAAATGTTTTTTCCGTCAGTAGTAATACCTGTGGCAATGTTTTTTCCTACGACAGATTCCGGTAGCAGTATTTTGTCTGTAATCTCTTTCCATGTTATTCCGTTATCATTTGAACGGTATATACAGTTATATGCCGTAGAAGTCTCATCTGCCAGATTCCGTCCTCCTATGGCAAGGAGCATTCCTTTATAACGTATGACATTGATTCCTTCCAATTTAGGACAGCCGTATTCGTTTTCTTCCGTTACTTCAACATAACTCCATTTCTGATTGCTGTTTGAATCAGATGATGATACTTTATACCATACAACAGCATGTTCGTTGTCCTTTGCATTCAAGCCCACCATTACCACACTTTGCAAATTCGTATTGGTTCTTGTAGTGTATGAAACAGTACAAATATTGCCCTGTGGCAACATATCAATGCGGGTATTTCCGTTTTCTTCCCAACTTTGCATGTCTTGGGTTGACAATATAGCCACTCCATCGCAAGCATAAAGATAATGATTGTCAGCTCCGAGCAAGCTTGTAAATACTCTCTCAGAAGTCTTATGCCATACAACTCCTTTTTCTCCACTGGTGGAGCTGTAAATCTTTCCGTCCGTTCCAAGTGCATAAATAAGGTTTCCAAATACAGTCACAGAACTATAGTCTATCGTTCCGTCCTCCACTCCTTCTGTTTTGGCTGGAACCGACCACGACCGTCCTTCGCTAAGTAGAGAAGAAGATGTGACAGTAGTGTATGTACCTTCATCCGTAAAGACATAAAGACGATTGTCAAAATACAGCACCTTATGTCTATCTCCAATCTGAAGGTTTGAGTTTTCCACTTTGTTCCACAGCAATGAATCTGTCTCCGTCTCACTCTTGTTTATCTTCACATCATATTCCTTTGTAGAAAAACCATCCGTTCCAATTACAAGAAATTTCAGCGGAGAAGTGAAGTCAATGGAATCGCTTCCACTGAGCAACGGCATATATAATGAATCTTTTTCATACCTATAATATACATAGCCGTATGAATTGACTGTAGGTACAACCTTGCTCAAGTCTGTCCATACCGGAAGCGAATCGACAGACGTAATCTTATTCCTTACTTGATCGATGTTAAAATAGATGCTGCTTCCTCCTATTGTACGATACACAATAGTATCCTCACCACGGTTGTTCTTTGTTTCAACCGCACTTTTTATGTCTGCCACAGAAAAAGAAATTATGTAGCATTCTGGTGAAGTAACCGCATCTTCATCTTTGATACATGAAGAAACCACAGATACCGTCAAAAAGAGAACCGCGAAAAAATAGAATATATTCCTCATTATGTTATTTCAAATTCAAAATTTCAAGACATACATGGTATATACAGGTACGACTTTCTATGCCACACCTACATAACCCCTTTTCTGCAACAAAATTACGAACATTTTTTTCTACATGGAACTAACACTCATACTTTTAATGAATTTTATAGCAAAATTCCGTTTCATTTAGCGAAAGAGCCATAGAAATGAGTAACTTTGCTTTCTAAATAAAAAAACAAGCAATGGAGAAAATAGGTGTTTTTTGTTCTTCTTCTGAAAAAATGGAGAGTGTATATTACGAACAGGCGGAACGTTTGGGACGCTGGATGGGTGAACACGGAAAGACTCTTGTCTATGGTGGTGCACGCTGCGGACTGATGGAAACAGTCGCCGGTTCGGTGAAACAAAGCGGAGGCAGAGTGTTCGGAGTCGTACCCCGCAAAGTGATGCAGAACAATATGATGAGCGAACATATAGACATTGTATTTCATACTGACGACTTGCGCGACCGCAAACAATGGCTTGTCGATGAATCCGACATCATGGTTGCTCTTCCCGGAAGTGTGGGAACACTCGACGAAGCTTTCTCTGCAATGGCAGAAAACACATTCGGTATGCACTCGAAGAAGGTCATATTCTGGAATATAAACGGATTCTGGGATGACCTTTTTCTTATGATTGACAATCTGGAGAAAAAAGGTGTGGTGAATAAACCTTTCAGCGACATGATGCTTCGTGCCGACACATTGCAACAAGTAATAGATTATATAGAAAAGTAAGACTGCCGGACAGCAAGTTATCGGCAACTCATTCTCCTTTTTATAATAAATAACTTGCAACAAATAAGTCTTTTGCAAAAACAACACACATACAATGAGAAAAATAATAGGAATAGGCGAGACAATAATGGACATCATATTCAAGGACGGACAACCTACAGCTGCCGTTCCCGGAGGTTCTGTTTTCAATGGTATTATCTCGCTTGGACGTCTCGGACAGAATGTCACCATGATTAGCGAAACGGGCAATGACCGTGTGGGAAGCCTGATTCTTGATTTTATGAGAAGCAATGGAGTAAGCACCGATAATATAAATGTATATCATGACAGCCGTTCCGCCATTTCATTGGCATGGCTTAATGAGAACAACGATGCGGAATACTCTTTTTATAAGGATTATCCCAAAGCGCGGCTCGACATTGCCGAATGGCCCGAGATAAACAAGGACGACATTGTGATGATGGGGTCTTATTTCGTGCTTAATCCAATCCTGCGACCGAAAGTGAAAGAGTTTTTGGATTATGCCCGCCGCCACGAAGCTCTCATATACTATGACCTGAATTTCCGGAGCACACACCGCGCCGAAGCCATCAAACTCTATGCCGACATTCTCGAAAATTTGGAATATGCCGATATTGTTCGTGGCTCGACAGAAGACCTTGAGAACATGTTCGGCATATCCGATGCCGACAAGGTATATAAGAAGGAGATTGATTTCTATTGCAAAAACATGCTTTGCACGGCTGCCGAAGGAGATATACGTCTCATCACTCCCGCCGTGTCCAAGTCCTATTCTGTAGAGAAAATAGAAACTGTAAGCACCATTGGAGCAGGAGACAACTTCAATGCAGGAATCATCTACGGACTTATCAAAGAGAATGTGGGAAGAGATGACATTTCTCGTATCACTTCCGATAAATGGGACAAGATTGTGGGCTATGGATGTACTTTTGCCGCAGAAGTATGCCAAAGCTTTCACAATTCAATTTCTCTTGAATTTGCAAAGAATTTTCTCGGTTAATAAATAAGTAGCGCAATATAATAAAATACTTTTTGTATAATTAGACATATTCAATGCCTTTAAGTGGGTATATTCGACGGAAGTATATGTCGAATGTACCCACTTAAAAAATATTAAAAAACAAACTCAAACATCACTTTCCTTTTCTGACAAAATGATATTTTCGCTCAAAATGTAAATTTAACACTTCGAGTGATTTTTTGCCGAGGGTGAAGAGACAAAAAATTTATTGCAAAGATAAATTATTGATAATCAAAGGAATACAAAACTCTTCAAAATACTCAAAAAAACGCACCAGACATGATTTTTTGAAAATTCTGAGTATTTTAGTAATCTATTGATTATTAATATCTTACAAACAAACTCTCCGTTTTTCTCCTCAAATGTCACCAAAAAGCCACTCTCTTTTGAGTTTCTGTTCAGACACACTTCCCAAGCAGAATATTATACACTTCTTAACATTCAAACCGAAGCAAACTGTCCTTTTCTTCGCTTCCCACTGTAATTTTATTTTCAGCGCACTGTTTTTATTTTTTCAGCGCACAGTGAAAGAATTTCCACTGCGCTGCAAATAAAATTGCAGTGCGCTGGAAATGTAACGACAGTGCGCTGGAAATTTGAAAACTTAGTAGTTTTTTTCCAAAAACTCTTCGCCGAAGATAAACAAATGTAAAAGAACCGTTTCAAAATGAAACACTATTTCACAAATCCCGGAGGCTTCATGAAATGCGTATAAAAGCCTCATTCTTCGATAAAAGTTCGTCGCACTTCATTTTGGAGCGTTCCAGAAGGCTTAGATTTTTAACATTTGACAAAATCAGAAAGAAAGTATTTCAATGTAAAACCTTCGTTTTGAAACCCAAATCATCAAAAACCGTCTCATTTTGTCAGAAAATAATTTTGTTAAAAAATATATATAGAAAATTTTGTTATAGGAAACTTTTATAGTTGTATTCAGCTGTTGAGCACATCCACTTAAACAGCTGAATACAACTCAATTAGAAACTATTGAAAATCTTTATGAACAGACTGTTCCTTTCAGCGTAGCAGAGCTTGATTCTGTAATCTTAACTGTTACAAAGTCGCCAATATGAATATTTCCTCTGTCAAATACAACCACTTTGTTCTGAGCCGTGCGTCCGAAAAGTTGCTCACGTGAACGCTTGCTTACACCTTCTACAAGCACCTCAAAAGTATGCCCGATGTCGCGCTTGTAACTTTCTGCCGACAACTCGTTCTGTAAAGCTATCATTTCATTGAGACGGCGAATCTTTGTCTCTTCGGGCACATCGTCCGGAAGATGTTTTGAAGCGTAAGTCCCCGGACGTTCCGAATACTTGAACATAAATGCCGAATCATATCCGCATTCTTTCATGAGCGAAAGAGACAACTGGTGGTCTTCCTCCGTTTCCGAGTGATAACCGACAAAAATGTCAGTCGTCAGCCCGCAGTCCGGCAAGATTCTCCGTATGGCTGCCACACGGTTCATATACCATTCGCGAGTATATTTTCTGTTCATCAGTTTCAGTATGCGGTCGCTTCCGCTTTGAACAGGCAAGTGGATATGACGGCAAATATTCTTGTGAGCGGCTATCACATGCAGAGTCTCATCGCTCATATCTTTAGGATGCGAAGTTGTGAAGCGTACCCTCATCTCCGGTACACTCTCTGCCACACGCTGAAGCAGTTGCGGGAAATCAATATCCTCAAATTTGTATGAATTGACATTCTGCCCGAGCAGAGTCACTTCCTTGTAGCCTCTTTGCGACAAGTCTTTCACTTCTGCCAGTATGCTATCTACATCACGACTGCGCTCCCTGCCTCTTGTGTAAGGAACGATACAATAGTGGCAGAAGTTGTTGCATCCGCGCATGATGCTGACAAATCCTGATATATGACTTCCGCAGATGCGTTCCGGAATAATGTCGCGATAAGTTTCAGTGGTCGATAATTCCACGTTGATGGCTTTCTCTCCAACTTCTACTGCTGCAAAAAGTTCCGGAAGAGTGAGATAAGCATCCGGTCCGGCAACAAGATCGGCATGATGTTTTTCTATCAAGTCCGTCTTCACTCTTTCCGCCATACATCCCACCACACCGATGATAAGCCGGTGTCCCTTCTTTCTCAACGAGTGGAGCGCTTCAAGACGATTGAGTATTTTCTGTTCAGCGTTGTCGCGGACTGAACATGTATTCAGCAACACCGCATCTGCTTCGTCTATACTCTGGCATGACTCATATCCCGCCATCTTCATAACAGATGCAATGACCTCACTGTCTGCCACGTTCATCTGGCAGCCGTATGTTTCTATAAAAAGTTTTTTCATCAAGAGATTTTTTCAAAATTAATGTGCAAAGATAATGCAAATGGCAGAAACTTGAAAGTTTTCTCATTTACCATTTGAATATAAAGGAGTTGTTTAAATTTTCTTGCTGTAGATTCTTATCTTCTTGTCCGCATCATCAAAACCTTCATACACCTGTCCTTTTAACACAGGAGCATTCACTCCTTCGTTAAGCACAATGTCACCGGTCTCTACATACGCTTCATCCCACAGTCCGTCATCGATAAAGCTTTGAAGCAATTGACGTCCGCCCTCAACAAGAAGAGTCTGTATGCCTCGCTCATAAAGTTTCTCCAATATCTGCGGTATTATATCACAATTGAAATCAATAAAAATTTCTTCCACATTGTCGCGAACAATCTTCCGGGAAGCTTCAGAGGAAGAAAAAATCAGAGTAGAAACCAAAGAATCGAATATGTGAAGCGAATCGGGAAGCGTCCCGCACCGGTCTATCACCACTCTGACTGGATTATCTCCGCACCAGTTCCGCGTTGTCAACGAAGGATTGTCAAGAAGAACAGTACGTCTTCCCACTATGATGGCTTGATGCTCCGCACGCCGCTTGTGTCCCCATATACTGGTATAGCTGTCGGAAATCATTGCACGCGGTTTATCATCAGGTGTATCGATAAACCCATCGGCACTCTGCGCCCATTTGAGCGTAATGAAAGGACGGTGCTTGCTGTGGAATGTCATGAAACGCTTGTTCAACTTCATGCACTCGTCTTCCAATACACCCACCTTCACTTCTATTCCCGCATCACGAAGTTTCTGTATTCCTCTTCCGCTCACTTTGGCAAAAGGATCCACACATCCTACAACGACACGACGCAATCCTTTCTCTATGATAAAGTCTGCGCACGGCGGAGTTTTTCCATAGTGCGAACAAGGTTCAAGACTCACATATATGGTAGATTCACGGAGCAGAGCAGCATCTTTCACGGAAGCTATGGCATTCACTTCCGCATGTCCTTCTCCACAACGCACATGATAACCTTCGCCAATGATTCTCCCATTGCAGACAATGACCGCTCCCACCATCGGATTCGGTCGAGCGTTCTTTCTTCCGTTTGCGGCAAGTTGCAGACAACGCCGCATATATATTTCATCTGTACTCATATTTTCCTATTATATATTAATGAACTTACAAGTTGAAAAATACTTTTCTCCAATTCTTTTTTTCTTTATGATTTCTCATTCTGTACAAACAGGCAAAAACAAGAAAAAAAGCACCGAAAACGAGGACAAAATAAAGTACTTTTTTACAGGTGTCCAAACTATAATGGAATAAAAAACTCATTATCAGCACAAAACATTCAAAATATTTAACAAAATGCCGTAACTTTGCCGCCTCAATACAAACAAATTATAAAATAAGATTTTTAAGGTTACAAAGAAAATGAAGATTCTAAAATCAAGACCGGAGCTGCTGAACACGATGCGCAGCTACAACAAACAAAAATTCATGGCAGACTTAATGGCGGGAATCATAGTGGGTATCGTAGCACTCCCGCTTGCCATTGCATTCGGTATTGCTTCAGGTGTGTCGCCGGAAAAAGGAATACTCACAGCCATAGTGGCAGGTTTCGCCATCTCTTTCTTCGGAGGAAGCAGAGTGCAGATAGGCGGTCCCACGGGAGCCTTCATTGTCATCATTTACGGAATCATACAACAGTACGGACTTGAAGGACTTGCCATAGCCACAGTGCTTGCCGGAGCGTTTCTGATACTTCTCGGTGTCTTCCGTCTCGGTACCATCATAAAATATATTCCTTATCCTATCGTAGTCGGATTCACAAGCGGTATAGCACTGACCATTTTCACCACTCAGATAAAAGATTTGTTCGGACTGACGATAGAAGGCGAAGTTCCTGCCGACTTCATATCGAAATGGGGAGTGTATGGACAGAATTTCGCCTCATTGGACATTCCTACCACCATTGTTGGAATACTGTCTGTGGTCATCATTGCCATAACTCCTAAGTTTTCAAAGAAAGTTCCCGGCTCACTGATTGCCATAATCGTCATGACCATTGCCGGAATCATCATGACCAACTATTTCGGCATACACGTAGATACCATCGGAGACAGATTCAAGATTGACCCTTCCATGCCGGAAGCAAATGTGCCGGACATGAACTGGGAGACCATAAAGGGACTTATCTCTCCGGCAATCACCATTGCTGTGCTCGGCGCCATAGAGTCTCTACTTTCCGCCACTGTGGCAGACGGTATTATCGGTCATCACCACGATTCAAATCAGGAGCTTATAGGACAAGGTATCGCCAACATTGTTTCGCCTATATTCGGCGGTATTCCTGCCACAGGAGCAATAGCACGTACAATGACTAATATCAACAACGGAGGAAAAACTCCGGTGGCAGGTATCATCCATGCCATAGTATTGCTGCTCATTTATTTCTTCCTTATGCCGTATGCACAGTACATTCCTATGTCGTGTCTTGCCGGTGTACTGGTAATCGTTTCCTACAACATGAGCGGATGGCGCACAGTACGCGAACTTATGCACAATCCGAAGTCGGACGTGACTGTATTGTGGCTCACGTTCATACTCACGGTGATATTCGACCTTACCATCGCCATTGAAGTAGGACTGGTGCTTGCCTGTCTGCTCTGTATGCGTCGAATGGCAGAAACCACCCAAGTGTCTGTACTTACCGACGAGATAGACCCTAACGAAGAAAGCGATTTGGAAGTTACGAATGTGGAGCACCTCATCATTCCGGAAGGTGTAGAAGTATATGAAATAAACGGTCCTTATTTCTTCGGTATTGCCAGCAAGTTTGAAGATATCATGGCAGGACAGAACGACCGTCCTAAAGTCCGCATCATACGTATGCGAAAGATTCCGTTCATAGACTCCACCGGTATTCATAATCTCACCAACCTTATCTCAATGAGCCATAAGGAAGGAATCAAGATTATCCTTTCGGGAGTCAACGAATATGTGAAATCAGTGCTCGAAAAGAACGGCTTCAACGAATTGCTCGGAAAAGAAAATATATGTCCGAACATCAATGTGGCTCTTGAAAAAGCCAAGACTCACATTTAAATTCATTTGTTACAGTTATCCATTGTTCAGACAATCATGAAAATAGGAGTAATAGGAGGCGGAGCTGCCGGGTTCTTTTTTGCCATCAATGCAAAAGAAATGTATCCAGATGCAGAAATAGCCATATATGAAAAAGCAAACAAGGTACTGTCCAAAGTGAAAATATCCGGAGGAGGAAGATGCAATGTGACCAATTCTTTTGAAGATGTCACCGATCTGAAGTTCATATATCCTCGCGGAGAAAGAGTTATGAAAAGGCTTTTCAACACTTTCGACAATGCGGATGCTTACAGATGGTTTGAGAAACACGGAGTGAAACTGACCACTCAGGAAGACCATTGTGTGTTTCCGCAGTCGCAAGACTCCGGCAGCATCATCCGTTGCTTCTTGTCGCAGGCAAAAAAGTTCGGCATACATGTCTTCACTAACTGCAAAGTAACGGAGATAAAGAAGGAAGAAAACGAGAAGTTTGTTCTCCACATAGAAAAGTATAAAAGCACGCAGAAAGAAGGTTCGGCAAGAACCATAGAGAAAATGGAAGAAAAGATGGATTTCGTAGTCGTCACGACAGGAGGAAGTCCACGATACGAAGGACTGCAGTGGCTGGAATCTCTCGGACACAAAATATCCATGCCTGTACCATCGTTGTTCACTTTCAACATCTGCTCAAAAGAATTGAGAGAACTCATGGGAACGGTATCCGAGAATGCCATTGTTTCCATCCCTGCCACCAAATTCAGAAGCCAAGGTGCGCTGCTCATCACCCACTGGGGAATGAGCGGACCTGCCATACTGAAGCTGTCATCATACGCAGCACGTCATCTTGCAGACAACAGCTACTGCTCTCCGTTGCTGGTCAACTGGAGCGGAGTGTCCGACATGGATACTGTGACCGAATATATCCGCAATATAGCGACAGAGAACGTTCACAAGCAACTTTCGAGCATACGTCCTTATAATATCCCGTCGCGTCTGTGGAACTACATCGTGTGCAAATCAGATATTCAGACAGACAAACGCTGGGGAGAACTTGGCAAGAAAGGCATCAACCGCATAGTCAACAATCTCATGAACGATTCCTACAAGATTGAAGGAAAGAGTGCGTTCAGGGAGGAGTTTGTGACATGCGGCGGAATAAGCACCGAATCGGTCAATATCAATACGCTTGAAAGCAAACACTGTCCGGGACTCTATTTCGCAGGTGAGATACTCGACATTGATGCTGTCACAGGAGGATTCAACTTCCAGACGGCATGGACTACTGCCTTCGTGGTGGCAAAACAGCTGACATCGAAATAAGCGGACAAAACGCTTCCGCATCACACGTGTATCTCCCGGTTTATCACAGGGATAAACCGGGAGATATTTTTATGAGCATTTTTTCCTTCCACACATTTCCGGTAATAAAAACTCTCAAGGAAGAGAAAAATTTCACATTCAAGGAAGTTTTCTGCAAAACTTTTCGTAATCTTGCACCGACAAAACTATTTTCCGCCACATTTCCCTCCAATCTTTTCAAAAGCTTTTATATATATTATATCCTTTCTTTTAAATTTAAAAACTCTATGATAATAATAATAGAGTGTCGATAACGTAGAAAAGAAAAAGAGGATTTATTTGTATATTAAGTTATTGTTTTGAGACTATATGGTTACTGACATATTGTGAACATATATCCACATCGAAAAACATTGATATTCAGTATTCCTGTGATAACTATAAACAAGATGTTGAAAATACTTGATGTTTATATTTTCTATAGTTTTGACATGTTGTTAACCTGTGTTTTTGGTGTAGAAACAATGTCGGAACTTTTCAATAACTTTTCTTGTTTTTTTGAAAGTGGGTGGAGCTTATATGTTTTATTGGTAAAAGCAAGAAGAAGTTATTGAAATCTGTTGACATATTATTGACATAGTTTTCACTATGGTTTATGGTGTTTTCAACGCAGTTTATCAACATCTGCTATAGGAATAAGAAGTTTTATTCATTTTGTGGTGACAAAAGATATTATAGAAAGTTTGTACATAGTTTTCAACAGAAAAGTGTTGTATATTTTCAATGTCAAATACATCCACTTAAATCACGCTAAAACCAATTTTTTGATTTGACAAAATGATATTTTCGCCCAAAATGAAAATTTAACACTTCGAGTGATTTTCTGTCGATGATGAAAAGATAAAATTTTTGATTAAAGATAAACTATTGATAATCAGTTAAATATAAAATTGTTCGAAATGCTCAAAAAAACGTGCCAGACGCAATTTTTTGATAAATCTGAATGTTTTTAGTAATATGCTGACTATTAATATATTACAACTAAATTCATCATTTCCACCCTCAAATGTTCTCAAAAATCCACTCATTTTTAAGTTCCTGTTCAGACACACTTCCCAAGCAGAACATTATACACTTCTTAACATTCAAACCGAAGCAAACTGTCCTTTTCTTCGCTTCCCACTGTAATTTTATTTTCAGCGCGCTGTTTTTATTTTTTCAGCGCACAGTGAAAGAATTTCCACTGCGCTGCAAATAAAATTGCAGTGCGCTGGAAATGTAACGACAGCGCGCTGAAAATTTGAAAACTTAGTGGTGTTTTTTCAAAAACTCTTCGCCGAAAATAAATAAATGTAAAAGAACAGTTCCAGAACGAAACACTATTTCACAATTCGCAGAGCCTTCAAAAAATGCGCGTAGAATCCCCGTTCTCCGGGAAAAGTTCTTCGCGCTTCATTTTGACGCGTGTCAGAGGGCTTAGAATTTTAACATTTGGAAAAATCAGAAAGACAGAAAAAAGTGTAAAATCCGCAAAACAAGAATCAAAACAACAAAAATAGTTGTCATTTTGTCAAAACCGAACACCCCTCAAAAAAACGATGTCAAAAAATTTTTTATGGAGGTCATTGATTGTATGTAGCATGGCCGAAAAAAGAATTTAGCTTGATTATATTTTATAAAATATTTCAGAAAAATTTAATGACGGTCTTCTATTTATATTTTGTTGAAAACATACTGTTCATTTATGTGAATTATATGATTTTTTCATGCGTAAAATATGTTTATAAGAGTGTGAAAATACTGTTTATAAATAGTAATTCACATAGTTGTCAACGCATGATATGAAAATTTTTTTATTTCTCTTTTCAACAATAGTGTATAACTTCATAAGTATCTATATTACAGTTATATAATATCTATTCTTAATTTTTATTATTTGTTTTGTGAACATACATATCAACATTTTATAAACAAAAATTCAGATTTATCATCAGCTATGTGAATTATGATAATTTTGTTTTGTTCATATATATGTGAATAATCTACTGTATAACGTAGAAAAATAACACTATTATACAGAAGCCAAAAGATAATATTATATAGTTTTCCACATTCTATGAAAATTATAATGGAAATGATTACTTTCCGTATGCTATTGCTCGAATGTTAGTTAAAAGCATTATCTTTGTGTAATTGTTATCAAGTAGCAGGACAAGTAACAGGACAAGTAACAAGACAAGTAACAAGACAAGTAACAGGACAAGTAACAGGACAAGTAATGTTACTTATATAGTCTTTAATTACTGAAATAATAAATGGGTGTATGGTGAAGAAAAAATATACACTTCCCGCACTTAATGTATAACCACATCGTATAATTGTTTAATGATATGTTCAGAGAATATATTCCTGATTTTCTTGCCGACATGGGGCTTTTGGAAGTAAACATGAGTTTTATCCATCGAATAATATGGATAGTTGTTATCATTTTATTTGCATGGCTGGCGGATTTGCTTTGCCGAAAAGTCATTGTACCTGCAATCAAGGCTATTGTCTCGAAGACGGAAGTGTCTTGGGATGATTTGCTTTTCAACGACAAAGTGTTGAATAACTTTTGTCACATAGTACCTTCGATTGTGGCATATATGTTGCTTCCGTTTGCATTTATCGACACACCGGTGGTATTATCGTTCTTGATGAAGATTTGTGAGATATACATAATAGCTTCATCACTTAGGTTGGTAATCAGTTTTATAGGTTCACTGTACCTGATAAGCGAGAAGAAGAATGTGTCGCGGACAAGACCGCTCAAGGGGATATACCAGATGATGCAGGTGCTTATTATCTTTGTCGGAGTCATATTTATATTCAGTGTGCTCATAGGGAAGTCGCCATTGGAACTGTTTGTCGGACTTGGTGCTGCGGCAACTGTGCTGATGCTTGTCTTTAAGGACACCATTGTGGGATTGGTGTCGGGAGTACAACTGTCGGCGAATGATATGCTTCGTCCGGGAGATTGGATAAAGATGAGTAAGCATGGAGTGAACGGTGTGGTGTTTGAAGTGAACCTCACCACAGTAAAAGTGAGGAATTGGGACAACACCATTTCAACCATTCCGCCTTATACGCTCGTAAGTGAGACATTTGAAAATTGGCGGGGGATGATGGAAAGCGACGGAAGACGTGTCAGCCGTTCTGTCAACATAGATATGAACACTGTGCATTTTCTTTCTCCTGAAGAGAAGAATAAGTATCGTGAAGATGGGCTGATAGGAGAAGAAGAGAATAGCGATGAATTGACCAATCTGACCATGCTGAGAAGACATCTGGTGAGATATATGGAAAATAATAAGCTTATCAACACCGACATGACGTTCATGGTACGTCATCTTGACCCTACTCCTCAGGGAATACCTTTGGAGCTGTATTTCTTTTCCGCCAATAAGGAATGGATAAAATATGAGAATCTTCAGGCCGATGTGTTTGATTATGTCATGGCGGTTGTACCGAGTTTCGGATTGAAAATATTTCAGACTGTAATGCCTAATATGTAGAGTAGAATGAGAAAACTAAAGATTACGGAAATGAACCGCATGAGTGCGGAGGAGTTCAGAAGAAGTGACAAGATGCCGCTGGTGGTGGTGATGGATGAGGTGAGAAGCATGTATAATGTGGGTTCTGTATTTCGCACAGCGGATGCTTTCCGTGTAGCAGGAATCTATCTTTGTGGCATCACAGCGGTTCCTCCTCATCCGGAGATACACAAGACAGCTCTCGGAGCGGAAGACACAGTGGAATGGCATTATTTTCCGACCACTCGCGAGACAGTTGAGAATCTTCGCATGAACGGTTTCACCGTGTTGTCGGTGGAGCAGGTGGAAGGCAGTACGATGTTGCAGGACATACAAGTGGAAAAGGACAAAAAATATGCCATTGTGATGGGCAATGAAGTAAAGGGTGTGAAGCAGGAGATTGTGGATATGAGCGATGGGTGTCTGGAAATTCCTCAGTTTGGTACCAAGCATTCATTGAATGTATCTACTACGGCTGGTATTGTGATATGGGAATTTGCAAAGAAGCTTTGCATAAGTTGAGGATTCTCATTATTTTTTGCGGTTGTTTTGACGAACTCCTCCGTCAAAACAACCGCAAAGAATAATAAGAGTAGTCTTTGAAAAAACATTTACATAGCTGTAAAAAATAAATTTAAAAATCTTCCTTCACATTTTTTTGTCGTACCTTTGCTTGACAAAACATTATTTTCCACTAAAACTTTTTAATAAAAAACAAGTAATTATATATGGCAAAGAAGGACGAAGTGACACCTATGATGAAGCAGTTCTACGACTTCAAGGCTAAACATCCTGATGCATTGCTTTTGTTTCGTTGTGGTGACTTCTATGAAACTTATGCCGATGATGCTGTGATAGCCTCTGAAATTCTTGGGATAACACTTACCAAACGAAGCGGAGGTGCAGGGAAAAAAGAGGATGCCACGGCTATGGCAGGTTTCCCTCATCATGCGCTCGACACTTATCTGCCAAAGCTGGTAAGAGCGGGAAAGCGTGTGGCTATATGTGATCAGCTTGAAGACCCTAAACTAACGAAGAAGCTTGTGAAGCGTGGTATCACAGAGCTTGTCACTCCGGGTGTTTCCATGAATGACAATGTGTTGAACAACAAGGAAAACAATTTTCTTGCTGCCATACATTTCGGAAAATCAGCCTGTGGAGTGGCTATGCTTGATATTTCGACTGGAGAATTTC
This sequence comes from Bacteroidaceae bacterium, assembly GCA_017621515.1. Taxonomy (GTDB): domain Bacteria; phylum Bacteroidota; class Bacteroidia; order Bacteroidales; family Bacteroidaceae; genus RGIG8745. Next base: position 38,396 of record JAGASY010000126.1, read on the forward strand.
TTACAGCAGAGGGAACTACAGATTATGTAGATAAGTTGCTTACCAATCTTTCTCCGAAGGAAGTGCTTTATGAACGTGGAAGAAAACCTATGTTTGAAGGTAACTTTGGTGGTAAGTTCTTTACATACGAACTTGATGACTGGATTTTCACAGAGGATACGGCACGTAATAAATTGCTTGCCCATTTCGGTACGAAGAATCTGAAAGGATTTGGCATTGAGCATCTGAAGAATGGCATTGTAGCTGCCGGAGCCATTCTTTTTTATCTGGAGCAGACACAGCACACACAGATTGGACATATACGCACAATCTCCCGTGTGGAGGAAAATAAATATGTCCGTCTGGACAAATTCACTATACGCAGTCTTGAACTTCTCGGTTCTATGAACGAAGGAGGAAACAGTCTGCTTGGAGTCATTGACAAGACTGTCAGTCCGATGGGAGGACGTATGCTCCGAAGATGGATTGTGTTTCCTCTGAAAGACATCAGGCAGATAGAGGAAAGACAGGATGTGGTTGAGTATTTTTTCAGAGAACCCCAGTTCAGGGATATGGTGACGGAACAGCTCCATCGTATCGGTGATCTTGAAAGAATTAGTTCAAAAGTGGCGGTAGGACGAGTATCGCCGCGCGAGATGGTGCAACTGAAGGTAGCTCTTCAGGCTATAGAACCTATAAAGAATCATTGTATGCAGGCAGACAGTGAGAGTCTGCGCAATATAGGTATGAAGCTTGATGTATGTGCCGAACTTAGAGACAGAATTGAACATGAAATAAACAATGACCCTCCGTTTCTTGTCAATAAAGGCGGAGTGATAGCCGAGGGTGTCTGTGAGGAACTTGACGAACTTCGTAATATTGCTTATTCCGGCAAGGATTATCTGTTGCAGATACAAAAGCGTGAAATAGAAGCAACGGGTATATCGAGTCTGAAGATTGGTTTCAACAATGTATTCGGATATTACATTGAGGTAAGGAATACATTCAAGGACAGTGTACCTGAAAACTGGATAAGGAAGCAGACGTTGGTCAATGCGGAACGATATATCACTCAGGAACTGAAAGAATATGAGGAGAAGATTCTGGGAGCGGAAGAGAAGATATTGTCGCTTGAAAACAAGATATTCTCTGAGCTTGTCGTTTATGCGGCGGATTATATCTCTGCCATCCAGATTGATGCTGTTCATATAGCTCACCTTGATTGTCTGCTTTCTTTCGCTATGGCGGCACAAGAATATAAGTATATACGTCCTGTGGTGGATGATAGTCTTGTGATAGATATAAAGCAGGGAAGACATCCTGTGATAGAGCGTCAGATGCCTGTGGGCGAAGAGTACGTGGCAAATGATTTGTTCCTTGACAGTGAGAGTCAGCAGATAATCATTCTCACAGGACCTAACATGGCGGGTAAGTCGGCATTGTTGCGTCAGACAGCACTTATCACTCTTATGGCACAGATAGGTTCTTTTGTTCCTGCCGAAAGTGCTCGTATAGGTATGACGGACAAGATATTCACAAGAGTGGGAGCAAGCGATAACATTTCTGTCGGTGAATCAACTTTCATGGTAGAGATGAATGAGGCTGCGAGCATTCTTAACAGCCTTTCTCAGCGTTCACTTGTTTTGTTTGATGAATTGGGGCGCGGAACATCCACATACGATGGTATTTCAATAGCTTGGTCGATAGTGGAATATATACATGACAATCCGAAAGGACATGCGCGTACACTGTTTGCTACTCATTACCATGAGCTGAACGAAATGGAAAAATCGCTTTGCCGGGTGAAGAATTTCAATGTGTCGGTGAAAGAAATGGACGGAAAGGTTATATTCATGCGTAAGCTGCAACCGGGAGGAAGTGAGCACTCGTTTGGTATTCATGTAGCTAAAATTGCAGGTATGTCGCCTTCTGTGGTACGTCGTGCGGAGCAAGTTCTGAAAGAACTGGAAAAGAATAACAGTGGTGATGGAATCTCTCGTCCTGTTACAGAAGGTATTTCCGCTCCGAGCGGAACACAGTTGAGTTTCTTTCAGCTTGATGATCCGGTACTTTGCCAGATTAGAGATGAAATATTGAATTTGGATGTAAATAATCTTACTCCTATCGAAGCACTTAATAAACTGAATGATATAAAGAAGATTGTAAGAGGAAGATGACTCTTGCAGAACTTAAACTTGAAAAAGAGAAAGAGCCGTATTTGACTTGTTTGAGTTGAATACGGCTTTCTTATTTCGTTAATTTTAATTTGTTTGTTGAATGCACTTAATAAATTTTGAGAAGCATGTAAATTTAGGTATTTTTGTTCATTAAATAGAAATCTCAGATGGCGAAGATGATACGACAATATATAACATTCATATTCTTGATGTTTCTTACAGCCGGGAGTATGTCTGCCGAATACAAATTTCGAACTTTTGATGTTTCCGATGGGTTGGCAGATAATTCGGTGAGGTGTATAGGTCAGGACAAAGATGGTTATATGTGGATTGGTACGCGTAATGGGCTTTCTCGTTTCGATGGAAGAGAGTTTGTTACATATAGATATAAAGATGGAGAACCGTCATACGTTGCATCAAATGACATAAATGCTTTGCTTGTCGATGGCGACAGTATATGGATAGGAAGTTCTTATGGATTGTTTTTGTTTGATATTCATACACATGAGTTTGCCGTTTGTTCATATCTTTTATCGAATATGCGAAGACCGAAAGTCTTTGACATGTCTATAAAGGATATAATTAGAGTAAAAGATACTGTTTATGTGCTCAGTAATGACAGGTGCATTTATAAAAAATCCGGTAACAAACTATATACACAGATTGATTTCAAGCAAAAAAACTGGTATTCTATCTGCTCATATTTTGACAAATATATCCTTGCTCACGGTTATGACGGACTGTCTCTGATAGATCCTGTAAGCGGTTCGGTTTTGGCTTGTGCTTCAAAGCCTGCAAGCGGAATAAGTATAGACTTGTTTTTTGACGAAAAGAAAAAGACGGCTTTTGTCTCATACGGTTTGACCGAAAAGACGAAGACTTATCACGTTACAGGTGACAACAGGATTGTTTCATCCGATGTTTCTGTCCTACCCTGTTCGGATTTGACTTCATGTTATGAAGGAAATATATTGTTCGGAACTAACGGAGGAGGACTCATTGCTGATGAAGGAAACAGTATGAAGGTATATGATACCTCTGGAAGTTCTATAAGTGGTGATGTGATAACATCTATATTTACAGACAATGACAAGAATCTATGGGTTGGCACATATCGCTACGGACTCAACCTTTATTCTCCGCGTTTCGGATGGATTTCTGCATTGAGCGTTTCTGACAAAGGGTTGTCTCATCGGTTGGCTACGGCTTTGGCTTTGAGAGACAGCATATTGTATGTGGGTACAGACGGAGGAGGAATGGATAGAATAGATTTTCGTACAAACAGTAAGACTAATTATAGGAAATCCGGAGGAGCAATTGTGGGTGATGCAGTTCTTTCTATGATAGAAGATGACGAATATCTGTGGATGGGATGCTATGCTGACGGACTGTCGAGATATGATTTCAAGACCGGCACTTTTCAATCTTATCCCTATAAAGAAGAAAGTATATGGAGCATTGCCGATGATGGGATAGATCATATATGGGTTATAGGGAAAGATGTCAGCTTGTTTGACAAATCGACAGAATCTTTTCAGAAGATTTCCGGATTAGAGAGGATTTGGGCTTCGGGTGTAAAATTTGTCGGCGATGAGGCTTGGATATATACTTCCGCCAAAGGTATCTATGTGGTGGATATGTCTTCAATGATGGTGAATGCTCATTATGGAGTGGAAACAGGAATGCCGAGTGACGCAGTGCCTTTTATGTATGTTGACTCACATAATAATAAATGGATAGGATTCTTGAATAACGGATTGTATGTGTCGGAAGCCGGAAAACCGTTTAGCGAAGTGCAACGTGTGGAAGGTCTTGAAGCTTCCAATATCATGACAATGGTGGAGCATGAAGGAGATATATGGGTGGCGACAGATAACGGATTGTTCCGATATGATTCTCGGAACAATCATTTTTCTCGCTATGGAAAGGAGGACGGGCTTGGTTCTGTACAGTTTTTGAATTGTTCCTATGCTTCTGAAGGAGGACGGTTTTATTTCGGCACAACTCAGGGAGTGGTTGAAGTAGATGTCAATAGAATAAAGTATGGGGCTGTAAAACCTGTACATATCAATTCTTTGACACTGATTCATAATGATTCAACGATATTTGTGTATGGAAAAGATTCCCCTGTCGTGCTTGCACATGACGAAAATTTCTTTTCTGTTCGTTTCTCTCAGCCAGAACTGGTGTCGCCGGGAAAGATGTCGTTTTCGTGTCGGCTTAAAGGGTTTGATAAGGAATGGAGAAACCTTGATGACTCGAGAGAAGTGGTCTATACCAATGTTCCTCCCGGACATTATATATTTGAAGTGCGAAGCAAGGACTGGGATGGAAGCTGGTGTGAATCGCATAGTGCCTTGGATATTGATATAAGATTTCCGTGGTATAGGAAATGGTGGGCTGTCATGATTTGGGTGATGCTGTTTGTGGCTATTTTCTATGGTTGCCTGTATGCTTATTCCTATAAGAGACTTATTCGGAAGAGATTCCGTATGAAATTGCGGGATACGATAGGTAGAATACAAGAGTCCGGGCGACTTCGTGCCATAGAGATACGTGAAATGGAGTCTGCAACAGCTATGCCAGAAGAAAACAGATTGATGACGGAAGTTATTGCAAGCATTGAGAATAATATTTCCGATTCCGGATATTCTATTGATGACTTGAGCAGAGATGTCAGTGTTAGCAGAACAAAGCTTTATAAGATTATTCAGGACGAAACCGGACGTACACCTGCTGTGTTGATAAGAGAGATACGTCTGAAACAATCTTCTCGTCTTTTGTCTTCTACCGATTTCAATATCTCGGAGATAAGTGTTATGGTAGGATTCGGTTCCTTGAAGTATTTCAATAAATATTTTAAGGAAATGTTTGGTGTCACTCCAAGTACATATCGTGAGAACCAAAGAAATGGAAATCAAGAAAAGTGATGGGACAATCCGTGTAAATGTCTGATACTTAATATTGAAAACACATATTGACTAATAGTAAAACATAAAATGACTTATGTAACAGTGTGGCTTTTCTTTAATTTTGCAGTGTAAATCAAAAGTTAAAAAAGTAATGAAAAGATTCAATGCTGTGTTGGTTTCGCTCTCATGCAGTCTGTGTTGTCTGGCTCAGACTTTCACGGAATGGCGCGAACCGGAAATAAATGAAAATAATCGTATGCCGATGCATACTGATTATTTTGCATATAAGGAGAAGTCCATTGCTATGGAAGGCAGGAAAGAACTGTCAGAGAATTACATGTCCCTTAACGGTAGATGGAACTTCAACTGGGTGAAAGATTCCGATGCCCGTCCTGTTGGATTTTGGAAGCGTGATTACAACGATAAAGGCTGGGACAAGATAGATGTTCCTGCTATGTGGGAGTTGAATGGCTACGGAGAACCTTTATATTCAGGAATTGGCTACGACTGGAAGCTCTTTTATGGTACGACTCGGGCTACTCCTCCAAATGTTCCGGAAGAAAACAATTATGTCGGGTCATATAGAAAGACCTTCGTTATTCCTGCTTCTTGGGAAGGTAAGGATATAATTGCCTGTTTCGGAGCCGTTTCATCGAATCTGTACTTATGGGTGAACGGTCGCTATGTAGGCTATAGCGAAGACAGCAAGCTTGCTGCAGAGTTTGATTTGACACCGTTCTTGTATCCGGGACGTGAGAATCTCATAGCTTTTCAGGTCTTCAGGTGGTGTGATGGCAGCTATTTAGAAGATCAGGACTATTTCAGGTATCATGGTGTGGCACGAGATTGCTATCTATACACACGCGATAAAAACAGAATAGAAGATATACGTGTGCTGCCCAATCTTGACAACAAATATGAAGATGGCTCTTTGAATGTATCCATGTCTGTGAAGGGCAGTATTTCCGTCAGGCTGGAACTTTTTGACCCAAAAGGAAAGAAAATAAATGAAACATTGTTGAAAGGAAAGAAAACATTGTCCGCTTCATTCGATGTAGATTCTCCGGAGAAATGGACAGCGGAGACACCTTCATTATATACATTGGTTGCCACAACATACGACCGCAACGGTGTTCCTGCTGAAGTCATACCTGTCAAGACCGGTTTCCGGAAAATAGAGATAAAAGATTCACAGCTTCTTGTCAATGGCAGACCTATATTAATAAAAGGAGTCAACAGGCATGAGATGGATCCCGACGGAGGTTATGTCGTATCGCGTCAAAGAATGGAACAGGATGTTCGTCTGATGAAGGCTTTCAACATCAATGCAGTGCGTACATGTCATTATCCGAATGATCCTTATTGGTATGAACTGTGTGACAAATACGGACTCTATCTGGTTGCAGAAGCAAATCTTGAATCACACGGCATGGGATTTAAGGAAAAATCACTTGCACACGAGCCTTCATACAAGAAAGCGCATCTGGAACGTAACCGCCGCAATGTGGCGCGTAATTTCAATCATCCTTCCATTCTTCTTTGGTCATTGGGCAACGAGTGTGGTAACGGCGAGAACTTTGTGGCTTGCTACAATTGGATAAAGAATGAAGACCCGAGTCGTTTTGTCCATTTTGAGCAAGCGTATGATACAGGATCGACCACGGATGTGTATTGTCCGATGTATCCGCCGTTCAGTAGATGTATTTCTTATTGCGAGAATGCAGAAAAGAAGAAACCTTTCATCATGTGTGAGTATGCACATGCCATGGGAAATTCGTTGGGTGATTTCGGAAAATATTGGACTCTCATACGTCAGTATCCTAAGTTCCAAGGCGGTTTCATCTGGGATTTTGCTGACCAGTCTCCAAGAATGACTGATGAAAAAAGTAGAATGTACTATGGATATGACGGTGATTTCGGCATATATGCCACAGGCGATTTCGACTACAGTGTGAACGGTATTTTCAATCCAGACCGTCGTCCTAACCCTTCCGCCTATGAAGTGAGATATTTCTATCAGAATATATGGGTCAGTCCTGTCAATCTTCGTCAAGGAGAGATAAGCGTATATAATGAGAACTTCTTTCGCGATTTGTCTGCCTACAGAATGGAATGGACACTGCTCCGGAACGGAATGGCAAAGGCAAGTGGAACTAAAACATCACTCTCTGTGTCTCCTCAGGACAGTGTGCCGATGAAGTTGGATTACACCGGCTATGATTTTGATGATGGGGCAGAATGGCTGCTGAATATAGATTTTGTTCAAAAAAACACAGAAGACATGGTCGAGTCCGGACAGATTGTGGCATCCGCCCAATTGAAGATTACCGATGTATGCAGCGATACCATGAATCAGTTCTGTCATGTTGCCTCCAATGAAAAAATAGAACCTTTGTCACTAAACAGCGATAATATCAAGCATATCGTTGTCGAGGGAGAAAAGTTTGTCGTCAGATTCAGAAAATCGAATGGTTTTATCGACTTGTATGAAGCAGATGGCATGAAGTTTCTGAAACAAGGAGCCTATATGACTCCGAATTTTTGGAGAGCACCGACCTCGAATGATTATGGAGCCAAGTTGCACCAGAAGTATTCGGCATGGAAAAATCCTGACATGCGACTTGTGAGTCTTGACTCGGAACAACGTGACGGCTGCGCTGTGGTCATTGCGCATTACAACATCAGCAATGTAAAAGCCAAACTGACAATTAAATATGTGATAGACCTTCATGGTGCCATCACTGTCACCCAGTCGATAAAGGCAGATAGCACCGCACGTGTATCCCCTATGTTCCGTTTCGGAGTGCAACTCCCGATGCCTGCTACGTATGAGCGAGTCGAATATTACGGACGCGGACCGTGGGAGAACTACATAAACCGCAACTCTTCGGCACGTCTCGGACTTTACAACCAAAGTGTGGATGAACAGTTCTTCCCTTATGTCAGACCACAGGAAAACGGAACAAAGACTGATATTCGTTATATGACTCTGCTCAATTCGTCCGGCTCCGGTTTGAAAGTCGTTTCGGAAGCTCCTTTCTCAGCTTCGGCATTGCATTATTCAATAGAGTCGCTTGACGAAGGTTGGCAAAAAGAGAACGGTCATTCTTCTTTGGTTGAAAAGCAGGACATCACAAATCTGCTTATCGATAAAATTCAGATGGGACAGGCAATTATTGACAGTTGGGGAGCCATTCCCGAAGCGGAGTCAATGGTAAAATATGGAGATTATGATTTCACTTTTATGTTGATTCCGGTGAGAAATTGCTATCCGTTGAAAGGATATTGAAAAGTGGTTTATGCGGATATGCTTTGTGATTGCATTCGAGACAGATTTCTTTTTCGGATGCAGCCGCAAACTATCCCATATAAACAGTCAAGTATAATCATTAGCAAATAAAAAACTACAGATATGAAATTCATAAAAAGAATGTGCATTACAGCTTTTGTCGGAGTACTGCCTGTAATGATGTATGCCAAACGAGAATCGACGGTGAAACCGTCTGACAGACCAATATTCACCAATGTGGAGTATTCAGGTCATGACAGTGTGTTTATAAAGAATCCTCTCGGAGAAGACGAGTTTTACAACCCTATATTGCAGGGATGCTATCCCGACCCTTCGATATGCCGCAAGGGGAATGACTATTATCTTGTATGTTCATCGTTTGTGATGGTGCCCGGTGCTCCGATTTTTCATTCCAAGGATTTGGTGAACTGGCAGCAGATAGGACATGTGCTCGACCGCCCTTCTCAGTTGCATGTGACCGAAAGAGGCACAAGTCAAGGCATGATGGCGCCATCCATCAGTTATAATCCGGCAAACGATACCTTTTATATGATTACCACTGTTGACGGCAATTTTGTGGTAAAGGCGAAAAATCCTGCCGGACCGTGGAGCGACCCCATCCGTCTTAATTTCAGAGGCATCGACCCTTCAATCTTCTTTGACGACAATGGCAAGGCATATATCGTGCATAACGATGCGCCTCGCAATCCTTCTTGGGATGGGCATCGCATTATCCGTATGTGGGAATATGATGTCGATAAAGACAGCCTTGTGCCCGGGTCAAGCCGTGTGATTGTGAACGGAGGCACAAAATTTCACAAGAAACCGTTCTGGATTGAGGCTCCTCATATCTATAAAAGAAATGGAAAGTATTATCTGATGTGTGCGGAAGGAGGTACGGGCGACACCCACAGCGAGGTGGTGTTCATGAGCGATAGTGTAACAGGTCCATACATTGAAGCTCCTTCAAACCCCATTCTTTCCCAGCGTCATCTTAATCCAAACCGAGATTATAAAGTCAATTGGGCAGGACACTCTGATGTGGTTCAAGGTCCTGACGGGAATATGTATGGTGTCTTCCTCGCCATCCGTCCGAATATAAACGGCAGGACTGTCACTGGGCGCGAAACATTTATCCTGCCTGTCGATTGGAGTGGGAAATGGCCGGTGTTCGAGAACGGTCTGACTCCTATCGAACCGAAGCTAAAACTTCCTGCCGGAGTCGTGAATAGCAGAGGGAAAGACGGCTTTCTGCCTCATGGCAACTATGGATTCCACGATGACTTGTCTGCCGACACGCTTGATTATCGTTGGATAGGGCTTCGCAAGTCCGTGCTCGACATGGCTGTACTGACAGGAAAAGGGCTGCAATTCATTCCCAACGAGTATAACATCACGCACAACCGTCCTTTGTCGGCTGCTTGGACACGACAAATACACAACGATTTCTCTTTCTCCACGGACATGATTTACAAACCGAGGAACGAAAAAGACCTTGCCGGAATTGCCTGCATACAGAGCAACAAATATAACTATGTGTTCGGCATCACTCGTCGGGGCAAACAGTATTTCATAGTGCTTCAGCGTACAGCCGACGGTGTAAGTTCTGTGGTAGCTTCGTCTCCTTTGGATTATGATGGAAAAATAAATCTGATGGTCTCGGCTGCAGACGATGAATATCATTTTGCATACAGCCTTGATGGTGGTGTGAGCTATGTCCGTCTGGGAACCCCACAGTCGGGCGATATTCTTTCTACCGATGTGGCCGGTGGGTTTGTAGGAAACATGCTTGGGCTATATTCGACCGCGAACAACACGGTTTTGCCTGAATAAGCGGCTTTGCTGTGTGGTTGTGGGGTATTCCATAATTTGAGTGAGTGTACTTGGCAGATTCCTCTGCTGAGTACACCCACAAAATATATTCGCATAAAACAGCAAAGAATAGGTCAAAATGCCCTTTCCCGATTTGACAAAATGATATTTTCGCTCAAAATGAAGATTTAACATTTCGAGCGATTTTTGGGCGAGTACGAAGAGGCTAAAAATTTTACTTAAAGATAAACTGTTGATAATCAGCTGAATACAAAATTTTTCAAAATGCTCAAAAAAACGAGCCGGACACAATTTTTTGAAAAATCTGAGTACTTGAGTAATTTGTTGATTATTAATGTCTTACATATAAATCCACCGTTTTCACTCTCGAATACCTTCAAAAATCTACTCACTTTTAAGTTTCTGTTCAGACACTCTTCCCAAGCAGAGAACTATACACTTCTTAACATTTCAACTGAAGCAAACAGTCTTTTTCTCTGCTTCCCACTGTTTTTTTATTTTCAGCGCGCTGTCGTCAAATTTTCAGCGCACAGTGGCAAAAATTCCACTGCGCTGCAAATAAAATTGCAGTGCGCTGTGAAGAAAAAAACAGTGCGCTGGAATTTTGAAAACTTAGTACTTCTTTTCAAAAAACTCTTCGCCGAAGATAAATAAATGTAAAAGAACTGTTCAAAAACGAAACACTATTTCACAATTTTCGGAGGCTTCACGAAATGCGCGTAGAATCCCCATTCTTCGACAAAAGTTCATCACGCTTCATTTTGGAGCGTTCCAGAGGGCTTAGAATTTTAACATTTGACAAAATCAAAAAGAAAGTATTCTGATATGAAATCTGCATTTTGATATTAAAACTGCCGAAATTAATTTCATTATGTCAGAAAATAATTTTGTTAAAAAATATATATAAAAAAATTGTTATGGGGCATGTTTTGAAGCAATTGGGTGGTTGTATTTGATTGTTTAAGTGGGTGCATTCACAGATTCCTCTTATTTGCTGCATGAGAAGTCTATGAATGCACCCACAAAAGAATTATATCTTACAAAGCAGTAAGAATGCAATACAAACTTTTTCTTACATCTCCCAATTCAGTTTCTTCTTGAGCGGTGTGTATGACTTGTTTCCTATGTAGAAGAACAGGAGTGCGGTTATGAAACCAGCTATACTATCTACTAAATAATGTGCCTGAATATATACGGTAGCGCAGCATAGAAGCACGTACAGAGGAAACATCACCCAAAAGACGGTGCGGTTGGCTCTGTACATAAGCAGCATGGTGACGGTGCTCATTCCCACATGGCTGCTTGGAAAGGCGGCTGTCGGACATTCGCCCACTTCCTGTGCATTTTTCACAAGTGCGCTGAATATGCCGCGTGTCTCTGTCGGGAGCATGTCATAATGCAGCTGGAAGTAATGGTACATGTTCTCAAATATTCCCTTTTCAGCGGCTTCGACACCTATTGCCTGAAAGTAATACTGCGGTCCTGCCACGGGCAGAAGGTCGTATATAAGATAATAGGTAAAGAATGCGCCAAAGAATATATAGACGGCTTTCCCAAAGTCTGAGAACTTGAAGAAGAAGTAATACAGTACCATGATTACCATCAGATAATAGTATGAATAATATCCGAGATTGAACGCTTCATACCAGAACGTGGAGTTCACAGCTTTCACAAATTCCAGTGAAGGCTGGCATCCGAACAACACTTGGTCGGCTTGGGCGAAGATATGGTCGAGATAGGGAAATATTCTGCAAAAGTCGTAAGTTTCCGGATACCATGTGATAAGTGTGAGCATGATCATGAACACTCTTGCGGCGGTCACCCATTTGTTAGGGATTATCTCATACACATATTTGGCTATAAAGATGTATGCTACCATGCCTGCTCTGAGCAGAACCATAGTCTCCGGATAATGAAGATAGTCCCATACGAAAATCATTAATATACCTGTGATACCCATGTATGCGAGTAAGACACATTCTGCACCGAATAGTCCTGACAGTCCTTTCTTGCAATTTTTTATCAATCCTTTTAAATCCATTTTTCTTTCTTGTACCAATTAATTGTTTCTTCTACGCCTCTTTCCAGATTCCATTGCGGAATATATCCGAGTTCATGTATCATGGGGGATATTTCGCAGTTCCAGTTGCGTTGTTTCATTATTTTATATTTGTCATTGTTCAGTGTGGAAGCTTTGCCGGTGAGCCGGGAGTACATTTCGGCTATGGCTGATACGGCTCGTAAAATACAAAATGGGGCTTTGATATGAAGGAGAAATCCTATTTTCAGTTCACGTTGTACGAGTTTGCTGAAGGCTCTGCTGGTATAGACATATCCGTCGCTGACAAAGTAAGTGCGGTGTTTTATTCTCCGGTCTATGGCTGCGAATACTGCACCCACGAGGTCGCGCACATATACAAAGGTAATCTCCTGCGGCTTGTAGCCCACGGAAAAGTCAATGTGCGACGCAATGCTTTTTGCCATAAGGAAGTAGTCGCGCTCGCGCGGTCCATAGACTCCGGTGGGACGGAAGATGACGACAGGAAAATCATTGCCGAGACTTTTGAGATATTCCTCGCTTTTGATTTTGCTTTCGCCGTATGCCGTGTTGGGTTGTGGAACATCCTGTTCGTTTATGGCTTCATAGACGGAGTTCCTGACTGTGTAGTTCTTGATAAAATCGCATTCCGGTTCGGCATCAAGAGGGAGCTGTACGGTGTGCGGATGTACCTTCTTCTCGCGTATCGGTCCCATCACGCTCAGGCTGCTTATGTAGATGAATTGTTCCGGAACCATGTCGAGCTTAATCAGAGCTTCTACAAGATTGCGGGTGCAGCCGTAGTTTGTATGGTCAAATTCTTCTTTGTGCAAACATTTGGTGGCTCCCGCTGCATGGATGATGATGTCCCATTTGCCGTATTTGTCTTTAAAGCTTTTCAGCTGCTGTTCCAATATGTCAGGCTTGCCCATATCTAAAGTGGCAAACTTGAGCCATTCGCTTTGGAGCCATCGGCGACTTGAACCGTAGCGCATACCTGCCCATGTGCTCATGCGCCGCCGTAGTGCTTCTTCGCACAGAAAACTGCCAATGAAGCCGCTTGCGCCGGTAATAAGTATTTTTGTTTGTTCCATTCTGAAAAATGTGTAATTCCGGAGTCCGGATATTTCTTTCTTTTTTCAGCCTTTTTTGCTTGGTGTGTTCGGCAATTTATGGCTGATGTGTGGGCAAAGTTAATACATTTCACTTGTTTTCGGACATTTTAACGACATTGAAACAACTTTTATGCCTTTATTTGCATATCTTAGTTAGCTAAATAATAATAAAGATACTTTGCAAGACAGTGGAGTGTCTTCTAAAAAAGTGAGTTATGGCAAAATCAAAGAAAAAAGCAGTTCCGAGAATTACAAAGAAAGAACTGTCAGCTATTGTTTCCGAATATTTGCAGCTTCATCCTGACAAAGTGTTTACACTTAGAAGCTTTTTCCGTAATCTTAAACTGACGACACATCCGCAGAAGATGTTGTGTGTGGATGTGCTGAACGAGTTTCTTGAGGATGGATTTATTGCGAGAAACGAAGACGGAGAATTTTTCCTGAACAAGAAGATGTCGAAAATTATGGAAGGTGTGTTCCATCGCACATCTAACGGACATAATTTTGTGGATACGGCAGACGGTGTGGGCATAAGGATTTATGATGAAGATATTCACCGTGCTTTGCCTGAAGACGTTGTGAAGGTGAGTCTTCATGCAAAGAGGAGAGGTTCCAGCAAACTGAGGGGAGAAATTGTGGAGATTGTAAAGAGAAGTGACAAACCATACGTTGGCACTTTGCAGTTGCAGGACTCTATCGCTTTCTTTGTTTCTCCCAACAGCAACCTGCCTGCCGACATACTCATTCCTTTGAACAAGACCAAAGGTGCTAAAGCTGACGACAAAGTGATTGTCCGTGTGGTAGAGTGGCCTGAAAATTCACGCAATCCTGTTGGCGAGGTGGTTGAGGTTATAGGAAAGATAGGCGAGAATGAAACAGAGATGCATGCCATTCTTGCTGAGTTCGGACTGCCTTATTCCTATCCGGAGGAGGTGGAGAAGGCTGCCGAATATATCAATGCGGAGATTACACAGGAAGAAATTGCGAAGCGTGAAGACTTCCGTGGTGTGACCACGTTCACGATAGACCCGAGAGATGCCAAGGATTTTGATGACGCTTTGTCAATACGCAAGAAAGATAACGGACTTTTGGAAGTGGGAGTACACATTGCGGATGTTTCTCATTATGTGAAAGAAGGTTCGGTCATAGACCAAGAGGCACAGCGGAGAGCCACTTCCGTCTATCTTGTTGACCGTACTGTGCCGATGTTGCCTGAACGTCTGTGTAATTTCATCTGTTCACTGCGTCCCGATGAAGAGAAGTTGGCTTATTCCGTCATCTTCGATTTGAACGATGAGGCTGAGGTCAAAGCTTTCCATATAGCACATACCGTGATAAAGAGTGACCGTCGATTTGTGTATGAGGAGGTGCAGGAAATTTTGGAACAAAATGGCGAGGCTTCTCCGGAAGACTACAAGCTGCGAAAAAACAAGGATGTTCCGGTAGAACCGGTTCCGGAAGAGAAACGTAAGGGAGAGTACTGCAATGAACTCATTACGCTCAACCGCCTTGCGCACCGTCTGAGAGCGGAAAGATTCAAGAACGGAGCGATTAATTTTGATCGCGAGGAAGTGCGTTTCGAAATCGACGATAAAGGAAAACCAATCAGTGTCTATTTCAAACAGGCCAAGGATGCCAACAAACTTATAGAGGAGTTTATGCTGCTGGCAAACAGGACTGTGGCTGAGAGTGTAGGCAAGGTGAAGAAAGGCGATGCGAAAGCGAAGACATTGCCTTACCGCATTCATGATATGCCTGACCCTAATAAACTGGAGAATCTTTGCCAGTTTGTAACTCGTTTCGGATATAGTCTGCGTACCCAAGGAACTAAAGCGGAAGTTGCAAAAAGCATCAACAAACTTCTTTCTGATGTCAGGGGGAAGAAGATGCAGGGACTCGTGGAGAATGTATCGCTGAGGGCTATGATGAAAGCACGTTACAGTACTTTCAATATAGGACATTACGGACTTGCATTTGATTTCTATACACATTTCACTTCCCCTATACGTCGTTATCCGGACCTTATGGTTCACCGTTTGCTTACGGCTTATGCCAAGGGCGAGAAGAGTGCGAGCCAGAAGAAGTACGAAGCTTTGTGCGAACATAGCAGTGACATGGAACAGCTTGCTTCAAGTGCCGAGCGTGCAAGCATCAAGTACAAGCAGGTTGAGTTCATGTCCGACAAGATAGGACAGGAGTTTGACGCAACAGTCAGTGGAGTTACAGAGTTCGGAGTCTATGCGGAAATCAATGAAAACAAGTGCGAAGGACTTATTGCAGTGCGTTTCCTCGGTAATGAAGCCTTTGACTTTGATGAGAGGAACTACTGTTTGGTAGGACGTAACAGTCGCCAGAAGTTCTCTATCGGTGACTCTCTGCGCATAAAAGTGGCAGGAGCAAATCTCTATCGTAAGCAGCTTGATTTTGAACTTGTCAAGAAGCTTTCTTCCGATTTGCCGGACAAGAATCCGTTCATTGCGAACTTTGCCGAACAAGGCAAGAAGAAAAAAGGAAAAAAGAACGGAGGAAAGAAGAAGAAAAGAAGATAAAGTGATGAAATAAGAAAGGCGATAAGGCTATTTTTTGCGGATGTATCCGTGAAAAATAGCCTTATCGCCTTTTTTTGTGTGATTTCTTTGTTGTGAACTTTCCTTTTAGGTTTCTTATTTTTTTATTACAGCTCGCGCCACGAACCACAAATGCTGAAAAATCGTAGTCAGAAGTCCATAGTGACTGACCATTATATTGAACCGTTCTTTAAGCGAAGCCTTGTGGTTGGCTGTGGTCATTCCTTCCGAAAGATAGTCGGCAAGCACTTTTTTTGTGTTCACAAAGCACATTCCCCGTTTCTGGGCATTCTTCATGGCACGTATGCACCAGTCGAAGTCCGCCGAGAAGCGATATTGAGTATTGTATTTCTCCACGATGGCTGTGTTTGCATAGAAAGCCTGATGGCATACAAGCATTCCGTTGCGGAAAGACTTCCATGTCAGCTTTTCCGGAGGGGACAACCGGCGGCTTCTCAGTCGGTTTCCATTTTCATCTACAATGTCTGTGTCACCATATATTATGCCGACACATGTACATTCCGTGGCACCGAGACTGCGGCATCCCATAATATCGCAGTCTGCATTGGCTCCGCACCGGCATTTGCTCAGTGCCGACATGGCTACATGTTCAAGCGTTTCCGGACTGTGCAGTTTGTCTCCGGCATTCAGAAAACAGATATATTTTCCTGTGGCGATGTCTATGGCTTTGTTCATGGCATCATAGAGTCCGTTGTCCGGTTCGCTGATGATGACAATTCTCCTCCCTTCGTTTCTGTCCTTGTATGTCTGCGACAGGGCGAGAGTTCCGTCTGAGGAAGCCCCGTCTATGATGATATGCTCCACATCATTGAAAGTCTGTTCCTCCACGCTGCGTAACGTCTGTTCAAGCACGGCTTCCGCATTGTAAGTCACAGTGGCAATCGTTATCAAAGGTTTATGTTCCAAGTTGAGCATGATTTATTTGTTGACCACTTTGTTATAGACATTGGTATATAGGCGTGCCACATGGCTCTCCGAATACGTACTTACAGCTTTTCTTCGTGCAATGTCGCACAGGCTGTCGTAGTTGCTGCTGTCGAGTGTCCACCGTATGCCGTTGGCGAAATCATCAGCATTGCAATATTCTGCCACATATCCGTTGTGGAGGTGGTCTATCATTTCCGGTATGCCGCCTACGTTGAATCCCACGCACGGTACTCCGCACGACATGGCTTCGACAATGGTGTTCGGCAGATTGTCCTGAAGAGAAGGAGTGACATATATGTCAACGGCATTATAGAGATTGACCATATACTCCTCGTCGCTCACGTAGCTGACAGGATATACGGGGAACGGAATCTGGCTGCGCACTTTCTCCGAGTCTGCACCGACCACCACCAGACATATACGCTCTGCAAGCTCCGGATAGTTGGATTTGATGAGATTGCAGGCATCCACTAAATATTTGAAACCTTTGCGCTCGTCCGTGATGCGTTGCGAACCGAAAAGCACCAGCTTCTTGTCTTCCGGAAGATGGCATATACGGCGCGCTTCCGCCTTGTCCTTAGGGTGGAACACATTGGTGTTGATTGCATTTGGGATGTTCATCACCACCTGTCCGTTTGTCAGCCGTCCTTGTTCAGCAAGTGCGGAAATCCAGCGGCTGCAACCGATGAACGTAATCTTTGCCTCACTGTATATCTTGAGTTTCCTCTTGAACACTTTTGAGGCGAGGTCTTTGCCGAATCCGCCTTTGGTCAGCAGAGGGCAATGATTGCATTCGTTACGGTATTTGTCACAGCTCCCGGAGTAATGGCAGATGCCGGTGAAGTACCACATGTCGTGCATGGTGATGACAATGGGCTTTCCGGAGCGTATGATTTTCTCAATGTCGGAGAGCGACATGAATCCTTGGTTCACCCAATGCAGATGGATGACATCGGCTTGCTGAAACTCCGGCATGGAAGTGATGTCAGTGCCCGTATTGGCTATATCGACCTGAAAAAGGTTGTGCTTCTTGAGTCTGTTGGCAATAAAAATGACGATGCGTTCCCATACGAACTTCACCGGAAGCATCCAGTTGCCGCCGATAGGTACCACAGTCATTTGTTCTGTCTGCTTGTCGCGAACCAACATTTTGGCTTTTATCCCGTTGTTCTTCAACGCTTCCATGAGCCTGTTGGCCGCGATAGCCGCTCCGCCTATTCTTTCAGAAGTATTTATGATTAAAACTCTCATTCCTGTTTTCAAGTTTATAGCTTGTAATATTTTACCCGCAAAGGTACTAACTTTCTGACGAAGTTATGACTTTTAGCGGAAATATTGATGTGCATCATGTAAAATGCAGATTCTGTATGCGTACACCGATGATTTTTGAATCGGAAATGTGGATTCTTCTGTGGAGTTTGGAAAGTGTACTTGACAACTTGTGCAGACGTTTGTGGCAAAGTGGTCTGTAAATGTCCCCATAAAAAATTTTTTGACATCGTTTTTTTGAGGTATGTCTGATTTTGACAAAATGACAACTATTTTTGTTGTTTTGATTCTTGTTTTGCGGATTTTACACTTGTTTTCTGTCTTTCTGATTTTGTCAAATGTTAAAATTCTAAGCCCTCTGGCACGCGTCAAAATGAAGCGCGCTGAACTTTTCTTGGAGAACGGGGATTCTATGCGCATTTCGTGGAGCCTTCTCGAATTGTGAAATAGTGTTTCGTTTTTGAACGATTCTTTTACATTTATTAATTTTCAGCGAAGAGTCTTTTGGAAAAAACTACTAAGTTCTCACATTTTCAGCGCACTGTCGTCACATTTTCAGCGCACTGTAATTTTATTTGCAGTGCGCTACAATTTTAAAAACTTAGTAGTTTGGAGAAATTTTCAGCGTAGAGTTTTTGAAAAAGCACTGGGGAACGAAGAAAAAGACAGCAGAGTCCTGTCAGAATGTTAAGAAGTGTATAATTATCTGTTTTGGAAATGTATCTGAACAGGAACTTAAAAGTGGGTGGTGTTCGGGCGGCATTTGGGAGTAGAAGCGGAAAGTTTGTTTGTAATATATTAATAATCAATGATTTATTAGAATATTCAGATTTGTCGAAAAATTGCGTCCGGCACGTTTTTTTGAGTGTTTTGAGAATTTTTGTATTCTATTGATTATCAATTGTTTATCTTTAAGCCAAAATTTTCATCTTTTCATCTTCAACAAAAAAACGCTCGAAGTGTTAAATTTTCATTTTGGACGAAAATATCATTTTGTCAAATCAGAAAAGTTGGTTTTAGCGTGATTTAAATGGTTGTCTTCGACAGACTCCTACACACCTACTTAACATACAGAGGAATCTGTTGAATACAATAATAGTATGAGGAGTTTATCGAACACATCCGTTTAAAACAATGGGTACATCCACTAAAATCAGTGAATGTACCCACTTAACAAAGACATTTTTTTATTCTTTATTTCGGTCTCTTCTTTGACCTTGCCATTGTCCTCTCTGTCCTTGTTGTCTTTGGGTCTGCATTTTCTTGAAAGATTTTTTCTGCTCATCGGTCAGGACAGCCTCCACTTGTTTGTTCAGTTTGTCACGTTCTGCACGCATCTGTTCGCGGCTACCTTTTTCTGCACTCTGCATTTTCTTCTGAAAATCGGTGTATAAAGTTGTTACCTGCTTTACCTGATCGTCTGTAAGATTAAGCTCTTTCTTCAATCTTTCAACACGCTTTTCTACAGACATTTGAGGACGTCTGTTTCCTTTTTGAGCGGACATACTACCAAATCCTAATAAAGCGAGGATGGTCAATAATGCAAATTTCTTCATAAATCTCATTTTTTTATTAGAAAACATGGATTTGACATAGCAATGTGTGAAAGGTTTAATGGATATGGCTTTGTTTTTTTGGAGAGGGAACGTATAAAATGGATGTATTCACTTAAAATAGTAAATAGGAGTTTGTCAAAGACAACCACCTAAATAGCATGTGTAGTCTGTGAATACATTCGCCAAAAATGAACGAACTGAAAAAGCAATTCATTTATTTACCGAAAACACGCAGAAATTTTGTTCTCATTCTGTCTGCCAGCTGACCGACAGGACAATTGAGTTTGTCTGATATGACATCATATACACTTTCAATGCGAATTTGTTTGTCGTCCGTCTCAATCCACAACTTATTACATTCATAAGCCTCATGAAGCGCATCTTCATTGAATCTCTCGCCAAAGGAGAGTTCTATGCCATTCCTCATCAGTTGTATAGCCTGTTCTTTCTTTCCGCGAAAACCGTGTACAATCCACAATTGTTGGGGAGCTGTTTCTTTCTTTATCCTGAACAACTCGTCAAATGCCTTTACGCAATGTATGAGAAGCGGCTTTTCCAGACGTTCTGAAAGCAAAATGTGCCAGCGAAATACCTCTTTCTGGAGTTCCATGTCGCACTCCCCATGAACTTTATCAAGCCCGCATTCACCGACCATCAACACATCGGGATGTTTTGCCATGTTTTCCACTATCGGAATATGTTCCTTCCAGTTCGGAGTCACTTTCCACGGGTGTATCCCTACGGAAAAGTACGTGTCAGGACTTTGCTTGTCTGATCTGCCCCACCCTGTCATGTCTTTGTTCACGACCGATATGGTGTGACTATCCGCCGTTTCGTTATGTGTATGTATGTCTATGAATTTGTCTGTTGCCATAAGAATATAAAAAAGCACAGAAAATACGGATGGGAAGTTCCCTGTATTCTCTGTGCTCACATGTATATAATAACAAAAAAGGGGAATCTTATACTTTCACTACCAAGTCCATCCCTTTACGGATTGCTTCCTCATTCATAGGGATAAGCTTGTGGTGACGCTCAGGCAATGCCTTGTGAAGACCTAACACCACATCTTCTACCGTAACGATGGGGCGCACCTTCAACAAGCCTCCTAACACAAGCATGTTGAACACCTTGTTGTTGGACATCTTCGCTGCAGCTTCCATTGCGTCAATCCGATATACATTCACGTCGGTACGCGACGGACGTTTGTATATGCCGTAGCCGTCATACAGGATGGTTCCGCCGGGTTTCACCAACGGTTCGAACTTCTCCAGTGAAGGCTGATTCAGTACGATTGCCGTATCGTACTGGCTAAGAATCGGAGAAGATATGGGATTGTCACTGACTATCACCGTGACATTTGCCGTTCCTCCTCTCTGCTCCGGACCGTAAGCAGGCATCCAGCTTACCTGCTTGTCTTCCATAATTCCTGCGTATGCGAGAATCTTTCCCATCGAAAGCATTCCCTGTCCGCCAAAACCTGATATGATTATCTCTTCTGTCATTTTCTTTACTCCTTATTTACGTTCTTCAAATCTCCCAACGGATAATATGGGAACATGTTCTCTTCCATCCACTGGTTTGCTTTCTCCGGCGACATCTTCCAGCCGGACGAGCAGGTGGATACAATCTCTACAAGACTTGAACCACGTTTGTTCACCGAGTTTTCAAATGCCTGACGAATGGCTTTCTTCGCCTTGCGTATGTTGGCTACGGTGTTCACCGCCTGACGGGTCACATAGCACGTGCCTTCAAGGGTAGAAGCAATGTCCGTCACGTGCAGAGGAAAACCGTGGAGATCGGGTTGGCGACCGTAAGGGCAGGTTGCTGTCTTCATTCCCATAAGGGTTGTAGGTGCCATTTGTCCTCCCGTCATGCCGTAGATGGCATTGTTAATGAATATTATGGCGATGTTCTCACCTCTGTTGAGCGCGTGTATGGTTTCCCCTGTTCCTATGCAGGCAAGGTCTCCGTCGCCTTGATAAGTAAATACAAGATGGTCGGGCCACAGACGTTTCACGGCACTTGCACATGCCGGAGCGCGTCCGTGAGAGGCTTCAATCCAGTCTATATCCACATAGCGATATGCAAAAACCGCACATCCTACCGGACAGATACCTACTGTCTTTTCCTCTATTCCCATCTCCTCTATCACTTCGGCTATCAGTTTATGCACCACTCCGTGGCTGCATCCCGGGCAATAGTGCATTGGAGTATCGTTCATCAGAGAAGGTTTGCCGTAAACCCTGTTCTCCGGTTGTATTATATCTTCTGTTGTCATCATTTTACCAAACAAATCTATTACCGAAATAATTCATGTTCTTTGCCTCATCCTCAGACAGCGGCTGTTCATGGCTTTACAAGCTCTTTGAATGCCTCATAGACCTCATGCGGTGAAGGTACTACACCTCCGGAACGTCCGAAGAAAGAGACTGGCACTTCACCTTCTACGGCAGCACGCACATCGTTTACCATCTGTCCTTCGCTCAACTCTACCGTCAGCATCGCCTTGCAATGCGAAGCAAGTTCCTTTATCTTTTTCGTCGGGAAAGGCCACAGGGTGATAGGGCGAAGCATACCTGCCTTGACTCCTTCGCTGCGGAGACGATCTAC
The DNA here is from genome assembly GCA_017621515.1 of Bacteroidaceae bacterium. Lineage (GTDB taxonomy): Bacteria > Bacteroidota > Bacteroidia > Bacteroidales > Bacteroidaceae > RGIG8745. The sequence continues at coordinate 60,692 of JAGASY010000126.1, forward strand.
TGCGTTCATGCTGATACGTGCCGAGCATCCGTAAGCAATGATGATATATTCTGCATCGTCAGCTTTATAACTTTCGTAGCGCACTTCCGTCTCACAGATGCGGTTGTATTTGTCTGTCATCGCCCTGTTCCTTTTCTGCATCTCCGCTGCGTCCAGTTCAAGCGAACTCATAAAATTATATTTACGACCTTTCAGTCCGAGTCCGTTAGTCGCCCACGGACACTGCTCACGGATTTCATCGTCTGAACGGCGCGGCTGGAAAGGAGGCATCACCACCTTCTCCATCATCTGCCCTATCACACCGTCAGAGAGGATTATCAACGGCATACGCCACTTGAACATCAGTTCTTTCGCCAGTCCCATAAAGTCTGCCATTTCCTGCACACTGTCAGGGGCAAGCACAATGCAGTGGTAATCACCGTTTCCGCCTCCATAGACAGCCTGATAATAGTCTGCCTGTCCGGGCTGTATGGTACCGAGTCCCGGACCTCCTCGTCCGACACTGACCACAAGCCCCGGGATTTCACATGCTGCCATGTAGGATATGCCTTCCTGCATCAATGCCACACCCGGACTTGAAGAGGAAGTCATTGCACACTTGCCGGTAGCACCTGCTGCATACACCATGTTGATGGAAGCAATCTCGCTTTCAGCCTGCAAGACCACCATTCCTGTCGTTTCCCACGGCTTGTCAAGTGAGAGAGTCTCCAGAATTTCACTTTGCGGAGTGATAGGATAACCGAAAAATCCGTCATATCCGTATCTGTAAGCTGCTTTTGCTATAGCTTCGTTACCCTTCAACAATACAATGTCCTTTTTCATGTCCATCTGTTATTCCTCCTTTTTTCTGTACACTGTTATACAACCGTCAGGACACACCATAGCACATGAAGCGCATCCTATACATTTCTCTACAGTGTGTTGCCGGGCATAATTATACCCTTTTCTGTTTACTGTTTCTGTTAGTTCAATAAGATTTAACGGACAAGCTACCGCACACAAATTGCATCCTTTGCAACGCTCTATATCTACTACGATAGCACCTCTCATCTTTCCCATATCAATCTTTTTCTTTTTTAAGGGGGTGCGCAATATGCGTTCTCCGATTATTGATTATACATTATACATTTCTTTATTGTAAAATTGCAGAATATCCCGTACCATGTTTCTCATCGACACGGCCGGACTATCCGGATTGAGACGTATCGCCTCCGTGTAATTGTCGAGGCATTGTTTCCAGTCCTGCAATTTCCAGTAGGCATTGCCGCGCTCATAGAAAAGATTGTCATCCGTCGGATGAGCGGCAATGTCGATGTCCAACTTTCTGATAACCGATTCTATGTCGCTTTCTTGCATCTGATAACTCTTTATTATTATCGCTCTGAATCTTTATAGTCTTTTGTCTTTATCGCTTTGAGTCATTCTCGCGAATTTCCACACGACGTATCTTGCCGCTGATGGTTTTAGGAAGTTCATCCACAAACTCAATTATTCGCGGATATTTATAAGGTGCCGTCACCTTCTTCACATGGTCTTGCAGTTCCTTCACAAGTGCCTCCGAAGCTTTGTCTTTCCATTCCTTTCCGAGAATGACTGTAGCCTTCACCACCTGTCCTCTGATTTCATCCGGAACACCGGTGATGGCGCATTCAACGACTGCCGGATGCGTCATGAGTGCACTTTCCACTTCGAAAGGCCCGATTCTGTATCCCGAACTTTTTATCACATCGTCTGCACGACCTACAAACCAATAATACCCGTCCTCATCGTAGTAGGCAAGATCACCTGTGTAATAAACTCCATCGTGCCATACCTGCTGCGTCAGCTTGGGATTCCTGTAATATTCGCAGAACAGTCCGATTTGCTTGCGACGGTCTGTATGTATCACAATCTGCCCTTGTTCGCCGACTCCTGCACTTTTTCCGTCTGCAGTCAGCAAATCAATGTCGTATTGAGGATTAGGGATACCCATAGAACCCGGCTTTGATTTCATCCAAGGGAATGTGCCGAGGGTGAGCGTCGTTTCCGTCTGTCCGAAACCTTCCATCAGACGTATGCCTGTAGCCTCATAGAACTTCTCATATACTGCAGAGTTGAGTGCTTCGCCCGCTGTCGTACAATATTGTAAGGATGAAAGGTTGAATTTGCTCAGGTCTTCACGAATCATGAACCTATATATTGTGGGCGGAGCACAGAACGAAGTGACCTTATATTCTTCTATCTTATGTAATATATCTGCCGGAGTGAATTTCTCATGGTCATATACAAAGATGGCAGCTCCTACAATCCATTGTCCGTACAGCTTTCCCCATACAGCCTTTCCCCATCCGGTGTCCGCTACAGTAAGGTGCAGGCTGTCCGGAGTGAGGTTATGCCAGAAAGCGGCAGTGGATAAATGTCCCAAAGCGTATGTGTAGTCGTGAATAACCATCTTGGGTTCTCCGCTTGTTCCGCTTGTAAAATACATGATGGAATAGTCAGTTGACTTGTTCACATACTTCGGTTTCTCGAATTTCGGAGCATTCTCCACACCTTCCATGAAGTCCTCCCATCCTTCCGGTATCATAGGCCCGATGCTTATGCGGTATTCCAGAGACGGGCAATCAGGATAGGCTCCATCGACATGCTTGACGATTTCGGCATCGCCGGCACAGACAATAGCTTTTATGTCGGCACATTTGCATCTATATACAATATCATTCGCCGTCAACAAATAAGTGGCGGGAATGGCAATAGCACCAATCTTATGCAAAGCAATAATCGTAAGCCAGAACTGGTATCTGCGCTTCAATATCAACATCACCATGTCATTTTTCCCTATGCCGAGCGTGGTAAGATATGATGCAACCTTATCTGTCTCTCGCTTCAGGTCAGAGAATGAAAAACGTTTTTCCTCACCTTTGTCATTCGTCCATAGAAGAGCTAATTTGTTTGGAGCAATTTTTGCCCACTCATCCATCACATCGTAAGCAAAATTGAAATTTTCCGGAATAATATACTCCAGATTCTTTTCATAATCGTCCATCGAAGTGAACGTAGTCTGCTTCAAAAACCTTTCTACCATTATTTTTTATAACGTTGTTACTGTTGGTTACTATAATAAATGTCTAAAGACACATAAAAGTTCAGTGTGCGATTAAAAATTGCACACTTTGCATCTATCGCTGCTTTTTATGATTCAAAAATAGCAAGTTTTCATAGCTATGACAAATAAAAAAGTGGTAATTATTAACGTTTTACACATACTTATTGTGAGTGTGCACGAAAAGACAAAAAAAACTGCACACCGTTTTTTTTGATGTGCATTTTGAAAAAATGTTAAACCTGAAAGCCGTATGAAATCTGCATATATATCATATATGTTTATAAGGCATTGTACATAGATAGTATGTGCTTTAAGATATTTGAGCCAATGCCACAGAATTTATTTCAACCGTACAGGTCGAATTCAATTCTTAAGAAACTTGAATTAACAATTTCTTCACAATTAGAAAATATTTATGAAACACAATTATGCAATCTTTGTTTCGCATAAGAAACAATTAAGATGAGCAAAACTAAAATGGCTGCCTCTCTGACGGCGGCATTACTTACTGCTTCGGCTGCATGGTCGCAGAACATGTCCGACAGTTTTTTCAAGTCGGAGTACATGCCGGAGATTCACGGAACAATACGGGCAAAGTATGAGCATGAGCCCCAGATAGACAAAGGCAGGTTTGAGATACGTAATGCCCGGCTTAGTGTAGAAGGAAAGATAATTCCTACTGTCAGATACAAAGCTGAAATAGACCTCTCCGATGAGGGAGTTATAAAGATGTTGGATGCTTACGTAAGGTTTCAGCCCAAAGAGGCATGGAAACTGACTGCTGGGCAGATGCGTGTTCCATTTACCATAGACGCACACCGCTCGCCACATTTGCAGTTCTTCGCCAATCGTTCTTTTATAGCCAAACAGGTGGGCAATGTACGCGATGTCGGTGCCGCTTTCTCATGGACTTTCGGCAAACAGACTCCCGTCACAATTGAAGGAGGTGTCTTCAACGGTTCCGGACTGACAAATCAGAAAGATTACTGGACAAACAACTACAACTTTTCATTCAAAGCCCAGACTCTGATTGCCCGACAGACAAACATCACCATCAGCTGCCAAAAAGCGAATGCCGGACAGACAAATGTCATGATGTATGATGTAGGCGCATATTGGGACAATTCACGTTGGCACATTGAGGCGGAATATCTTCGTAAGTTCTATGCACACGATGCGTTCACACCGGTCAATGCGGTCGATGCTTTCGTAGCATACCGTCTGCCTGTAAGAAAAGGACTCACCTCTATTTCTTTTCTCGGGCGATATGATTATATGTCAGACCACAGTAAAGGTGGAACAGACGAACTGGGACATCTGAAAACGGATGACCCGGAACGACACCGTCTGACTGCCGGAATCACTCTCAGTCTTGGAAAGAAGTCGCTACAGTCTGATTTGCGACTCAACTACGAACAATATTTTTATGCCAAGAATGTGGTTCCAGCCATTTCTGAACAGAACAAGGTTGTCGCAGAGTTTGTGGTACATTTTTGATTTATCTTTGTTTCCGGACAGAACAAAGATAGAAGCATGAAGAGGTGAAGAAATTTCTCAGCCACGGTACATTCCCAATCAAGGAACTTAATTTTCTTGGTCTCATACCGAATTTCACTTTGTAGTGGGGATTGATGAGAAATAAAGTCCTATTAACCGTCTGAAGAGAATGAGATGCAAGAACCAATTTTTCAAACATTTCGACAGTGGTTCTTGTATCTCGTATTGAAAGCAGTTCGCGGATACATGCCGTACTCTCTTTCGACAATATTTTTCTATACACAGGCTTCGGCAGAAGGTGGATGAACGGCAGATGACTTACCACTTTCCCTCGGCATATCTGCTGATGTCCTCCGAAAGGCATCTGCCAAGCAGGAAAAGAAACAAACAACACTCCGTCTGGAGAAAGAAAATTCTCCATCAGAGAAATAAGTCTTTGTTTATCTGCTATATGCTCCATGACATCATGACAAATTACAATGTCAAAAGAATGGAACATGCTGTCCATGTTGAATATGTCGGACGATATGAACCGTCCTTCTGCATGACAAGCTGAGAAAAACCGATTTGCATCGTCTATTCTTCCTTTTGCGAGGTCAATACCCAAGGTGTGGCAACCCATTTGTGCGAAAGGCAGCAGATTCCCGCCTTCTCCACATCCTATTTCCAATACCTGCATCCCTTTCTTTATACATTTATATTTTTGTATGTAGGGAATGAAATATTCCTTGCTGGTTGTAGCCAGTTCATAGAAATATTTTTTTCTGTTCTCGTGTCTGTCTTGCATAATTCAGTCTTCCGCTTTTTTTGAGGATTTACACTTATTATAGATACCCCCAAAACGGAAAAGACTGCATCTGCCGGTAAAAAGACTACCATGTGATTCTGATGCCGAATGGACTTGTGAACATCAACGGATGCTCTGTCCAGATAGTATGTGTCTTGCTTCCGGAAGGTACATACCAGTTGAACGTCGGTTCTACAAAGATGCTTACACCCGGAGTAAACTTATATTGCAGACCGAGACTGACACTTGTTGACCATTGTAGTGAAGGATTGACGTGTCTGCTGCCAATTGTGTCGGTATAGGCAACCTGCCAATTCAACATGTAGTGAGTGTTCACCTTGTTATATACCGGAACATGGAGGGTAAGTCCGGCAGAACCGTATGCCGACAAGTGTTTGTAGTCAATCATGCGGTACGACAGTTTAAGCGGCAGTCCGAGATAATGAATTTTCTGGTTCTTGACAATGGCATAACCGTTGTCTCCCATCGTGAAGCGGGATTTCAGGAGTGAATACTGAAGACCGGTCTCGATGTTCCACCTGTCGCCCAAAGGTCTGGTCACGGATATGCCGAATGTAATCGGTTTGTCATGCTGTTCCGTCTCCTTAATCTCTCCGCTGTTGTTGTCGGCAATCTGGATAAGAGTGAGCGTGTCTGCCGATGTATGGTCATGACTGATGGAGCGCAGATAGTTGCCGTACTCCTCCCATGTACTTGCATGGTCATAAGTAGGACAATCAGAACCGATGTCGCCGGTGGCAATTAGTTTATACATGCTTTGAGCCAGAGCCGGACCGAGCGAACCTGCTGTCAGTAACTGCCACTTGTGGCTCTTTGGCTTACTGTTGTGGGCAAGATACTCGTCTGGTGTGACAACAGGGAGAATGACCGTATCTTCTGCCATAGTTCCGATACTGTCTCCGGCTGTTTCAGCGGTCAGATGCTCTTCTATGGTTTCCCGCAAGTCCGGAACCGGTGTCGTGACAATCGTGTCCGCCACATCAATAAAGTGTTCGGTACTGTCAATGCGCTCATCTGAAGTCTGAAGAAGAGAACCGCCCTTCTCGTCAGTCTCTTCGATACGGAAAGGTTCTTCAGTGTCTTTAGGCCGAATACGCTCTTTTTTCTTCGTTTTCTTTTTCTTGGGCACATCTACCACGTATGTGTCTTCTTTGCCACGGTGCGACAGGATAAAGTACAGCGGAATTGAAACGATGAGCAGAAGGATGACAGCCAGCATCCTGTATTTCATGATTCGCTTCAACATGCCTTTAGCCCTCGAAAGCTGTGAAGATGAGCTGTGTGGTTCAATACCGAGCATGGCGGCTATCTCCTTGTGGGAGAACCCTTCTATCACTGAAAGTTGAAAGATTTTTCTGTACCCCTCGGGCAGTTGTGCCACGAGTTCAAATATATCCTTGCTGTTCATCTGAGTATCGGGGGCAGACGCATAGTCAACGAGCACCTCATCGTTTGAAGCTATTGACGAAAGAGAGACAAGATGAACTTTCTCCTTCTGTGCAATATGTTTCAATGCCACATTCCTCACAATTGTGGTCAGCCATTCTCCAAACCTTTCATTGTCTCTTAGTTTGTCCAGTGAGGCGAAAGCAAGGACAAAAGCATCATGAACGAGATCATGTACCATACCCTCGTCCTTCTTGATAATCTTTATGCACACCCCTACCATTTTGGGGTAATACATCCTGTATATAGTGGCAAGGGCCTGCGGGTCTTTTTCTTTCGCTCTTTGTATGACCGTATCCAAATCTATCGACATAAGAGGCAATTTTACATAATTTTTCCTTTATATAGATATAAACAGGGTCTAAAAGACTGCACGGAGGTATGTTAAAAAAATAAGTCTTTCTTATTTGAACGAATACATCCGCTTAGAAACAATAAAAAGCACGCTGAAAAATTATTTTTCGATTTGACAAAATGATATTTTCGCCCAAAATGAAGATTTAACATTTCGGGTGGTTTTTTGCCGAGGACGAAGAGTTGAAATTTTTTGCTTAAAGATAAATAGTTGATAATCAATAGAATATAAAATTCTTCAAAAACACTCAAAAAAACGTGCCGGACGCAATTTTCTAAAAAATCAGAGTATTTTATTAATATGTTGATTATTAATATTTTATAGATAAATTCTCCGTTTACATCCTCAAATACTCTCAAAAATCCACTCACTTTTAAGTTCCTGTTCAGACACACTTCCCAAACAGATAAATATACACTTCTTAACATTTCAACCGAGGCAAACTGTCTTTTTTTCTGCTTCCCGGTGTTTTTTTATTTTCAGTGCGCTGTCGTCAAA
>JAGASY010000127.1 GCA_017621515.1 Bacteroidaceae bacterium
AAATCCACAGTGTGGTTTTTATAATCCACAGTGTGGATTTGAGTTTTCAGCGCACTATTTTCTATTCCTCTATGCACAGATAATATGTTTTCAAGGCACTGTCTATGCATATAAAGTATGGTATGCTTTCGTCGGTACAGGCAAATGTCTTGCTTCAGACCACAATGACGAAAGCTACAGTTTGTCTTCTAAAATCGGCTCCTCTTTTGTCTCAGAGAATTAATACTTGCGAAACTGGAATAATTCATAAATTGTGCCTACTTAATACGATTCTACATAATACATATAGAAATCGGCTGGACAAAACTGGCTTTATCGAAAGATTTTTAGATAGTGTTTGTCGTTTCTTTTCTGTGAGCTAAGTTTTGTTGTTGTATAACATTCATAAAATGCGAAAAATGCTTTATTTGGCTTGTTTGGGGATTTTTTTAAGCAATAATTGCAATATTTGAAGCATTTGTGTCGGGTTGGTTTGCGCTGAACCGCTACTTTTGCAGCGACATCAAAAAAATAATGTTATGAAAAATTTTACACTTAAATCAGTTTTTGCTTGTGCCGCTCTTGCCAGTATGGCTACAAATGCACAGGCACAGCGAATCACATTTCAAAGAGAAGTTGAGTTTTCTGAGGGATTGCGTGCCACTCATCGTACAGTTCCTTTCTGGGCAGATTTCAACAACGATGACAAGATGGATGTATATTATAGTGGAACATCTGGTGTACATGGTTGGACTACGGGCGGTTTCCTTGTGAAGAATCTCGGGAACATGCAGTTTGATATGGATACTGAGTTCCTGAAAGAGACTATTCAGGTTCCGGTAGTGGATGAGAACGGAGACCCGGTTCTTGACGACAACGGACAGCCTGTTTATCAGGAGCAGGAGAGGACTGTAGGTATGGCAAATGGACTTCCTTACACTGCTTATGGAATGGGTAGCCTTCCTCTTGACTTCAATCAGGACGGTCTTGTTGACTTCATTTACTTGAACAGAGGTGGTAATGACACTGGTACGCTTAAAGAGCTTGTACTTGTGAAGAACCTTGGTAATTACAAGTTTGAGAAGGTGGAGGACGAGGCACTTTCATCACTTAACTTTGGCAACAACAACGATTCTTTCAACGAAGATCAGGAAGTTGGATGTATTTCAATCGGTGATTACAACAAGGACGGATACCCTGACTTGATTGTAGAAGGAACTGGTGACAACGGACGTTTCGTGACTCTTCTGAAGAACGTAGAAGGAAAATCATTCGAGGTGGCTGACGTGTTCAATCCGTTGGCATGGGATGTAGAAACAAACAAAGTTGGTGTATATAAGAAGACTGATCCTACTGTTGACGAGGATGGTATTGAAATTCCGGGTTCGTACATTCAAGAGCCTACTATGAAGGCTAAGCCGATGAGCCACGGTTCTGTAATCTTTGCAGACCTTGACAATGACGGATGGCTTGACATCGTGGCTACCGGATATATGGACGGCGATGATTCTGATGCTGCTGTCGGTGTACAGGAAGGCGGCGATGGCATACGTATATATCATAATATGCAGAACGGCGAGTTCCAAGATATTACAGATGCATTGTGTGCAGAAGGAGAGACTGTTACTGACGTAGCTAAGCGTTGGGGTACAGAAGATAGCTATCTTCAGGCTATGGACTATAATCAGGACGGAAAGATTGACCTTATGATTATCGGTTCTATGACTGGCAGATCATTGAAGCAGTCTTGCTTGCTTACAAATGTTTCTGAGGACGGCAATATTGCATTTACTGAAGAGGCTGCAAGTATCACTCCTTTCTCAGGACTTACATGTCGTCAGGCTACTGTAGCAGACCTTAACGGTGATGATATCCCTGACTTTGTATTCCGTGGATGGACTTCATACGAAGGTATCAACGACTGGCGATGGGCTATCAACTACAGTAACGGTAGCACAAACAACTATACAATAGACTTCTTCGAAAGCGGAGAACCGGACGAAATCGGCGGACACTTCTCTGAGACAATGAGCTTCGGTGACTTTAACGGTGACGGTCTTATGGACATGATGGCTTCAGACTGGTACACAAACGGTGATACAGTGCTTTTCAGCCGCAATACTACAGATGCTGAGATTACACTTCCAAGTGCTCCTGAGACAGTAAATGCTACAGCTAATGGAAACAAGGTGGTTGTTACATGGGACGGAACAACACTTCCTATGAGTGGAAACGAACCGATGTATAACCTTTACATCAAGAATGAGGCTACAGGCGAAATGCGTATGATTGTGCCTGCAAACGAGGCTACAGGATACCAGAAGGCATACGCTCAGTTCGGTGCATACGTACTCAGCGGAGGCGAGGATCCTACTTATACGTTTGAGAACCTTTCAAACGGTAACTATACAGTAGGTGTTCAGACTGTTTCTTACTCTTATGCAGCAAGTCCGTTCACTACAGTGGCTAATGTGGTGGTAAATGACGAAGAAGACGCTATTTCTTCTGTAACAGGTAAGGCTGGTGTTGTGGTTACTGTTAGTGACAATGCAATTGTAGCTCATGCTGCTGAAGGTGCTGCTGTACAGGTTTATGCTGCAAACGGAATGCTTGTAGCAAATGGTGTGGCAAACAAGCCTATTCTTCTTGAAGGCAACGGCATCTACATTGTGAATGTTGACGGTTATGTCACAAAGGTTTTGAAGTAACAGTTAGTTTCAAGGGTAAAAGATTGTTTTCTTAATATTTAGTATTAGTTTAGATTTTTTGCAAAGGGGTATGCGTATGCGTACCCCCTTTTTTATTGGTTGTGTTTGTCCTTGTTGACTGGAGCGGAAAAAGAAAGCCTATGGAGGAGTGGTAGTTATACTTAAATGTGAAAAAAATGGCTATCTTATACTCTCCTTATTTTATAAGCTTAAAAAAATTGAATAATATTTTTATTATTTGTACATTTGCAGACATAATTGGATAATTATTTGTGTAAAAAAATGAGAAAAAGATTTCTATGTGGCCTGTTAACGGCTTGTATGGTGGGTGGCTATGCTACGGCTCAGACAATTGAAGAGGTTGTTAATCTTGAAGAATCTATTGATGATACAAAAATAGCACAGGACAGTACCCTTGTAGATTCTCTTGTCGCTGATACTGTGGTGGTAGAAGTTCCAAAAGACAGAGTAGATACGATTTATTACGACCCGAACTGGAAGGTGATAAGCAACAAGGCTTTTGCTGCGTATTACAGATATGCTTTGTATCCTGCCGATTCAATGGCTACAAAGCTTTTCCGTACTTTCTATATGAACGGTGTGGTTGAAGGAGAAGGCAATTTCAGCACTCTGGATAAATATGATGATAACAATTCCAAATTCGTGGGCAAATGTACTCGTTATTATAAGTCTGGAAAGGTAAAGGAAGTAAGTAATTATTTCATGGGGTTGCTTGATGGGGAATATACTTCTTATTATGAGAGTGGATTAGTGAATGAACATATCTATATGAGTGACAACCGCAGAAACGGTATATATTCCAAGTTCTCGGATGACGGGGAGACATGTAAACAGATTGAATATATAAACGGTACAGAGTCGGAAGACTATGTAAATATAGACAGGAACAATAATTTTGGACGTTTCCGTTGTCTGGACAATAAACCAATTAATATTGAGCCTAAAGAAGACGAACTCAGGTCGGAACATAAGAACGGTGTGAAATGGCTCTATTATTTGAAGAACGGACTGGTGATAGGAGTTACAAAGACGATATCAGACGAGATTGGTTCGAATCGTCGCTTTGACTTTTTTATTCTGAACAAGTCTATGAGCAACATAGATATCGATCCGGATAATATTGATGCGTATTCGGTAAAGGGAGACAAAAGACGCCTTTCTTTCTTCGTGCCGTATGACAAATATATGGATGAGAAGGAAAAGAGGGAGAGAAAGAAAGCTATCGCTATTCAGAGTGGAAAAGTCATTATAGACCCTTCTCCTGTTGACATCACTATTATGAATCTGGGCGGCGACATAGCACGTGTCAATACGGTGCAGGAGTTTCAGGAAGAGATGTTGAAGCGCAGTGAGCTTGCTGATTGTACTCCTGTTTATAATGAAGACAATAAGATTACGAATATAGAATATATCCGACGCACGACAATACATCCGGGTGAGGGTGTGTATGGATTCCTGCTTACTGATAGCAAGAAGACTGAGCATTTCTTCATAGAAATGAAGGTAAATGGCATCACTTATAAGTATAAGTGGGATGTTCTTGACGAAAAGAAATAGGATAATAAAACATTTCTTTTATGAGTAAGAAAATATTAGTGACAATATTGTGCTTGATGTGTTTTGTTGTGATGCACTCGCAGGTTATCGGAGGCATCACATACAAAGCCGTGTCAGACAATGGATTTGAGGTTGTTTCAACCGGAAAATCGGAGCATCAGATTGTTATTCCCGACACCATTTGTATGGGGGATAAGGTATATTCTGTAGTTAGAATCGGTGACCGCGCTTTTTATGACAACAAGAATCTTCAGAGTATAAGGATTCCTCAGACGGTAGAGAAGATTGGTGAGTCTGCATTTGCTTATTGTTCCAACTTGAAAGAGGTGGTTCTCGGAGAAGGACTGAAGGAAATTGGCGACATGGCTTTTGCAAGCTGTTTCTCTTTGCGTGCCTTCACTTTTCCGGAAAGTTTGCAATCCATACATGCAAGAGCTTTCCTTAATTGCAGAGAACTTCGTAAGGTTGAGATACCCGAGAGCGTGAGCGTGATAGAGGAAAGCACTTTCTCGCAGTGTCTTAATCTGACAGAAGTCAAGCTTTCAAATCTGACGTCTCGTATCGGAAACGAAGCTTTTTCCGGGTGCAAGTCAATGAAGTGTATAGTTATGCCGGACAACAGACCTCTTATAGGTGAAAATGTTTTCTCCGGATGTGTGAACGTGGAAGATGTGAAGGGACATCTTCTTGTCATTCCGGAATATGTAGTGAAGGATAAGTTGTTCCCACATGCTCGTGTGTTTATGGAGAAAGTATCCAAAATCAGTACTTCATTCAGTTTCTATGCCGGACGCAGAACTATTGCTGCCATAGATGAATGGAGAAAGAAGAAGGATTCGGAAACTAAGGCGCAATGGGAAAAGCGTGTGCATGATGAACATGAACTGAAAGCGGAACTTGATGCTGTGACAGAAAGGCTGAAGCTGGAATATATCAAGGATAATGCTCCCGATTTGTTTTTGCCTACATTGGTAGGGGAATATGTAGTGGAAGAGTCCGGATACAGAGTAACGACAAAAGATTTTGGTGACATTCTGGTGAAGGTTCCGGCAGGTGAAGCTGATAATTTTAAGAAGAAGTATGATAAATTGGTGATAACTCCTAAGTATGGAATTATTGGCGATCAGTTCGGTCTCAGTGAGTGTACGTTTGCTCTTGGAAAGAAGATATATAAAGGTACAGGAACAGTTGAGGAGGACGATTCACAAGACATAACAGCTAATCAGCTTATTGCAGGTCTTTTTAGAGGTTTGGATTCAAACGAGGATGTTCCTGTTGACAGGGAAGTGGATGAGAATATACCGCAGAACTCCACAAATAATAATAGTACTTTTGCTTTTATTATCGGTAATGAGAATTATCAAGAAGCGGTCAATGTTCAGTTTGCAGGCGATGATGCCAGAACATTTGAGAAGTATTGTAAAAAGACATTAGGACTTCCGGATGAAAATGTAAGATGCTATATTGATGCCACTTATGCTACAATTCTTCGTGTGGTGAGTGATGTGAAGCAGATTGCCAAGGTGCGTGATGGAAATATTAATGTGATATTCTATTATGCCGGTCACGGTTTTCCTGATGATGCAGAGAAGCAGGCTTATTTGTTGCCTGTGGATGCAAAATCATCGCAGTTGGATGTATGCTATAGCTTGGACAGACTGTATAATGAATTGCAGCAGACAAATGCCAATATGGTGACTGTTTTTCTGGATGCTTGTTTCACCGGTTCGCTGAGAGGAGAAGGAATGATAGCAGAAGAACGTGGTGTGGCAATTAAACCAAGAGACAATGAGCCGAAAGGAAATCTTGTGGTTTTCAGTGCTGCAACAGGAGAGCAGACTGCTCATCCTTATAAAGAGAAGGGACACGGACTGTTCACTTACTTCCTTCTCAAGAAACTTCAGGAAAGCAGAGGTAACGAGACACTTGGTGGACTTATTGAGTATATTAGTAAGAATGTGGAAGACGTGTCTTCTATAAAATTGAATAAAACTCAAACTCCTACAGCACAGGCTTCTCGTGAGATTGAAGATACATGGAAAACGATGAAGTTGAGATAGAGTATTTTATTTTCTAAATAAAAAATCTTTTAAAACAAATCCGGTCAATCTGAAACGAGTCAGATTGACCGGATTTGTTTTGTATAATTGAAGATTATTGTAAGTTTACTTCTGTCTTGCTTTGGCGATATATCCGAGTGCTTCGCGGCACATGTCCGTTACATATTGCCAATCTTCGGCTTTGACTTTATCATTAGGGAACAGTTTGCTTCCCATGCCCACACAGTAAACACCTGCTTTTATCCATGCTGTGAGGTTTTCTTCTGTTGGAGCTACGCCTCCTGTTACCATAATCTTTGACCACGGCATAGGAGCCTTCAGACCTTTCACAAAAGCCGGACCATAGACATCTCCCGGGAATACCTTTGTAAGGTCACAGCCGAGTTCTTGAGCTTTTCCTACTTCGCTTACAGTGCCGCATCCCGGGCAATACGGGATGAGACGTCTGTTGCAGATTGGTGCAATTTCCGGATTGAAGAGAGGACCGACAATGAAGCATGCACCTAACTGGATGTAGAGAGCTGCTGTAGCAGGGTCAACGACAGAACCTACTCCGAGAGCCAATTCCGGACATTCTGTAGCTGCATATTTCACACACTCTGCGAAGACTTCATGTGCGAAGTCGCCTCTGTTGGTGAATTCAAATGCACGGACACCGCCGTCATAACAAGCTTTTATCACTTTCTTTGCCACTTCAGCGTCCTTATGATAGAATACAGGAACCATTCCTGTCTCACCAATCTTTGCCATTACGGCATATTTATCGAATTTTGCCATTTTCTTATGGATTTAGTTGATAATGTGTAGTTCTGTTGTAGATTATCTTTGTACACGTCCATTGGCATTACCACCGGCAAGAGCTTCCACTTCTTCTACAGAAACATGGTTAAAGTCGCCCGGAATAGTGTGTTTCAATGCTGACGCAGCCACTGCAAATTCAAGAGCTTCGCCTTGTGTAGCTTTTGTAAGCAAACCGTGGATAAGACCTCCGGAGAAAGAGTCACCGCCACCTACGCGGTCTATGATAGGGTTGATGTCATAGCGTTTTGACTGATAGAATTCCTTGCCGTTGTAGATGAGAGCTTTCCAGCCGTTGTAAGTTGCGCTGAAACTTTCACGCAGTGTTGAAACGACATATTTGAATCCGAATTCTTTCATCATAGCTTTGAATATTCCTTCATATCCTGCAGCGTCTGTCTTTCCACCTTCTACATCGGCTTCCGGTTTGAAACCAAGACAGAGTTCTGCATCCTCTTCGTTGCCTATGCACACATCAACATACTGCATAAGTGGGCGCATGATTGATATGGCTTTTTCGCTTGTCCAAAGTTTCTTGCGGAAATTGAGGTCGCAGCTGATGGTCACTCCATGCTTCTTGGCTGCGATACATGCAAGACGAAGGCACTCGGCGCTTGCGTCAGAAATAGCAGGGGTGATGCCTGACCAGTGGAACCAGTCTGCTCCTTCGAATATCTTATCAAAATCAAAGCCTTCAGGTTTTGCTTCTGCAATAGAGGAGTTGGCGCGGTCATATATAACTTTTGACGGACGCATGGATGCTCCTGTTTCAGCATAATAAAGTCCGACGCGATTGCCGCCACGAGCGATGAAATCTGTATTGACACCATATTTGCGCAGTGCATTAACTGCAATCTGGCCTATTTCATGCTTTGGCAGTTTTGATACGAAATAGCAATCATGTCCATAGTTTGAACAACTGATAGCCACATTAGCTTCGCCTCCTCCGGGGATGATGTTGAATTTCTCAGCTTGTACAAAACGATAATTCCCTTCAGGTGAAAGGCGGAGCATAATCTCGCCCATTGTCACAATTTTTGCCATAAATGATTATTTGTAATAGGTTATTATTGTATTAATCTTTTGTTTGTCAATCTCATAATAAAAATGTGAAATACATATATAACAACGAAGTTGTAAATGCACAGTAACTATGTTTACAAATGCAAATATATCGCTTTTTTTCCCTATAATCCTCATTTATTCTGCAATATTTTGCAAAAAGTAAATTTGAAGAAGAATTTTGTTGGTTTTATTTGATTCGTGGTATTGCTTGGAGTGGCTTGCGAATACATCTGGATATGTCCTGATTTTTTCTGAAAACCGTAGGCTGTACGAAAATCAGCAGGGTATTTTTTGAGGATATTCATTATTTCATGTAACTTTGCATGATATTTGAAAACAATTAACAGTGTATTGACAAGGTTAGAATACGATGGAAGTGCAATCGAAAATCAGAATAAAGGATATCGCTGAAAGAGCCGGTGTCTCAGTCGGGACTGTGGATAGGGTTATACATGGAAGAACCAATGTATCCAAGGAAAGTCTGGAGAAGGTGCAAAAGGTGTTGGACGAGATTAATTATGTGCCAAACCATTATGCCAGTGCTCTTGCTTGTAACAAGACTTATGATTTTGCTGCGATTCTTCCGATGCATGAAGTGGATAGCTATTGGGCAAGAGTGGAGAAAGGTCTTATAGAAGGTGTAAGACGTTTCAATGATTTCAAGGTTTCATTTAAGATTTTCAGATACGATCCGTTCAATGACGATTCTTTTAAGGTTGAATCCCAGAATCTGGTAAATTCAAACCCTTATGCTGTTATTGTTGGTCCAATCCTTAATCATACGATAATGACTAAGTTCATCGGACAACTTAACGAAATGAATGTTCCTTTTGCACTTATTGACTCGAACTGGCCAGAGTTCAAACCTATTACTTTTTATGGGCAGGACTCTATCAAGAGCGGAGAGTTTTCGGGCAGAATCATACTGATGGCAGCCGGAGGCAACCCTAAGAAGCTTTGTATATTTAAGATTCTGGGCGAAGGTCGTGTCGCTTCCCGACAGCAGATGAACAGGGAAGTCGGATTCAGACAATATATTAAGGAGCATTGTCCTGATTGTGAAATCAAAGATGTGATTCTGTATGCGTATGATAAGCCGGGAATGAAAGAAATCATGCGCAAATTCTTTACAGAGAATCCGGACATAAGATTTGGACTCTCATTCAATTCGTCAATACATATCATTGGTAACTTCTTACGTGAAGAAATGCCTGAACATGGTCATGTGTCTCTTCTCGGTTATGATGCTGTGGATGCCAATGTTGAGTGCATAAAGAATGGTGCTGTAGATTTTCTTATCGCCCAGCATCCACACGCTCAGGGAAAGAATTGTTTCCGAAGCCTGTTCAATGCTACGGTTCTGCATATAAAGCAAAAATGTGATCATTATGTGTCTATAGAACTGCTGACTAAAGAGAATATAGACTTTTATAAGGATTGAATCCATGTGTTGTGAAAAAGAACAGCCGGAAAAGAAATACTGGTTTGTATTTTGTGATGGCAATATCTTGGTGGATATGAAAGGGATGACTCCGCGTGGAGGACATCCTTTTTCTATCCCTTTTTCTATTGAATTTCCGTTGGCTCAGGAAATGGACTGCGATTCGCTTCAAGTCCTTCCTGATATGGAAGCGGTTTCGTGTGTGGCATGTTCTGTACCGCATGTGCAGGACGTGGCTGCCGGGTTGTCTTTTGTCGGTTTGCGTGAGTCCTATAAGTTGCTGCCGAAGAATATGTACGATATGGCAGCAAAGGCTTCGGAACTGTTATATTGGAACTCAAATACAAAGTTCTGTGGTGCTTGCGGTGCTCCGACAAGGAGACAGACGGTGATAAGCAAGGTATGTACGAACTGCGGAAAGGAAATATGGCCGCAGGTTTCACCTGCCATCATTGTCCGAATCTGTAAAAGACAGGAAGGTAAAGAATGGATTCTTCTTGTTCATGCACGTAACTTTAAACGTAATTTCTATGGACTTGTCGCCGGGTTTCTGGAAACGGGAGAGACTCTTGAGCAATGTGTGGAACGCGAAGTGAAAGAGGAGACAAATCTTAAGATAAAGAATATAAAGTATTTCGGCAGTCAGCCTTGGCCTTTTCCTTGCGGACTCATGATTGGATTTACGGCGGATTATGACAGCGGCGAACTTCATCTCCAAGATGAAGAACTTAGTAGTGGCGGATGGTTCACATTGGAGAACCTGCCGGAAATACCTGAGAAGATTTCAATAGCCAGAAGACTTATTGATGACTGGATTGAGAATCGGTAGTTCTTGTCCGGTTGAAATATTTAGAAAGTTTTTTTATTTGTTATAGCCATGTGGATGTCTTCGAAGAGTCTGTCAAAGACATCCACATGGCTATAACAAATAAATTTAAAACAGTTTCCCAAATACATTGATGGGCAACAGCTTGAAAAGCTCCCTATTAACAGAATAGTTCCACTACCTTTGCCACCCCATCTTCTTCATTGCTTAAAGTGATGTAATCGGCAGCATGGCGCACCGGCTCTTGGGCATTTGCCATAGCAACACCAAGTCCGGCAAATTCAATCATGGAAATGTCATTGAATCCGTCTCCGCAAGCAATCATCTCCTCACGCTTGAATCCTATCTTCTCCAATAGTATTTTGAGGCATTTTGCCTTGTCTATTCCTTTTGGTACCAGTTCCAGAAAGAATGGTTCAGAACGGAATACTCCCATCTTATCTTTTAGCTTCTCCGCCATTTCTATTTCAAGTCGGTGCAGTGGCTCAGGGTCGCCTACAATCAGACATTTCGGCAACTTGTAGGTCACTTCATCAAGGAAGTTCGCCACCTGCCTTATCGGCATTTTGTTGAGGAAAGCTTCGTGACGTACATATTTGTCTTCCGCATTCTCTGTAACGATATATTCGTCGCAATATGACAAGATCTGAAAACCGTTGTTTTTTGCACACTGGTACAAATAAGGTTTGACAGCATCGTCGAGAACATTAGCATAAAGTATTTCGCGTGTCGTCCAGTCTATAATTTCACCTCCGTTATACGACAGAATGTATCCTTCGTATTCCGACATGTGCAGTTTCTCCGCTATGGGAGCAATGCCGTATGTAGGTCTTCCCGATGCAAGCACAATGCGAAGCCCCTCTTTCTGAGCATTGATTAAAGTTTCCTTTGTATAAGGTGAAATTGTTTTGTCCTTCTTTGTCAGAGTGCCGTCAATATCAAGCACTAATAGTTTGTATTGGCTCATAAAATGTTTTCCCTAATTAAAATTACTGCAAATAAACAAAAAAAATTGAATACATTAGGGGCATTTGATATTTTTGTTCAGATTTTGTTTGCAATTATCCGATTATAATGTGGCGGATGGACACTTATGGAGCAATGCGCTGATAGGCGATACGAGAAGTTCCGTTAGCCACATGAACTATTCCGCATTTCACAAACCCGCAACGCTTTGCCAAAGACTGCATGATATGGTTGTCCTCATGAGTATCCATCCGCAGGTTTCCGCATTTGCTGAAGCACCAATCAATGCAGAGCTTTCCTATCCCTTTGACGCTGCCGTCCGAAGCTAAACGGTGGATGACATGGTAAGGTTCGTCATTCAGCCACTTTCCGTCATAAATTTTGTTATACGTAGGGTCTGGGCTTGGCAATAAGCAGAAGGTTCCCGATATTGTCTGATTGGATGTAACACACACATAACAATGTTCTTGCTCTATTTCTTTTGCAATAAGCTCTTGTTGAGGGTAACCGTTTATCCATTGGCTGGGGTTTCCAGATGAAACCATAAACTTTCGTGCAGAACAAAATATCTCCATGATTCGTTCCAAGTCGCTCACAGATGCTTTTCGTATTGTTATTCCCATAAACTTTGATTTTTGCGCGAAAATAATCAATTAATCTGACATTAGAAAGCTTTGTGCTTTCTCTTCACTCATGTTCTAAATAAAGATGTGTTTTGTCGAAATAATATGTCTATACTGAATATAGTGTCATATCTTCATGTTTTTTTCTTGTTTTCTGTCGGAATGATTGGCAAACAAAGTATGGGTATTGAAAGTGTTGTTCACTATAAAATTGAGGTCCCATAAAAAATTTTTTGAATTCGTTTTTTAGAGGGATGTTTGATTTTGACAAAAAGTGTGCTGTGTCGGCTGTTTGGGTTGCAATTTACTTGTTTTACTGCGATTTTACTGTCTTTTTGATTTTGTCAAGTGTTAAAATTTCAAGCTCTCTGGAACGCTTCAAAATGAATCTCGCCGAACTTTTCTCGAAGAATGGGGATTCTATGCGCATTTCGTGAAGCCTCCGGGAATTGTGAAATAGTGTTTCATTTCGGAACGGTTCTTTTACATTTGTTTATTTCCGGCGAAGAGTTTTTTGAAAAAACTACTAAGTTTTCAAATTTCCAGCGCACTGTCGTCACATTTTCAGCGCACTGTTTTTTTTGCCACAGTGCGCTGCTTTTTTATTTTCTGTGCGCTGAAAATTTAACGACAGCGCGCTGAAAATAAAAAGACAGTAGGAAGTCAAGAAAAGAGCTGTTTGCATCGGCTAAAATGTTAAGAAGTGTATAAATTCTCATCTTGGAAGAACGTCTGTACGAAAACTTAAAAGTGAATAGTTTTAAGGTGGAGTTTGGAGATGATAATGATGAATTTTTGCGTAATAGATTAGAAATCAATAAATTATCAGAATATTCAAAACACTCAAAAAAATTGCGTCCGATACGTTTTTCTGAGTATTTTGAGAAAATTTGTATTCTATTGATTGTCAATTAGTTATATTTGAGCCAAAATTTTCGTCTCTTCGCCATCAGCAAAAAATCGCTTGAAGTGTTAAATTTTTATTTTGGGCGAAAATATCATTTTGTCAAATTGAAAAATGCCGTTATAGCGTGCTTTTTGCTGTTTTTAAGTGGGTGTATGCAAATCCTGTTTTTAAGCAGGGAGTCTGTGAATCCCCCTACATAATTATGAGAAATAAAATTTAGCTGAGAATTTAACGGACTGCTGAATTGTATAATTTTGCATAAAATCAGATTCTTCTCAAGATAATTGAATACCTTTGCACATTATTAGATACAAAGTATTCAAAAATTGAATAAGTTGAAAAAATATTTATACCTCGACGGTTTGATTGAACCTGTGAGAATCCAAAATAAAAATAAGATAACAGAAAAATGAAGAAGAGTCCGGTAATATTGTTTTTATTCTTTTTTTGCTCATTGTTTGTATATGCGCAAAGACCATTCAAGGGACAGTTTATCAATGAGGAACTGAAAATCCGTATGAAACTTAATCTGTATAACGATTCTATACCAGTTCCGGGGCTTGAACTTGACAGTTGCTTCGGGTTTCTCCAAGGAAGCATTAATGGTACGTGGGCTATTCTGAAAGTAATCAAAATCGAGGAAAACCGTGCAGAGGTGCGCGCTGTGAGTGACAGAGGAAGCGATGCCCAGACTCTTGAACTGACATTGACGGATAAAGGACTTGGTGTCAGACAGCTGAATGACAGCAATATGAAAGGTGTTGCAGGCAGAAAATATGTGAAGCTTCCTAAGATATTTTATTTTAAGAATGACAGATGAAAGAAGAAATATTAGAGTCGTTGAATCCTAACCAGCGTGAAGCTGTTGAATATTGTGACGGTCCTTCGTTGATTATTGCCGGAGCCGGTTCCGGGAAAACGAGGGTGCTCACGCATAAAATCGCCTATTTGTTGGAGAATGGCTATGAGCCGTGGTCTGTGCTTGCCCTTACTTTCACCAATAAGGCTGCCAATGAAATGAAGATGCGTATCTCCAATATTGTGGGATACGAGAAAGCACGCTATCTTTGGATGGGAACATTCCATTCTGTTTTTCTGCGTATATTGCGTGCGGAATACGAACAGATTGGCTTTTCTTCTAATTTTACTATTTACGACACGGCGGACAGTCGTGGTCTTATAAAGGATATAGTGAAAGAGATGGGGCTTGATGAAAAGATTTATAAGCCTGCATCCGTGCTGTCGCAGATTTCCAATGCAAAGAATCAGCTTGTGAGTGCGGAGGAGTATGCTGCCAATCCGGCGAATTATCAGAATGATGTGAGAAACAAAGTTCCGGCATTGCGCGACATATATATAAGGTATAGTAACCGTTGCAAGCAGTCGGATGCGATGGACTTTGACGATATACTTGTATATACTTATCGGCTGTTAGACCTCAATCCGGAGATATGCCGTAAGTATGCAGAGCGTTTCAGATATGTGCTTGTGGATGAGTATCAGGATACGAACTTTGCACAGCACCGCATCGTGTGGCTGCTTACGAAAGAAACGCAGAAAGTGTGTGTGGTGGGTGATGACGCACAGAGTATATATTCATTTCGCGGTGCGAATATTGATAATATCCTTACTTTCAAAGATGTCTATTCAAACAGCAGAATGTTCAAGCTTGAGCAGAATTATCGTTCTACTCAGACCATTGTGGCTGCTGCAAACAGTTTGATAAGTAAGAATCGCAGCCAGATACGTAAGAATGTTTTTTCTGAGAAAGAACCCGGTGAACGGATTAGTGTGACAGAAGCTTATTCGGATGTAGAGGAAGGGCAGATTGTTGTGCGAAGAATAAAACAGTTGCAGAGCCGGGAAAAATGTGAGTACTCGGACTTTGCCATACTTTACCGTACAAATGCCCAAAGCCGTATATTCGAGGAGGCATTGCGCAAAAATGGTCTTCCTTACAGAATATATGGCGGATTGTCATTCTATCAGCGTAAGGAGATTAAGGATATTATAGCTTATTTCCGTCTGGCAGTGAATCCTAACGATGAGGAGGCTTTCAAGCGTGTGATTAATTATCCGGCGCGCGGAATAGGCAATACCACTCTTTCTAAAATAGTATCTGTCGCCACGGTGCAGAATACCAGTCTTTGGGAAGTGATAAACAATCCTCTTGCGTATGGATTGAATCTTTCAAAAGCTGTTTCTACGCGCATTGGTGAGTTCCGCAACCTCATTGCTTCGTTTATAGACATGGCAAATACTCAAACAGCAGGGGAGGTGGGAAGAACTATTGTCAAACAAAGCGGTATTATTGCCGATATCTATCAGGATCGCTCCCCTGAGAATCTGAGCAGACAGGAGAATGTGGAGGAACTTATGAACGGACTGGAGGACTTCTGTACATCGCGGATGGAGGAAGGCAACCAGAATGTCACTATCAGTGATTACCTGTCGGAGGTATCGCTTCTTTCTGATGTGGATACTGACAAGGGAGAAGATGAGCACAAGGTGACTCTTATGACTATACATTCGGCAAAGGGACTTGAATTTCCTACCGTATTTGTGGTTGGTCTTGAAGAAAACCTTTTCCCGAGTGCAATGGCGGGTTCTTCGCAAAGAGAAATGGAGGAGGAGAGGAGGCTGTTCTATGTGGCTCTTACTCGTGCGGAGCGTCATTGTTTCCTTACGTATGCAAAGAGCCGTTTTCGCTATGGAAGAATGGAATTTGGTACACCAAGCCGTTTTATCAGTGATATTGATTCGAAATATCTTGACCGGGGATTTTCCACATCGCGTGCTGCTGCAAGGAAAAGTACGGACGAAGTGGAACTTCCATGGAAACGTCGTCGCAGCCTTTTTTCTGAGGAGAAAGGTACGTATGTTAGTGAGTCATACAGCATAAATGAGTTTGAATTAAATCAGAATGCTTCCTCTGTGGCTGTAGAGGAAAAAGAAAAACAGTCGGAGGAAAAGAAAGTACAGTCTGAGCCTGAGTTTGTGCCGCCTTCACCGTCGATACGTCGCCTGTCTCCGGTTTCTTCTGCTGTGCGTAAGCCAGTGTCTCCTTCTGCATCGGCAAATTCATCTTCCCGTTTTTCGGAAATAGAAGTGGGACGGTGCATAGAGCATGAACGCTTTGGCATTGGAACCGTTGAGAAACTGGAAGGAACGGGTGAAAACTGTAAAGCCACTGTACGTTTCCAAAATGCTGGTGTGAAGCAGCTCTTGTTGAAATTCGCCCGTTTTAAGATTATTGATTGATTGTATCATAAAAAGAATTGTGTAATGAAATCACTTTTAGAAAAGAATATTTCTTGCATTCCTTCGCCGTGTTATGTGATGGAAGAATCACTTCTTCGCCGTAATCTTGATGTCATAAAAAGAGTGGCTGACAGTGCAGGAGTTGAAATCATACTTGCTTTCAAGGCTTTTGCCCTATGGAAATCTTTCCACATATTCAGGGAGTATATAAACCACACCACTGCCAGCTCTGTCTATGAGGCGCGTCTTGCGTATGAAGAGTTTGGCAGTCTTGCACATACTTATTCACCGGCATATACGGAGGCTGACTTCCAGAAAATAATGGAATGCAGCAGTCACATTACTTTTAACTCCATGAGTCAGTATGAACGCTTCTATCCTTTGGTTTCGGCATATAATGCAAGTATCGCTCCTTCCGGACTGGCTTCTCGACCGGCTGTTTCGTGCGGTTTGCGGGTGAATCCCGAATATTCGGAGATTGAGACCGAACTTTATAATCCGTGTGCTCCGGGCAGCCGCTTTGGCATACTCGCGTCTGCGCTTTCCGAAAAATTGCCGGAAGGTGTGGAGGGTTTTCATATTCATTGCCATTGCGAGAGTGGGGCAGATGTTTTCCGTCGTACTCTTGTGCATATAGAGGAGAAGTTTGCCGGATGGTTCCCTCAATTGAAATGGATAAACTTCGGGGGAGGTCATCTTATGACACGAAAAGACTATGATACTGGCTTGCTGATTGAGACTCTGCGGGATTTCCGGTCACGTTATCCGTGGTTGCGTGTGATTCTTGAGCCGGGTTCTGCGTTTGCATGGCAGACTGGTCCTCTTGTGACTTCTGTGGTGGACATCGTGGAAAACAGTGGGGTGAGAACTGCGATTATAGATGCCAGCTTTACGTGTCACATGCCCGATTGTCTGGAGATGCCTTATAAGCCGGCTGTCAGAGGTGCGGAAACTTTGGATGATGATTCTTTGGAGGCTGCACAAAACAATGAACATGTGTATAGGATAGGTGGAAACAGTTGTTTGAGTGGCGACTTTATGGGATTGTGGAAGTTTGACCATGAATTGAAAGTGGGAGAAAATATTATCTTTGAAGATATGATTCATTACACGACCGTAAAGACTTGTATGTTTAACGGCATTTCGCATCCTTCTATAGGACTGCTTCATGTGGATGGGGCATTTGAGCTTTTCCGCCGGTTTACTTATGAAGATTACCGCGACAGAATGGACTGACTTTATTTGTTCTTAAAACAGTTTCTTAATATACTCTTGTCGTTTTTTAGGATTGGATTCCATGCTTTAACAAATGGAATCCAATCCGATATATACAGTCCCTATAAATAAAATATCCAAGTTTTGCAAGTGTTGATTCTCTGGGTTGGACGAGAATCCTGTTTTTATTTTACAAGACACATTGTAACTTTCGTTACTGTAGTCTAAAGCGAAATACTTGCCTGTATCGACGAAAACATACTACACTTTATATACACGGATAATGCTTTGAAAATATATTGTCTGTGCATAAAGGAATAGAAAACAATACTCAAAAATCTCAAATCCACACTGTTGATTATAAAATCCACACTGTGGATTTTGTAAACTACACTGTGGATTATAAAAACCACAGTGTGGATTTGAGAATTTTGCATATCGTTTTTAATTCCTCTCAGCACCGAGATTTTTATTTTAGAGGTTATATCATCATTTAAATGTACTGTCTAAAATGTCAAATTCAGAATCTGTTTTAAAATGATTAGAAGAATCTCTGAAGGAGGATTTGTATAAATGCCACCGTCACCATTGCTTCTGCCGTATCCGTTAGGAATTCGTAATCAATAGTAAGCCTTCTGTAATTTATTATTTGCATCATTTGGATGAATTGTTGGAAAGCGAGAGTGTTGTTATTGAAAATGGCAAATGGGCAGTAATTGATAGTGAAAAGAAATCTGCAATATGCCCCAAAAAAGAAATAGGAATGAGCCACTTTTTTCAAGAATAATTCATTTTATAGGGAGAGTTAGAAAAAAATACCATTATGCAAATTGCAGATTTATACACCGATAAAACCGTTTTCCTATTTCAAATGATAGTTTCTCAAATAAATTCTATATATTTGCAGTTGGTAAACCATTAAAAGGCAATGAATGATAAAGTTACATATTGGATTGAAATGTCAGATTACGATTTTGACACGGCTAATGCAATGCTTGTAACCAAGCGTTACCTTTATGTCGGTTTCATGTGCCACCAAGTGATAGAAAAAATACTCAAAGCGTACTGGAGCAATGTTTTAGAAGAACCGCCTTTGAAGATTCATAGCTTATCAAGGCTTGCAGAAAAAAGCGGTTTGGATAAAGATATGTCGGATGAACAGTTGGATTTCATAGACGAACTTGAACCGTTGAACATAGAAGCACGTTATCCCTCATACAAGGAACGGTTGATGAAAAGTCTGACTGCTGACCGTTGCAAAGATTTGATTGAACAAACTGACAAATTAAGAACATGGATAAAGAGCAAGCTATAAAATTGGCACAACGCTATAAAGTGGCGGTTGCAGAACGGTTGCCATTAAAGGCTCTTTACCTTTATGGCTCATTTAGCAAGGGCAATTATACGGAAGAAAGTGATATAGATATAGCTGTGGTTGTGGAGCGCATGAGCGACAACTATTTTGAGGATACTCCCTTGCTATGGAAGTTGAAACGCAAGATAAGCAACCTTATAGAGCCTGTTCTACTTACAGAAGATACCAATAATCCTCTTTATGCGGATATTCTCAAAACGGGAATACTGATATAATTCTCAATAGAGAAGACAGTATCTTTTTAGAAGAAAGCGTATTATACTCTATATACACGGATAATGTTTTGAAAACATATTGTATGTGCATAGAGGTATCGAAAACAGATATTTTCTTTTTGTGAGCAAGCTCAATCTTCTAAACTTGAATAAGGAATTAAGCGATTCCTAAGTTTTTTGCAAAAAAGTGGAATTTTATTTTGTCGGAATTGTAAAAAGTCTTACCTTTGCACTCGCAATTCGGAGGAAGAGCATAAGAGGTGACAAAAAGCCTCTTATATAACAGAAAATGTTGCGGAAATAGCTCAGTTGGTAGAGCACAACCTTGCCAAGGTTGGGGTCGCGAGTTCGAGTCTCGTTTTCCGCTCATTTCATCATTGTGGTTTGGATATGCATTCCATTGTGCAATGCCCATGTGGCGGAATGGTAGACGCGCTCGTTTCAGGTGCGAGTGTTCAAAAGACGTGCAAGTTCGAGTCTTGTCGTGGGCACAGTCGTAGAGTCATATTTCGTTAGGGTTGGCTTCTATGGAATAATGGATAGGTTTCTTTATTAAAAGATGGAGATGCTGTTTTGTAGGTGATGACCATGATGACTGTTTTAATTGCGGAAATAGCTCAGTTGGTAGAGCACAACCTTGCCAAGGTTGGGGTCGCGAGTTC
>JAGASY010000128.1 GCA_017621515.1 Bacteroidaceae bacterium
CTGCAATTTTAAAAACTTAGTAGTTTGGAGAAATTTTCAGCGTGGAGTTTTTGAAAAAGCATTAGGAAGCGGAAAAAACAATGGTGGACTTCAGTCTAAATGTTAAGAAGTGTATAATTCGCACCTTTAGACGAGCTGCTGAACAGAAATCGAAAAGTAAATGTTTTTCGGGTGGTGTTTGGGGGTAAAAACGATGGTTTTAGAGATAACATATTCATAATCAAAGAATTATCAGAATATTCAAAAATATCGAAAAATTGCGTCCGGCAAACTTTTTTGAGCGTTTTGAGAAATTTTGTATTTATTTGATTATCAATGTATTATATTTGAACTGAAATTTTCCTCTTTTTCTCCTCGGCAAAAAAACACTCCAAGTGTTAAATTTTCATTTTAGACGAAAATATCATTTTGTCAAATTGGAAATGTCGATTTTTGTATGTTTTTGCCATTTATGTGGATGTTCTCAACAGACTCCCGTTAATACATTTACAAAAACATGGGGAGACTACATGAAAATAGAGATAGGCTGTGAGTGTATCCACATAATTATGACAAATAAATTTAAGCTTGGACTGCTTTCTTATATTGCCTGTTCTTTAATTTCCCATACACCTTCCACATGGCAGGTATGAGGAAGATGTCTGCGGCAATCCATGCGGCAGGGTCTCCTATGGCTACACCGATGAAGCCAAGCAAAGGTACGAGGGTGAGGCTGACGGTTATTCGGGCTATCATTTCGAACACTCCGGAAAGCATGGAGAGGTTGGTGAATCCCACACCTTGAAGGGAGTAGCGCAAGATGCAGAGAGTGCCGAGAAAGATATAGAAAAAGCATGAGATATGCAGAAACTGTTCACTTCTGTCGAGAATCTCCGTTTCTGAAGAATCGACGAAGAGTGTTGACAAATCGCGCGAGAACAGCAGGAGGATTATCATGGTAAACAGGGTGTAGCATGTCATCATGCCCATAGCTGATTTGATGCCGGAACGGATGCGGTCTATTTGTCCGGCACCGAGATTCTGACCGCAATAGGTAGCCATGACTATTCCGAGGTTTTCAAACGGGCAGATGAAAAACATCTTTATTCGCATACTTGCGGTAAAGGCTGTGACGTATATGGCTCCGAGAGAATTGTTTGCACTTTGCAGTATGATGCTTCCTATTGCTGTGATGGAAAACTGTAGTCCCATCGGAATACCCATTCCGAGGAGTGTCTTTATGTTTCTTCTTGACAACCGTTCACAGATTCCTCCTACGGGAGCTGTTTCTTTTAAAATGGGGAAATGGCGATGCATGTATCTCCAGCATAATATGACGGAGATTCCTTGTGCAATGACTGTGGCGATGGCGGCTCCGGCTGTTCCCCATCCGAACAGTACGATGAATACCAGGTCGAAGACAACATTGAGCACTGAGGCTATGAGCAGAAATAAGAAAGGTGTCTTGCTGTCTCCGAGAGCGCGGATGATGCTTGCCAGCAGGTTGTAGGACAGCGAAAAAGGAATGCCGATGAATGTGACGAGCAGGTAGTTGTAGGCATCGTTGAATATGATGTCCGGAGTCTGCATCCATTTTAGGATGGGTGCGCACAGGAGGGAGGTGATGATGGCGAGTATCACGGATATGGCTCCTCCTACCCAGTAGCTGTTATATATGTATGAGCGCATCTGCGTATAGTTCTTTGCACCGAATGATTGGGCTATTGGAATGCCGAATCCCCCGGTACAGCCGTTGCAGAACCCGAGTATGAGAAAGGTGACGGAGGTGCTTGCTCCGACTCCCGCCAAAGCGTTTATGCCGAGGTATCTGCCTACTATGGCGGCATCTATCAGGCTGTATGTCTGTTGGAGAATGCTGCCGAGAAGCAGCGGCATTGCAAAATTCAGAATTAGCCGGAATGGTGCTCCGACTGTCATATCTTTTGTCATGTGCTTTTTTCTTTTGTAACTCTTAGAATCTTATTCCTGCGAAGAATCTGGCTTTGAAGTTCTCTTTCATGAGAGCAAATTTTTCTTCTTCTCCCACTTTGTACATTTGATATACGGATGTGACCCCGAAGAAGTAGAATCCGGTGGAATATATGGCGGAAAATCTTCCGGTGACAGAGAAATCAAAAAATCTCCACGGCATTTTTTCTTGTCTGTCGGCAGAATACAGATTATAGTTTTTCCAGATCACGAAAGAGGGTAGGGCGGACAAGTGCAAGAGCCAGCGTTTTCCCGGCACATAGTTATAGGCATAACCTGCGCCCAGTGTGGCATGAGTCATGTTTATGCGTCTTATGTCGTATCCTTTGTCTGTGTTTATCAGATTGGCGGGCATCTTGATGTTGCCTGTGGAGAATGATGCGCCAAGAAGGAAACTCCCTTGGCTTCTTTTCTGTATATAGCTTTGTGTGAATGCGGCAGGGTATGAGAATTTGCGTTTATTAAAGGCATAATATCCGTTGACAGTCACGCTTTGCAGTTTTACACCGCTAAAATCCATGTTCTCGTTTACCCCTTCATGATTGACGTGTCCGGTGAAAGAATGGAGGTTATTGACGGATATGTCACCGCCAAAAGAGTTGGTGTAGAAGTTGAGGAACCATTCCATGTCGGTCTTTTTACCTGTCAGGTGTGCGGGATTGAAAGACAAGGAGGTGGATAATCCTTTATAGTTTATGTTGATACCAATCGTCTTTTTTTCTTCGCTGTTCATTTCGTATGTGTAATGTTTCCCGAAAATGTCAGCCCCTTCTACAGTGAACCTCGTAGCTTTGAAGTCTGTTCTTATTTTCAACGTCCAGTGTGTGGAAGGGCGCACCACATAGTGGGTGTCCGTTTTTGTTTCATACATTTTGCTTAGCAGACTGTCAAATCTTATGAGCAGTGATTTCTTGCCTTTGCGTGTTGTGTCTGAATCGTTTTGTAGTCTTTCTATAAGTTTTCTGGACTTTTCTGTCAGTATTTCTTGCGTATGCAGCATTTTGTCGCTTTGTGCTGCGGCATGAGATATGTAGATATGTGATAATGCAAGCATGAATGCTGTGGAAGCTATGCAAGACGATGTTCTCATTTTTATCTTTCGACTCCTATTGTCATTATAGTAACATCTGAAAACACTTCTATCCTATGGCGGGAACCGGCTGGCACATAGATTATATCATCTTTGGCGCATTCATGAACTGTTTCGTTTATGATGACAATCATGGCTGCCTCATTTGCGTGTTGGTCATTGCAATGGGCATAAGAGATGTTCGGCTCATTTTTTATGATATAGAAATATTCATCCATATCCGGGTGAACATGCTCTTGTATAGTAGTGCCGTGTGTGAGTTCCGTAATAGCTATTTGTGTAATTTTGCTTTCCGTTTCTTCATTGGCGATTAAGACACGCTTCATACCGGCACCGTGAGATGTCGGTATATATGGGATATTGTGTAAATTTCTCTTAATCATTATATTTCTTTGCTCTTTTATTTTTTGACTTTTGCTTCTTTGACTTCTTTTATTTTCTTATTGCATAATCCTTTTATTGGCATCAGTATCCTGAAAATCTTGCTGCCTAATAGTTTGCCTGACAAAATTACTCTTTTTCTACCGAAGTGTAAAGTCTTTTGCAAGGTTATGATTGTTTTAGCCTTGAAATAACCTTATTAGTTTTATTTGTTGTGGAGCTGGAAATAAAAAAGCTTCCCGCCATCTTCATGATGACGGGAAGCTTTAATGTTTATATAATTAATGTCAATTATTTGCTGAGTGCAAGAGCTACATTTACAGCACAAGCTACAGTACAACCTACCATAGGGTTGTTTCCGATACCGAGGAATCCCATCATCTCAACGTGAGCTGGAACTGAAGAAGAACCTGCGAACTGAGCGTCTGAGTGCATACGGCCGAGTGTGTCTGTCATACCGTAAGATGCAGGACCTGCTGCCATGTTGTCTGGGTGAAGTGTACGTCCTGTACCACCACCAGAAGCAACAGAGAAGTATGGCTTACCAGCAAGCACACGCTCCTTCTTGTATGTTCCTGCAACCGGATGCTGGAAACGAGTTGGGTTAGTAGAGTTACCAGTGATAGATACATCCACATTCTCGTGCCAAAGGATTGCAACACCTTCGCGAACATCATCAGCACCATAGCACTTTACTTTTGCGCGAGGACCGTCAGAGTAAGGAGTTTCCTTTACAATATTGAGTTCTCCTGTATAGTAGTCGAACTTGGTCTGAACGTATGTGAATCCGTTGATACGGCTGATAATCATAGCAGCGTCTTTACCAAGACCGTTGAGGATACAACGGAGAGGGTTTGTACGAACTTTGTTTGCCATTTCTGCAATTTTGATAGCACCTTCTGCTGCTGCAAATGACTCGTGACCAGCAAGGAATGCGAAGCACTGAGTTTCTTCACGGAGAAGACGTGCTGCGAGGTTACCGTGACCGATACCTACTTTACGGTCGTCTGCTACTGAACCAGGGATACAGAATGCCTGAAGACCTATACCTATAGCTTCTGCTGCGTCAGCTGCATTCTTGCAACCTTTCTTTATAGCGATAGCTGAACCTACTACATAAGCCCATTTTGCATTCTCGAAGCAGATCATCTGAGTCTCCTCACAAGTCTTGTAAGGATCGAGACCAGCTTTCTCGCAGATTTCATTAGCTTCTTCGATAGAAGCGATGCCGTTCTCGTTCAGAGCAGCGAGAATCTGCTTGATACGACGGTCCTGTGATTCAAAACTTACTTCTCTTATCATATTTTGCTTCCTCCTTATTATTCTTTGCGTGGGTCAATAGATTTAACAACTCCCTGTTCTGCCTTTGTACGTCCGTATGTACCTGTTACACTCTTGAGAGCTTCGTCTGCAGAAACACCTTTCTTGATGGCATCCATAAATTTACCCATGTGTACGAATTCATATCCGCAAACTTGGTCGTCTTTGTCGAGGAACATCTTTGTGATGTAGCCTTCTGTAAGCTGGAGGTAGCGAGTACCTTTGAGCTTTGTTCCATAAAGAGTACCAGTCTGAGAGATAAGACCCTTACCGAGATCTTCAAGACCTGCACCAACCATGAGACCGCCTTCAGAGAAAGCAGACTGTGTACGTCCATAGACAATCTGAAGGAACAGTTCGCGCATGGCTGTGTTGATTGCGTCGCAAACAAGGTCTGTATTAAGAGCCTCAAGGATAGTTTTTCCCGGAAGAATCTCAGAAGCCATAGCTGCAGAGTGAGTCATACCAGAGCATCCGATAGTCTCTACAAGGCATTCTTCAATTACACCTTCTTTCACATTGAGTGTAAGTTTGCATGCACCCTGCTGAGGAGCACACCAACCGATACCGTGAGTCAAACCTGAAATATCCTTGATTTCTTTTGCCTGCACCCATTTTCCTTCTTCCGGAATTGGAGCTGGTCCGTGGTTAGGACCTTTGGCAACACAGCACATGTTCTGTACTTCTTTTGAGTAAACCATATACTTTATCGTGTTTAAGAGTGAATAAAAATAAATTGTTAAATATTCTCACGCAAAGTTATGAAAAGAATTTTGTAATTAAGCAAATGAGCCGGCTTTTTTTTATAAAACCTTCAAGTTTGGACTTTAGGATTATGAAGGTTATAAAATTGTTATAAGGTTACGAATTTATAAGGTTGTGAGGTTTTATGCAATTTTATATTCATTATTAATAGTCTGTCTTATAACATAAAACCTCACAACCTTATAATTGTTATTCATATCTTATTGCTTCTATCGGGTCCATTGATGCGGCTTTTTGTGCCGGGAAATATCCGAATCCCACACCAATGACCGTACATACGGCAAATGAAACAAGTATGCTCCACAATGGGATGGATGTGGGCAAGTTGAATGCGGCGCAGATATATGTACCAAGCCATCCCACAATGATTCCGAGGATGCCTCCGGTAATACTAATCATGATGGATTCGATAAGGAACTGGTTGCTTATATCTATGCCTCTTGCACCCACCGACATTCTTAAACCTATTTCTTTTGTACGTTCTGTAACGGATACCAGCATGATATTCATGATACCTATACCTGCAACAAGCAGTGAGAATGCCGCAGCTACAACAAGGATGATGGTAATGGTGTCCATTGTGGAAGACATGGTTTCCATCATTTCCTGCTGAGAACGTATGGTGAAGTCATCATCAGCGTCATCCTTCAGTTTATGATTGTTGCGGAGAATTGTGGTCAGCTCTTCAATGGCGTCGTCCGTCATTTCTTCCGTTATGGCAGAACAATTGATGGACGAGAAATAGGTCTGCGCCAGAATCCTTTTCATGACAGTCGTGTAAGGAGCGATGATAACATTATCTTGGTCCATACCCCAATTGTTATATCCTTTTGACTTCAGCACTCCGACAATGCGGAAAGGTATGGACTTAAAACGAATCGTCTTGCCTATAAGGTCTGCCACATTGGGGAACAGCTCGTCCACTATAGTTTTGCCGACAACACACACTTTGGAACTCTTCTTTATGTCTTCTTCCGTGAAACATTCTCCATCTTCCACCACCCATTGTTTGATGTCAAAATATTCAAGGCCTTCGCCGTATATGGAAGTCAATGTGTTGTTAGCTCCGTAAATGGCCTGTCCTGAAGATGACACCTCCGGACTGACGTATGTGATAAATTTCTTTTCACGTACAATACTCTCATAGTCTTCCTGTTTTAATGTCTGCATGGCGGAAGGGTCTTGTCTGACACCTCCTCGCATGTCTGCTCCCGGACGTATCATAATGACATTAGTTCCCATCTGAGATATGTTCTTTCTTACGCTCTCCTTTGAGCCTTGTCCTATTGCCATCATGATGATGACTGCTGCTACACCGATGATGATTCCGAGCATAGAGAGAAAAGACCTGAACTTGTTGTTGGCTATTGCGTGAAACGCGACTTTTAACAGATTGATGAAATTCATTGTCTATTGTTTGATTCCTGAAACAAGATGCTTTATGACGTTTGTGTGTTGTCGTAGGCTTTTGTTTCTTGATTTTTTGAACTATATTGATTCTTTAGTCATCCTGCGGTTTGGGCAGTGCAGCCAGTGCTTCTGCGGCAGACAGGATATTATTGTTCTCCTTGTCTTCCCGAATCTTTCCATCCCGTAACATGATGTTGCGGCTGCTGTATTGTGCTATTTCCGGATTATGCGTCACAAAAATTATTGTTCTGCCTTCGGCATGAAGCCTTTGAAACAACACGAGCATCTCAAACGAAGTCCGTGTGTCGAGATTTCCGGTTGCCTCGTCTGCGAGTATGACCGCGGGATTGTTGACCAGTGCCCTTGCTATAGCCACTCGTTGCATTTGTCCGCCGGACATCTGATTCGATTTGTGTTCAAGACGATTGCCGAGACCAACCGCTTCAAGTGCGGCTATCGCTGCTTCTCGACGTTGTTTGGCATTATATTTGGCATTGTACATGAGCGGAAGTTCCACATTCTCTACAGCAGTGGTTTTTGACAGCAGATTATAGTTCTGAAACACAAATCCGATTTTTCTGTTCCTCAATTTGGCGCGCTGCGACTTCGACATTTTTCTGACAGGGGTTCCGTCCAGAAAATATTCTCCGCTTGTCGGTGTGTCAAGACATCCCAACTGGTTCAGGAGAGTGGATTTTCCGGAACCGGATGTTCCCATTATCGTGACAAACTCACCTTCATATATTTTGAATGATATTCCTCGAAGTGCATGTACCACCTCTGAACCGACGATAAAATCACGCTTTACATTGTCAAGTTCTATGACAACTTTTTTGTTCTTTTCTTGCATAGTTCCTGTGTGAATGTCATTTTTTCTTGTTTCTGTTAGGAGGTCCCGGCATGAATGGATTTTTGTTGCCTTGCTGCTGTTCGTCTTCTGCTATTCCAGCCATTGAAAACTCAGTGATGACTTTATCACCTTCCTTGACTCCTGATGTAATTTCGGTGAGTATTCCGTTGGTTGTACCTGTTGAAACGGCAATAGCTTTAAATTCGTTTCCTTCTTTCACCCATACTTTATTCTTGCCGTCGCAGTCAATGATGGTCTCTTCTTTTGAGAGCATATTTTCGTTGGGAGTGAATTTCAGAGCTTTTGAAGGAACTGACAATACACCTTTCTTCTCATTGGTGAATATGGTCACATTGGCTGTCAATCCCGGTTTAAGCTTCAATTCGTCGTTTTGGGCAGAGATTACAACCTCGTATGTCACCACATTGCTTTCCGTTGTAGCCTCTTGGCGTACTTGAGTCACATTTCCTTCGAATATGTCGTCTGGATAAGCGTCCACCGTAAAAGTGACTCTCTGTCCTTCTATCACTCCGCCTATGTCGGCTTCATCTACATCTGCAATTACACGCATATCCGTAAGGTCTTGGGCTATGATAAATAATGTAGGTGTTGTCATGGCTGAAGCCACAGTCTGTCCTTCTTCCACTTCTTTGCTGAGTACTACACCGTCGATAGGAGCTGTGATAGTGGCATATCCGAGATTGGTTTGTGCCTTGGCCACATTCTGCTGTTGAATGGCATATTGCTCTTTTGCCTGAATGTATTGCAGACGTGCGTTCTCATAGTCATCGGTACTGATAAGACCTTTCTCGAAAAGAGTCTTGTAGCGGTTGAAATTGGAGGTCTGGTAATCGAGCGAACTTTTTGCGTTTATCAGATTGCTCTGTGCGCTGGCAAGTTCACTGAGCAGATTAGTCTTGTCAAGCTCTGCAATGACGTCGCCTTTGTGGACAGTGCTGTTATAATCGACATATATTTTGTCGATGATACCTGATACCTGCGTACCTACTTCTACCTCTGTGACAGGTTCTATCGTTCCTGTGGCAGTGATACTGGTTGAAATGTCCTGTCTTTCGACAGCGGCAGTATTGTATGACACTTTAGGAGTGTTTTGGCATGATGTAAAAAAGACTGTAGCTGCAACAAAGGCTACAGGCATGGCAATTTGTTTGATTCTCATTATTTTGTACTGTTTGTTTCGTTGTGTTATTTATTTTTGCATTATAATGTGACACCGTTTCCCTGATAAAAGCGCAACATGGCTAAATTCAGTAGAGTGGTGTATTTGCTTTGGAGCATTTGCTGTTCGGCTTGCAGCAGGTTATTCTTGCCTGTGGTCAGTTCCACAATGTTTTTCAGTCCGAGGCGGAACTGTTCGCTTACCAGATCATAGCTCTCCTGCATACTTTCCACATTGCTTTTTGCATAAATGTATTGCTGCTGCGAAGTGGTGGCATTGAGCCAATATTCCTCTATACTGCTGTAAAGTTCCTTCTGGGCATTCTGTAAATCAAGTTCACTCGATTGTTTGGTCAGTTTGGCTTTCTGAATATTGGTGCGGTTCTGTCTGTTGTCGAAAATGGGAACGGATACGGTCAGGCCGATTGAGTTGCTCCAGTTCTTCTTTATCTGGCTTCCAAAAGCGATGTCAGTTCCGCTTCCGTGATTGGTTCCTATTCCGGCAGTCAGACTTACAGTCGGATAATATCCGCGTTTTGCGATGTCGATGCTCAGTTCTTGTGCCTCAATGTTGAGCTTGCCGCTTTGTATTTCCGGTCTGCTTG
This sequence comes from Bacteroidaceae bacterium, assembly GCA_017621515.1. GTDB lineage: Bacteria > Bacteroidota > Bacteroidia > Bacteroidales > Bacteroidaceae > RGIG8745. The sequence goes on from JAGASY010000128.1 coordinate 9,569, forward strand.
TGACGGCAGAAGCATATACTTCATTTTTTGCCGGAACGACTGTCAGTACAGAATTGTCGTCGATTTGCGGAATAGCTATATCGAAATCATCAATCTCCACAATCTCGAGTATCTGCTTCAGTTGCAGTTTGTAGTTGGCGAGAATGGATTGGGCATTTACAAGATTATATTCGTCCTGATTGGTCTGCGCCTCCAGTTGTGCAAGGTCTGCTTTGGCAAGACTTCCTATTTCAACCATTTCTTTGGCACGGTCTCGTTGCATCCGGGATGCTTTCAGAATTTCCTCACATACATCGACTGCTTCTGTCTGATATAGAATCTGTACATATATCTGTGCTATTTGTTCTTGAATCGTATTGGCAGTTTGCTCTGTCTGTAAGTCGGATATTTCTGCCGTGTATTCGTTCTTCTTGATGTTTTTGCTGTTGCGTCCGCCGTTCCATACTGTCCAGTTTGCGTTCAGACCATAGCTTCCGTTATATGTGACCAATGATTGAGAACTCGTCATACTTCCGTTTGTCAGATTGATTGTTGACTGGCTGTACGGTCGGTATGAGGCATTCTGATTGGTGCTGAAAGAAAGGCTTGGAAACAACTGTGCCTTGCTTTGCAGAATGTCAATCTTGTTTTGTTCGTTTGTGATACGGTTTTGCTTTAGCTGGATGTTGTTTTCGAGTGCATACGCTATACATTCGTCCAGCGTCCATTTCTTCTGTGCTTCGATGTTGTCTGCCACGGACAGTATCGAAAGAGCAATGATCAATCCTTTTTTATTCATGCTTATTTATTTGTATAACCATTGATATTTGTCATTTCGTTTATATAACTTAATTTTACTGTTCGGCGATTATGACTTGGAATAGAGGCAATAGTTTAATTTTATGGCGCAGTAAAGTTTTTTTATTTTGCTTTTTTTAAGAAAACGATGGGCTGAGTAGTTACGGGTGCGGTTATAAACTGTTCAGTCCTCCACATGGATGTACCTTGTGGAGGACTGAACAGAGCTTTTGCATGATAGAAGTATATAAACATGCTTCCTGCGTTTTGTCTATATCATGCCCATAGCTTTTAATACGTATGGTGTCAGTATGGCTGTGAATATGCCGTTGATGGTCAGTCCGAGGCTTGCATACGCTCCGCATTCATGGCTTCGTTCCATAGCTGCCGAAGTTCCTACCGCATGTGAGGCAGTTCCCAATGATATACCTTGTGAATCCGTCATTCCGACCTTGCCGAGCATGAGTATCCGGAATCCGGCCACAGCACCGAATATTCCGACACACACTACAATGGTGGCTGTCAGCGATGGAATACCGCCCACGCTCTCTGTGACTTCCATTGCGATAGGGGTGGTCACAGATTTGGATGCAAGTGACAAGATGACAGGTTTGGAAGCTCCGAGTATCTTAGCTATGACTACCACAGAACTTATTCCCGTGAGGCATCCTACCAGTTGAGACATGAGGATTGGCATGATTTGCTGTTTGATGGAGTTAAGTTGCTTATAGAGCGGTACACCCAGTGCCACCACGGCAGGTTTGAGCCAAAAGTCTATTTTGGAACCACTGGCTTGATAAGTCTCGTAGTCGATGTCGTTTATCTTCAGAAATACAATGAGGAAAGCTATGCTGACAAGTATGGGATTGAATATTGCCAGACGCAGATAGCGTCTGATAAGTTTGGATATGAAGTATATACCGAATGTCAGTGTCAGCAAAAAATAATCGTTGGATAGATATTCGTGCATGATGTGATGTCTGTTTATGTAAAATGTGTTCTACTAATCTTCTTGCCTATGCTTTTTCTTTTTCCTGATTTTCATGTGCGGCATCTTTATTTTCCAGTATTTGCGCATAATCTGATGCACCCATCCTGTGACGACAAGGACGAGAGCCGTGCTTACAATCACAGAAATCAAGATAGGAAAAAACTCTTTCTTGATGAGGTCGAAATATAACATCAGTGCCACTCCTGGCGGAACGAAGAAGAATCCCATGTTCTTTACGAGAAAATTGGATATTGTTTCTACCCATTCCATTTTAACCCAGCCGATTTTCAACAGCAGCGTGAGCAACAACATACCTATTATACTTGAAGGGACGGGTATGTGGGTAAGCCAGATGACAAATTCCCCGACGGCGAGACAGCCGATGATGATAGCAAGTTGCCTGAACATAAATTATAGTGTTTGATTTCTTTTTGTTTTGATTCCTGCAGATAACTCAGTTCCTCTGATTATTTAGGCGGTGTGCCCGATAAGTTGAAATTGGATTGTCCGTTGAGAAATGTCGTGCGAATGATTTTATTTTGTTACCTTGGAACATAAAGACATCGTAATCTCCGGTCAGAATTTAAGAAACCGGATTATTGCAATAAAAAGAAAGCAGTCAGCCTGTAAGCCGGGTTCTGTACTTGAAAAGGCTCTCGCCCGAATCAAGCGTCTGTCATTTATCCACACTATGAGTCACCTCATAGCTCAAGCGTTCTACCCTCCGGCTTGGGCGGGCAACCCTCATCGAATCCCTCATGTCCATGACAGACATGACAATTCTGCGCCGGTTTACATGAACTTGCAGCTCCCAAGATGCACAGCCGATAGTGTCACCACACCGCTGGTGGGCTCTTACCCCGCCTTCTCACCCTTACCTGCCAAGAATACTACAATCGGAAAGCGAAAACTGTACAGGTACAGTGTGTCGTCATTCCGCTTGTGGTAAAAAGACAGGCGGTTATTTTCTTCTGCATTACTCAACCCTCACGGACTCCTTCTATATTAGGAAGTGGGATGCCCTGTGCTGCCCGGACTTTCCTCTTTCATCCACTGCTGTAGATGCCAGCGACAGACCGTCTGGCTGCTTTCATGTAGCAAAGTTAAGGATTTATTGTTGAATAAGTATATTTTTTATCCGTCTTTTATCGTTTTCTTTTTTATTTTACATTTCCTTGATGTTTGGGTATATGTTATACTGAAACTGTAACAAGTACATGCCAATATCCGTTTTTTTCACATTGAAGGTGTACTGTGGCTACCTTTGAACGTGTTTTTAATGACTTTGTTCTTGAAAGCTTCATTGTTTGTCCATTCTGAGGCTTACTTGAATTAAATATGGCTGTTTCTCAACAGATTTTTTCCTGTTCGTTTTCGATAGACTCTTCCATTGTAAGATAATCATTCAAACACGCTAAAAAAGCTGCTTCTTAAAATGACAAAATGATATTTTCGCCCAAAATGAAAATTTAACATTTGAAGTGATTTTTTGCCGAGGACGAAGAGATGAAATTTTTAATTAGGAGATAAATTGTTGAAAATCAATAGAATACAAAATTTTTCAAAAATCTCAAAAAAGTTCGCCGGACGCAATTTTTCGAGATTTTTGAGCGTTCTGATAATTCTTTGATTATGAATATGTTATCTCTAAAACTATCGTTTTTACCCCCAAACATCATCCGAAAAACATTCACTTCTCGATTTCTGTTCAGATACTCTCTCAAAGGAATGAATTATACACTTCTTAACATTTCTGCCGAAGTCCATTGTCTTTTTTTCCGCTTCCTATTGTTTTTTTATTTTCAGCGCACTGAAAATTTCTCCAAACTACTAAGAAGCTGTTTTGATTTCATTCGATAAATTTGTTAAGCATGATTTGGATGAATGCAAGTTGTACCATAGCTTCCGCAGTTTCAGCAAGGAATTCATAATCAATGGTCAGCCTTCTGAA
>JAGASY010000129.1 GCA_017621515.1 Bacteroidaceae bacterium
AAAAAACGTATTCAAAATTTTTTTTATGGGACATCATTTACAACCTGTCGATACAAAACTTTTGCCTATATATCACGAGACAAGACAGATGCATATTGTTGACATTGACAATCATGGAATGACTTGGCTGTCGGGCGAAAACATAATTGGAATGCTCGACGGAAACAATATAGAATATGTTCCCATACCTACAAAACAGGGTAACTTCTGCATCTTCATGTATATCCCCTGAAAACGGAATATCATAGAAAGAAGCAAAAGCTACCCTGTTAATATATTTACTACAGACTACTCTTCCGTATTCTGCATTTCATTATTATTGTCAAATGCAGCCTCCGGCACTGAATAGTTGTCTAAGTTCGCAGATGCAGAATCCGTATTCTCCTGAATTTTGTTCTCGTTTTTCATAGACAACAAACTTGCAGCAGCAGAAACCTCTCCGTTGTCCTCCACATTTCTGTGAGAATTATCACCCTCAATAAATTTAAATTCAAAGTTAGCACTCTTGGCTGACGGAAACTGGCTTCTTGAGTCAACATCTTGTCTGTTACGAAGATGATTGACAATACGGTTGTAGCAGTCCATTCCGCTATGCGCTTTAAGACGAACCTTAAAACGAGTATCCTTATATTGAAATTTATTGGTATCGCGTATAAGAACCACACGCTTAAACATCAGGCTCGCCTCATACCAACCTTCACGTTCTTCATTCAACACATCTGCAACCGAGCGTTTACGTTCCGGCTGAATAAAAGCAGGTCTTTCCATGCGCTGTTCACGACGCATCTGCTCCATACGCTTAAACTCATCAAGCGACTTGGCATCTGTTTTAAGAAACAGCACATAATTGTTGTAGCTTACCTTCAAACGAAACGGATAAGCATTATTCGACTCCAAAAAAGAAGCAATACGTCCTGCAACACTGGCATCTGTCTTTATCTCACGTATTGTTTCAAGAAAAGCCATTGCCTCACCGACACTTCTGGCAAGTGTCTCGTGATCAAAATATCTTACGTATAAATTCATATAAATATAAAAAAGGTCTTTTTTATCCAATGCCAACTCCTGACTCCACAAGGTTGCATTGTATTTTCATTGTGCAAAGATAGTAAATAGAAATCAAAACATTATGCTTATTTATCGGTAAAACCAACATTATTTCAAATAAAAATAGTATCGACAACAAACAGCATACTGTCCAATATGGGAACTATCATCTTCTTGATATAGGAATAAATGTCTATTTTTCCATGACATTTAGAGCCTGTATAGGGGAAGATTCACACACAAACTATATTTTCAGGCAAATATCCGCTGCGGATGCGCCATTCCTGCGGATATAAGTTGTTCGCTCTGCTTCCCAGATTCTTCACAAAACCAAGAGGAATGTCATGGTATGTCACAATCACAAAACCATGCTCTATATCTGCCGGAAGAACCACCGCTTCGGTGCGCAGATACGCAATAGCCTGTTCAAGCGTCAGTTCCACAGAAGGAAAGGCATCTCTGTTTAACAATGTACTCATGGCAAGTGAATGTGAAGGTTGCAAGGTCTTGCCCTTTACGCTTGCCAATGTCACACCATAGTAGAGAACCGTGAGACTGTCGCGTATTGCATCAAGCAGAACGGAATGACATGCAGGAAAGGCTGTGAACTTATCTCCTTCTGACATGAAGTTCAGGCTATATGCCCCTTTGACCCACTCTTTCAGTTCTTTCGGCACAGATTGCAGCTGCTGTTTCTTTCTCTCCTTACGCTTTCCGGATTTTTTCTGCGGCAGAAAAACTTCTGCATCTTCCGGCTTACGCAATATACTGATGAAGAATCCTTCACCGACATTCCTGTGAGGAAAGAAATGACAAACATCCATATCTCTTCCTGCCATAAAACATCCGGCAATATTCCAGTCTTTCTCTGCACAGCACGGCAATATTTCCGCTCCCAGTTCTTCCGCAATCCACAGTACGTTCTCCTCATCTTCCTTCATATTGAACGTACACGTACTATAAACCAACAGGCCTCCGGGCTTCAGACATTGCCATATATCGCCCACAATTTCCCGCTGACGTCGGCAGCAAATATCCACATTGCTTACGCTCCATTCCTTCACCGCCTGTTCATCCTTACGGAACATGCCTTCACCGGAACACGGTGCATCACACACAATGACATCAAACACTGTCCCCAAGGCCTGAAAGTCGGCAGCATGATTGTGGGTCACTATCACATGAGGATTTCCCCACTTCGTCATATTCTCAGCCAACACATTTGCGCGCTGCCGTACAACCTCATTAGCCACAAGCAGAGAACCTTCCGGCAACGCATCTATAGCAAGTGTGGATTTTCCTCCGGGAGCAGCACATAAATCAAGTGCTACGACCGGTCTTCCGCAGACATACTTTCTCAACAAAAAGTCCAGATACATGGATGATGCCTCCTGTACATAGTATCCTCCCGCATGAAAAACCGGATCAAAGGTAAATGTGGGGCGGGATTCAAGATAAAATCCGGGACGACACCAAGGCACACACTCGCCCCGACGTTCTTTCATCCATTTCAAAGAGTTATATCTTATGCTCACAGGAGACTGTTCTTCAAGCGAAGCAACAAACCGCGCATATTCTTCCGCACCAAGCATCTGGCGCATGTATTCAGTAAAATCTTCAGGCAACCACATGATTATAAATCTATTTTCATTATGAAAAAAAAATCAGAGACGAGAAGAATCAAAAATCAAAATACTCATCTTCTTCATCCTCTTTCTTCTGAGCCTTCCGCTCCTCCTCTTCAAGATTGTATTCCTGCAAGGTAGTACCGTATGTGGTACGCAGAACCTTGAACTCCGTGCGTCGGTTCAGTGCATTACAGATTTCCTGCTCCTCCTCTGTATGCTTCTTGATATAATCTTCCGTCAAGGTATCATTTTCATTGAGGAACTTGTATGTTTCTGTCAATTTCTTGCGTATCACTTTCGGACGGCTCTCTCCATATCCAACAGCGGTAAGCCTGTCTTTCTTTATTCCATGTTCGATAAGATAGTTCACAACCGACTCCGCCCTTCGCTGCGAAAGACGCTCGTTATAGGCATCATTGCCCCTATAGTCGCAATGCGCACTCAGTTCTATGGTGATATTGGGATTCTCCGTCATCATCACCACAAGTTTGTCAAGTGCTTCAGTCGATTCCGGTGTAAGATCAGCCTTGTCGAACTCATAGAAAATATTATCTATCAAGACCGGAACATTGATTGGTGGAAGCGGAAACTGCAATGTATATTCTTCGCTATGCTCAGAAGGAGCCACCGTCAGCTCCTGTTTGACATTCAGATAGCCTTTGCATGTTCCGAGAAATACATATTCCACACCCGGTTTCAGTACTTTTGTGAACGAACCGTCTCCTTTTACACTCAATTTTTCATTCGTACCGTCATTGCCGACCATATACACCAGTCCCTCTGGCAATTCATATCCGTCCTTCTCATACACCCATCCGGTGACAGTCTGCAACACTTCAGGAAGTTCAAAACTGAATATATGCTCCCATCCTTTTCCGTCATTACGGTTTGAACAAAAGAATCCACGGTTGTGAAATCCTTCAAATGTCATGCCGAAATCATCGCCACTCGAATTGAGCGGGAACTGCTGATTTTCCACAATCCAGCCTCTCACAGAGTCTGGCACAGCTTTCAGAATATCCAATCCTCCCATTCCCGGATGTCCGTCCGAAGAGAAATACAAGTCTCCGTTAGGACGGAACGAAGGAAACATTTCATCTCCCGGAGTGTTGATAGGTCTTCCAAGATTCTCTACACCTCCAAAACCGGAATCAAAGATTCTCACCCGCCAAATGTCCAGACCGCCGACACCTCCCGGCATGTCACTGACAAAATACATCCACTTGCCATCGGGTGAAATGGCAGGATGTGCATACGACGACAAAGTATCTTTCGAAATTTCACACTTCTTCGGTGTTCCCCATGAGGCATCACTACGTGCCGACTCCCAAATCTCAGCATAGCGAGGATAATCGGGGTCACTGCTGCAACGCGTGAAATACATGGTTTTGCCATCAGGGGATATGCAGCTCGCCCCTTCGTCATATTCCGTATTCACTTCAGACTCTATGACCTCCGGTTGCTTCCATTTCCCGTTTTCATCTTTTCTTGAAAAAAACAAGTCACCGTACTTTACTCCGGTTATGCCGCTCAGTTCGTCTCCGTTAGCATCGTTCCGGGTAGAAGAAAACACAAGCTGGTCAGCCTCATCACCCACAAGCATCGGCGAATAATCTGTCCGGCGAGAATTAAATATCGCTTCTTTCTTTATCTTATATAAATTAGGATTAGACTTCCACTGCGGAGCCAACTCACATGACAACAGACCACTGCGTGCAAGTTCGTTCCCCGGGTCTTTTTCCAGATATAACTTGAAATTCTGCATTGCAGCTTTGTAGTTTCCAATCTTCAATTGCTGCTGTGCCAAATAGAAAAGAGCCGTACTGTCCGGACAATTATAACGCACGGCATTCTGATATGCAGCAACTGCCTTCTGTGCATAGTTTATGCGCCTGTAGCAATCGCCCATCTTATAGGCTCTCACAGCGCGCTTGTCCCTTTCCTTCGGAGAAGTTCTCGAATAAGACTTCTTGTAATAGGTTGCCGCCTGATAGTACTCGCCTATGGCATAGCTCTGTTCGCCTTTCTTGAAAGGGATATTCTCATTGCTGCATGAAGCCAAAGCCCATACACACAAGAAGAACATCACATAATATGTCTGTTTAATATTTTTCACTATCGTGCCCTACTTTTATATAAGGTATAAACGAACTTTCATCTTGTTTATTGTTTATCAGACACATCTTCAAAAGGACGTCTGAACGTACACCCTTCCTTCCAGCGTGAACATCCGTATGCTGTCTTTCCTTTAATGATGTGCCCTTCCTTGCATTCCGGACACGGCAAACCAACCCACTCATCGCCTCCATTCTCCTGCATATCAGTCGCCCTACTCTGTTTTTCTCCTTTCGGACGGAAGCCTGCAACCGTGCGCAAAGGGTCCACCGTCTTTGGCTGCTCCGAATGAACAGTTTCCATAACCTGCTTTCCTTCTCCGGCAGGAGTCTTAGGCTTTCTCGGAGTAGCCGCTTTCTTCTCACCCTCGTTTCCTCCCTTCGGTGGACGCTTTTTCTTTCCCGCTTTCAGGTCTTCCTCCGTGGTGAGTGCAACACGACGGTTGGAATTATCCGAGCGCACTGCGTTTACAATATCGACCACCATCTGTTTCAATTCATCAAGGAATTGTCTGGCATCATACTTCTTCTTCTCTATCTCACGAAGCTTCTTCTCCCATATTCCAGTCAGCTCAGCACTCTTCAGAAGTTCCTCATGAATAAGTCCGATGAGTTCCATCCCTGTGGGAGTAGGTACAATACTTTTTCTTTCTTTCCTTATATATCTGCGCTTGAACAGTGTTTCAATAATCGCCGCACGTGTAGATGGACGTCCGATTCCGTTCTCTTTCAGAGCATCCCTCAGTTCTTCGTTATCGACAAACTTCCCGGCAGTCTCCATCGCACGCAGAAGCGTGGCTTCCGTGTAGAGCTTCGGCGGAGTAGTCCATTTCTCCATCAGTGAAGGCGAGTGCGGACCGCTCTCACCTTTTACGAACACAGGCAACGTCTTCTCTTCTTCCGCATTTTTCAAATCCTCCTCCGTCTGCCTGTCTTTTGCGAATATCACCCGCCATCCCTGTTCCGTAATCTGTTTTCCCGTTGCCTTAAAATCGACATCTTCTACACGTCCCATGACTGTTGTTGAAAGGAATTTGCAATCAGGATAGAACACAGCGATGAATGTACGTGCCACAAGATCATAGACATTACGTTCCATGTCCGTAAGATTCTGAGCCGGCACTCCTGTCGGTATTATGGCATGGTGGTCAGTCACCTTCGACGAATCGAACACTTTCTTGCTCTTCAGCAGTTTCTGCCCGTAAAGCGGTGCTGTAAATGCCTCATAACCGCGTATGCCCATCAGAATATTTGCACATTTAGGATATATGTCATCACTAAGAAATGTAGTATCTACACGCGGATAGGTAGTAAACTTCTTTTCATACAGACTCTGTATCAATTGGAGCGTGAGGTCTGCCGAATATCCGAACTTTCTGTTACAATCCACTTGCAGCGAAGTGAGGTCGTAGAGTCTCGGCGGAGCCTCACTACCCTTCTTTGCCGATATATCCGTCACAATGAAAGGTGCATACTTGACTTTCTCCAAAAACTCCTCACCTTCCTGTTGCGACGTGAACTTACCTTTTGTAGCCGAAAATGTAGTTTCGCGATAAACTGTCGATAAAATCCAATACTGTTCCGGTTGGAAATTATCAATCTCCTGCTGTCTGCGCACAATAAGGGCAAGAGTCGGTGTCTGCACACGTCCTATCGAAAGCACCTGCTTGTACTGCCCATACTTCAATGTATATAAACGAGTGGCATTCATCCCGAGCGTCCAGTCACCGATAGCACGGCTCAACCCAGCCTCATAAAGTGACTGATATTCGCTCTGATCTTTCAATGTCTTAAAGCCTTCCCTTATCGCCTCTTCCGTCAGCGACGAAATCCAAAGCCTCTTCACCGGACATTTAGCCCCTGCTTTCTGCATCACCCACCTCTGTATCAGTTCTCCTTCCTGCCCGGCATCACCGCAATTCACTATGCCATCCGCATTTTTCATCAGACGTTCAATGATGCCAAATTGCTTCTTCACTCCGTCGTCTTCCTTCAGCTTGATACCATAACGCTGAGGTATCATAGGCAAGTCCCATACATCCCAGCGTTTCCATAGCGGAGTATATTCATGCGGTTCCTTCAGCTCACACAGATGTCCAAAAGTCCATGTGACCTGATAGCCGTTGCCTTCCATGTATCCTTCGTGCGAACTGGTTGCCCCTATGACAGCAGCAATATCTCGTGCCACACTCGGTTTCTCCGCAATGCAAACAATCATATTATTTTGTAGTTTTTTTATTTGTTCTTGTTTATAAAATCTTCATGACACATGCAGATATTCAAAAAACATATAACCGAATAACCACATACAAGCATCTATCTTAAAAAACAATGCTGAGAAGATTTATGCCTAAAGATTTGCAAAAATAAATAAAATCAATGAGCTTTTGCACAGACAAAATAAAGTATTTATGTTTTTCTTCTACATTAATGCCTCAATAAAAGAAACAACAATTAGCGAACACTTGTATGGCGAAACACTTCATTGTATTTTATAACGGGAATGCCGAAACATCCGTCCGATACAGAGAACATCAACGTATCGCCTTCATGCAATCGTCTATATCGGGTACAATCTACCTGAAATTCCTTGTCAAGACCATTGTCAAACTTCACCTTCACATAATACACATAATAAGCATCGCCCGGTACATAGCGATTACGAGACACACGAGGTTTTTTGTGCCTGACTTTTGTGAATTTTTCCTTCACCACAGATTTTTCCGTGTATCCACCCTCGTCGGCGGCAAAGGCATAATTGCAGATATAGAACAATGCCAGACTGACAACACCAGTACATACGGAGTGGCACAGATAGTTGGGAAGGAAATTTGTGAATCCAGTAATCCGCATCCACAGCCTCAAATTCCACAGGAATGTGCCCGACACCAAAGCTAACAAAGCGAAGTATGCCACAGATATGCCGAAATCGACCAGCGTATATTGTGATAGAATGTAAGCTACTGTGCCCAACAAGCCAATAACAAATGTCGTAATTATAAAAAAAACACGGCTGTTCTTTTTCATTGCCACTTCTATTTTGATTTTATTTCATACCTTTGTGAAAGAATATACCACATCATAATAATCACGGTCAAAAACATCCGGCATGATGTAGCGTATATAACCTCAGTGAATGTAAAATTACCCAATAATAATGATATGAAAAAAACATTCTCTAAAATTTTCATGGCAACAGCATTTTTTGCCATCACCGCCCCTGCATTCGGGCAGCTCAACATCAGTAAAGCCATTGGCGGAGCAACAAAAGCAGTACAGGCATTAACCCTTACGGATGCCCAAATGGCAGACTATGTAAAGGAATCCGTTGAATGGATGGACAAAAACAACCCTGTGCTTCCCGAGGACAACGCATATACCAAACGTCTAAGAAGGCTCACGGAAGGCATTACTGAAGCAGACGGAATACCTTTGAATTTCAAGGTGTACAACGTGACGGATGTCAACGCTTTTGCGTGTCCTGACGGCAGTGTACGCGTATTCTCATCACTCATGGACATCATGAACGACGACGAACTTCTCGGAGTTATCGGACACGAGATTGGGCACGTGCTCAAGCGTCACTCCAAGAACGCTTTTAAGAACGAGCTGCTTACAGGAGCACTGAAAGACGCTGTAGCATCTACCGGAGGTAAGGCTGCTGCACTGACCGACTCGCAACTCGGTTCTTTGGGACAGTCGCTCATGAGCGCGAAGTTCTCTCAGAAACAAGAGAAGGAAGCAGACGACTGCGGTTACGATTTTCTTGTATCAAAAGGTAAGAACCCATGGGGCATTGTAATGTCTTTTGAAAAGCTCATGAGTATGGAAAACAACTCCGGCTCCACTCAAAGCTACATACAAAAGATGTTCTCTTCACACCCTGACACAAAGAAGCGTATCGAGCGCATGACAAAGCGTTGCGAGGCTGACGGCATAGCACGCCCTGCCGCAACTGCTAACGAGAAATAATGTATAGTCACACCGTGACACCATACGTATGACATGTATTAGGTTCATCGCTACGAATGTAGGATGAACCTAATATTTTTAAATCCGATAGTCAAAAAGAAATAATTTTCGATTTTGATAATAGCAAGCATTATCGGAAATGATATAGATGCGACTTGTTTGGAGACATCAGTCTCACAAGGGACTTCCGATGTCTTATTATAGGTAAATCCGATTCAGTTTAGCAGGTCATTTACAAAAAGACAATTCATTCAGACTTTGATATTGCCCTCCTATATTTTCCCGGAGACATACCTTTTTCTTTCGTGAACACTCTCACGAAATGCGGCAAGTCATTAAACCCCACCAAATAGCATATCTCAGACACAGACTTCTGTGAGTGTCTCAACAGCTCACAAGCTGTGCCCAAACGGTATTGTGTGACAAACTGCGAAAAAGTCATTCCCTTGCATCGCTTGAAATAGGAACAAAATGCAGAACGGTTCATCCCCACTTCAGCCGCAATATCGTCCAAAGCAATAGGATGAACATAATGCGCCATCACGTATGTACAGATTTGTTGCATACGTCGTACATCTCGTTCAATACGCATCGGCTTTCCGACAAAAGTATAATCGGACGAAGTAAAAATGAGCGGCAACAGACGGAACATCACGCTCAAACGTCCCAGTTCGTCCATACCGTTCATCTCGACCAAAGCTTTACGAATCACTCGTGAACTTTCCGTTCCAAACTTTAGCGCATCGGTCGGAAACATCACACCCATCAGTCTGTTCCTCAATTCAGGGAACACCTCCATGCAACGTTCCACCAACGAATGGCTAAAAGCCACCATCAAATAACGGACACATCCATCCTTATCCGCACTCTCGGCAGCATACTCCCAACGATGGAGCATAGACGGTGGAATCAGAGCCACATCGCCCGCAACAAAAGACTGCAATGTATCGCCAGCCATACGATTGCCATGTCCATGAACCACATAATACAACTCCCACGCATCATGACGGTGCAATTTGGCTTCAAGGCTAACCTCTATTCTCTGGTCAATGAAGAAGAACGAATGGTCCTCCACTTCTGGCAATTCATAAGGAATAGCTGTATCTTCCATAAGAAAAAAATAAAATAAAAATGCTGACATTGTATGAGTATAACCTTCACGAAACGGATGAATCAACATATCATGAAAGTAAACTTTCTTACTTATTCACCACCTTTCTTACCAAAGTTCTCGATGTTTTTAATCGACAACAGATAATCGTGCTCCACATCGCTAATAGTACGTTGCTTATATTTACGATATTCATTTGTGGCATGTTCCATCGCCTCTTCATGAGAAACACTTCCTGAACCTTGCAGAAGCCTTTCACCAGTCATAGTCAAAATCCTATCCAAATAAGCAGCCCAGTCATTCATTGTCATCGGTTGCTCTCTTTCCGCTTGCCGTTCCGCAAAATCCAAATAGCCGGACACTAATTGTCCCATAGCACGAAGTTCCTTTTCATCCAAATAATTCTTTGCAGTTTTGGCTTCCAATAATGTAGGGTGATTTCCCTTAAAGGTCAACAGTCCCATAAAATCTTTTTCAGCATCAGCCCGGTCAACAATAAGTTCAACCGCAGTATGCCCATGAATTGCATAATGTATCTTATTCTGAACTTTCTTGAAAAATTCCTGTGAAACAGAAGCTCTTGGGTCATAGTCAATACTGGTAGCATATATTTCAAGAACTTGACGATAGAAAACCTTCTCTGAGGCACGAATATCTCTAATTTTTGTCAACAAATCCTTCCAGTAACCGCCACACCAAGATTTTTCAAACGCTCGTCATCAAGGGTAAACCCCTTTATCATATATTCTTTTAGACGCTGAGTTGCCCACTGACGAAATCGTGTTGCAATAATAGAGCGGACACGATAACCAAGAGCTATTATCATATCTAAATTATAGAAAGCCATTTCTCTTTCTACACTTCTATCTCCCTCTTCTTGAACCTGTCGGAATTTCCGACAGGTTGCTTCCTTCACCAACTCTCCCTCTTCATATATGTGCTTTATATGTTCAACAACATTGGTTCTGGAGGTCTGATAAAGTTCACACATCTGAGCCTGAGTAAGCCATAGAGTCTCATCTTCAAGCTTCACATCTATCTTTGTCCGCCCATCAGCGGCTGTGTATATGATTATTTTGTTCTCCTCCATATTCATTACAGTTTTATTATTTTGCGGCTATACCTTCCATAAGAAACAAATCAAACTTACCTGATTGCAAATATACAACAAATCTGCGATACAATAAAACAAATACATAGCAATACCAAAGCATAACTTTGCAGCCGAAAACAAAAAAGAACAAGAAACATAATCTTAAAAACATATTGTTATGGAATTGTACGAAGTATTGGAGAAACGTCGCACATACCGCGACTACTCCGACCGTGAAGTGAGTGATGAAATCATTAAAAGAGTAATCGGTGCAGCATTCAAAGCTCCAACCAACGACCATCTGCGCCAACTTGAATTTATCGTAGTGCGCAACCGTGAGAACATTGCCAAGGTAATTGCCCCACTTGTGAAGAATATGGCAGCATTCAAAGAACTTGTTTTTGAAGTTGATGACACAGGCGACAAGGACAAAATGGAAATGTTCGCCGATGCACTGCCCAAGCAACAGAAAATGCTCATGGAGAGCGGACTGCTCATCCTGCCGTTTTTCCGCCAAAAACAAAGTCCACTTCTGAAACCTGTGGAACAAAGCTCGCTCAACTATTTCGCTTCGGCATGGTGCGCACTGGAGAACATGCTTCTCGCAGCCACCAGCGAAGGACTGGGAAGCGTTTTCCATATCCCGGTGGGCGACGAGGCAGACAAAATAAAGAAGATTGTAGGTGCGCCCGAAGACTACGAGTTCATCTGCCTTCTGACAATGGGATACCCCGCAGAAAAAGCGTTCTTACCCAAACAAAAAATAATTAACATCGAAGAAAGAATACATACAAACGTCTGGTGACACGACAATATGAAAGGACATATTCTGATATCGTCAGCAAACATTCTGTTCGGATTCTATCTGTCAAGTATAAATTCACAGAAAGCCAATGTCGGCATCGCTATAACAAGAAAATGAGTCCCCATAAAAAAAATTTTGACATCACTTTTTGGAGGGTAGCTCTATTTTGACAAAATGATAGCATATCCTTAATAATAAAACCCAATTTACCAATTATACATATTTATACTATCTTTTTGATATTGCCAAATGTTAAAATTTCAAGCCCTCTGGAACGCTCCAAAATGAAGCACGACGAACTTTTCTCGAAGAATGGAGATTCTGTACGCATTTCTAAAAGCTTCAGTGAATTGTGAAATTGTGTTTCGTTTTAGAGCGGTTCTTTTACATTTATTTATCTTCAGCGAAGAGTCTTTTTGAGAAAAGTACTAAGTTTTGAAATTTTCAGCGCACTCTCGTTAAATTTTCAGCGCACTGCAATTTTAACCACAGCGCACTGGAAATTCTCTCACTGTGCGCTGAAAATTTGAAAACAGCGCGCTGAAAAGATAAAAACAGCAGGAAACAGAGAAAAAGACAGCAGACCTCAGTTGAAATGTTAAGAAATATATAATTCACCATCTTGGAAAAAATTCGGAACAAGAACTTAAAAAGAAGTGGATTTGAGGTGGCATTTGAAGATAAAAACGACGTCTTTAGTTGTAACATATTAATAATCAGTAGATTATCAGAATATAGAAAAATCTCAAAAAATTGCGTCCGGTGCATTTTTTTGAGTGTTTTGGACAATTTTATATCAACTTGATATTCAACAACTTATCTCAAAGTCAAAAATTTTATCTCTTTGCCACCGACAAAGAATCGCTCCAAGTGTTAAATTTTCATTTTGGGCGAAAATATCATTTTGTCAAATCGAAAAAGGCAATTTAGCATGTTTTTTTGTTGTTTTTAGCGGATGCTTTCGATTAATTCTGGTGGATATATTCACTTGAATCAATCGAAAGCATCCGCAGAAATGAATGAATACAATTATTTTATAATGGTCAAATCACCATCATCAAACCCAACAGCGATATGTTCAACCTGAAAAATCTTCAAATCAGAAAGTTCATCAACCAAATCTTTGAGAATTGACACAATCATTTCTAACACTTCTTCCCATTTCAAATCATCAGAAAGTCCAAGGCACGAGCACAGCCGTTGAGTCGGTTCAAAGTCTTCGTCACAAGCCCAATCATCATCTTCTTCATCAAAGCTGGCAGAACCTATCATATCTATAGCATAAGGTCCTTCGTAGAGATTAAAATTCAGAGCCACAATGTTAGAAGGCAATTTGTCCGTCTGGTCAATATTGATAATCCACCTTTTGATGATTTCTTTTACATCCTTTGCTTCCTGTACATCCTTTGTTTCTTGTTTCTTATTAAAAATCGACATAAGCCAACTTTTAACGGTCTTCTTTAAGTTCTTTGTTTCTGCATTCATATTATTTATTCTATATTTTCATAATCTTCATAAAGCAATCTAAGATTTGATTCAAGAATTCTAAACCCACCTCCATGATCATGAGATTTTCCATACTTAGTACCAGACTGATACGAACCTATTCTTATATCATACATTATTAGACCATTGTTTAGTAAATCAAGAAACTTTTCAAGTGAAGGTCTTGAGTATATTTCAGCTTTATCAAAATAGAAAAATTCATCATTTCCTCTATATTCACGTTTTGCGCTAACATAAAAAAGATTTTTTAGTTTCTTATGAAGTATTGCTTCAATACTTTCATAGGTATAGCCCACATTATCATCTATTAATAACTTTGTCTCGATATCATAAACACCTATTTTGATTAATCCTTTGGCATCGTTTATTAACTGAAATGAAAATTTTCCATTTGATGTATTGAGTTTATTTGCAAACATAGAAGTATGCAACTTTTTCAACGATGGATTGTCTTCATACGGTATGCCATATTTATCCTTTAGATAGGTGTTTGCACTTGGTGGGAAAGTCGGAACTTTGGTAAATAACGTAATATATGAAGATGCATCTTCTCTATGGGATTTAATTTCATAACCATATAAATCTGCATCATCTATGTTATTTTCAACAACTCCTACATAATCTTCAAAAGTTTTACCTATTCCTGTATTATTTTTGCGGTTAGACCGAACATAACCTAACGCTTTTACAGCATAAAAACTTTCAATTATTTTTTCTCTATTACTCTTCATACTGAATAATTTTTTGAATTAAAAGATCCACAACATTAATGTTTTTAGAATATTCGTCATCATTAATAAAAAGTTGTTCAATGGAAATATGAAATAGTTTACATATTTTATATAATTGCGATAAAGTATATTTTTGAGAATATTTAAGTGATTCCACATTACCAATCTGCCCGTCACTCAATCCCAAATGGTTAGCTAATTGATTTTGACTGTATTGATTAGCTTCTCTTAATTTTCGAACTTTACCAATTATTTCTATCTGATATTCAGTTTTCATAAAAGAATATTTTTTAATACGTTTCAAAAATAGATTATTTACCAGCAAATGCCACCCTTAAAATGTGAGTATTCAAGATTCACTCCCACTATTCTAAAAGTTTTCTGTATATTTGCATCTAAATAAATTGGAATATGTTTAAGAGAACTTTTAATGATTGGTGGAGTTTCAAAACTGCTAACACAAAGGAATACACCCATTGTTATCATAATTACCCCGCAATGATGATACCACAAGTTGCAAGAGCTTTAATAAACGATTACAAACCCAAAGATGGAATTAAATTACTTTTCGATCCTTATATGGGTAGTGGCACTTCATTGGTTGAAGCAAATATTTGCAATATCAATGCTATAGGAACAGATTTGAATCCTCTTGCAAGAATGATGGCAAAAGTAAAAACAACTCATTATGACGAGAAGAAGATAAAAGATTATTTTTCTTTTATTCAATCAAACTTGGTATTCTATAATGATTCTTTTGTTGAGAATAGAGATTTTAGCCGCATTTCAAATCATGCTTTCTGGTACAAGCAAGAGGATTTATTGAAATTGTCATATCTTTCTCAATTAATAAAACAATGCGAAGATTGCCAAGATTTTTTTAATGTAGTGCTTTCGGAAGTGGTTAGAGAAGTTTCTTTTACACGCAACAGCGAATTTAAGCGTTATAAGATGTCTGACAAGCAATTAAAGAATTTCTCACCCGATACATTTAAATTATTTGAAACTAAGGTAATTCGAAATATTAAAGGGCTTTCTCAATTTAATACCGTTAAAAATAGCTGTTCTTCTAAAATATACGACTTCAACAGTGTGACAGAAATACCATCCGATATTATAGGTGAAGAAACTGTTGATATGGTCATAACTTCCCCTCCTTATGGTGATTCACATACAACTGTAGCGTATGGTCAGTTTTCAAGATGGAGTAATGAATGGTTTGGATTTGATGAGGCAAAAATTTTAGATAATATACTTATGGGAGGAAAAAAATACAAAGAAGTATCATTTCAATCCAATTCCATTACTCCTGAATTAGAAAAAATAAAACAAATTGATTCTAAAAGATATCAAGAAGTAATATCCTTCTTATCAGACTACTATCATTCTATTGCAAATGTGGCTAAATGTATTAGACATGGTGGAGTCGTTTGCTATGTTGTAGGTAATAGAACTGTTAAAACGGTCCAAATTTCATTAGATTATTTCACAGTTGAGACTTTTTCTCAATTTGGGTTTAAACATATAAACACCATTGTCAGAAGAATCCCTAATAAACGGATGCCTTCCAAAAATAGCCCAACAAATGAACAAGGAAAGACAATAAGCACTATGAATAATGAATATATAGTCATACTCCAAAAGTGCTGATAAACCATAAGATACAAAACATGTGTAAAATATCACCAAACAATTAATACTCTAAAATACAATATTATAACACGCATTAGACAAAAGATGGAGAATTTTGCGGCTATAGACTTTGAGACCGCCAACAATGAGCGTTCATCTGTATGTTCGGTTGGTATTGTAATAGTTCGGAACGGCTGTATCACAGACACATTCTACTCCCTCATCAACCCAGAACCCAATTATTACCACTACCGATGTTCTCAGGTACACGGACTGACTCGTGAGGACACGGAAGACGCTCCGGTGTTCCCTATTGTATGGAGACAAATAGAGCCGATGATTGAGGGACTGCCACTGGTGGCACATAACCGTCCTTTTGATGAAAGTTGTCTGAAAGCCGTTTTCCGCGTCTATCAAATGGACTATCCGGACTATGAGTTCCTTGACACTCTGCGCATATCGCGCCGAGTATTCCCCGAACTACCCAACCATCAGCTGCATACGGTCGCCGCCCGATGCGGTTACAGACTCGACAATCACCACCATGCCCTTGCAGATGCCGAAGCATGTGCATGGATTGCAAGAGAGATATTATAAATAAAGGAAGAAAGAGAGTGTTTGATAATATCACCATTCAAACAGGCTCTGCTGCTCGTATTCAGGCTTTTTCCTGACAGGTTTCGGCTGTATGACGTCATACTCCCAATTGTCGAAACACAATTCAAGCTGTACCATAAAATTCTTTTTCAGCCCATACATACCCCACTTGCCGTTGATCCTCACAAACGGAGAATCTTTCCGTCTGCTCTGAGACCACAGAAACCACCGCACATTGGAATATATCTGGCGATAAAGGTCGGCATCCTCAAACAGGCTGCAATTACAATTATATATATATTTCACAATACTGCACAACTTCATGCCCTCCGGCTTATATGCCAGAAGTTCTACCAACTGATTATAATATATATTGTTCATAATCCGGTCGCCGTTTGAAAAACCGGATGCTAATATACATTACATTTTTCAAAAAATGCACGGTTATAGTACAAAAGTCGCGATAATGCGCTATTTTTGTATAAAAATGAAGTTTTAGCAAAGTGAAAATCATTTTAAATCTGATATATATATTCATTGCGCTATCGGTCACATCCGCATTCTCTGCATGTAACGGCAATCAAACAAAGGAGCTGCGTATGCATGTCGATTCTCTCAATATGGCGGCATACGAGAAACGTTACCACTCACTCGACTCGACTGAGAAGTATGCCGGGGAAGCGTTGTCGGAAGCACACCATTATGCTGACGGAAAAAATGAAGCACTCTGCCATCTTGCCTTCGCCAGATTCATGCGCATGGACTATGCCGGAGCGCGCGAACTATTCTCTTCCGTTCTTGACAATTCGCACAATGAACTCCTGAAACTCATGGCGGATGTGGGAATGATGAAAATATGCCAACGCATATCAGCGAATAAAGAATTTTATGACTATCACAACAGTGCACAGAAGCGTATCAGCCGTATAAGCAAAGAAGAGAATTACATGACATCCGGACAGACGCGGATGTGGAATTATGCACTGAGTGAGTTTCATCTTGTATCCTCCACTTACTACTATTATTTAAGGCAGGAAAAACAGGCTGCGGAGGAGATAGACTACATAACGAATCATTTCCACATCGTAGAGAACGATTCGGCTCAACTTGCATCCTATTTCTATCTGATTGGCTCAGGCGGTATAATCAAAACACCCAATGCAGACAACACCAAAGAGGAAGAAGAGAGAATGCTTGTGCGTACACTCGCCCTAAGCAGACAGTCGGGACTGGTTCTTTTCGAAGGCATGGCAATGCAGGCACTTGCCGACGATTTCATCCATGCTGACTCTCTGAACAGAGGAAGACTTATGTTTATCAGAGGCATACTCCATGCAGACAGCATCACGATTGAAGAAATGCCACGCTTCATGGCAGAACGCTCACTGGAGATTTTGGACAGCTATGGTTGTATGTTCCATACATCGGCAGCCTACATCACCTTATCGGAGATGGATTTGTCGCAACACAACTACACGGAGGCTCTGTCCTCTGTTGCCCAAGCATTGGAATGCGTAAACACACATCATGCCACTTACTGCCGGGGTGAACGGCACAAATCCCCAAAGAAGGACGGAAAAACAGACGAAGTTGCCGATGACAAGCTCTATCCATACGTTCAATACAGTGACAGTGTCTCCACAGAAATGCGATGGATTACAGATGCTTCTGTCATCACAGTGCCGGAATGGATGGCAAGCATACGGGAACACTTGAGCAAGGTATATAGTGCAATGGGGATGAAAAGAGAATCGGACTATAACCGGAATATCTATCTGGACATTCTTGATGTAACCCGCCAAGACATGAAAATGCAACAACGCTACGAGACACTGGCTATGGAAGAAAAAAAGACCAATGCCATGCTGTTTTTTGTCGGGGTATTCATCATCGTACTGTTTTTTGTCGCTTCCGGAATGAACAAAAGGCTGAGAAGACGCAGCAAATATCAGGCAGACAAACTTTCGGATGTCACCAGACTGTGCCGGAAACTAACGACTTCCATTCCGACAGACGCCATTGAGAAAGAAGAGATAGCCGATTCAATCCACCGAGTTATAGACACCGACGTCATGCACATATTTCCGGAGGCCGGAAAGGAATGGGAAACAGACAATGGCAAACTTAAGCCATACGACCTTGAATTGCTGAATATCGTAAGAGTATTCTTCCGTTGGGCGGTAAAAAACGGAGAAACATTCGTATGGCTCGGGGATAAAGGAAGAAACATCGAGGAGGAATATTCTATACATGAAATGAATATTGCCGGAAACAAGCGGGCAAATATCGACAAGAGAACCTGCCTATCCATAGTCTATGGCATCACTCCTTTTCTCGACCGGGCGATGAACGAAATAAACAAACTGGCAAAATGCGACTGTCAGTCTATTGTGGAGGAAAGGCTTCAGTATATATGTGAGCTTATTGACAAGATAAATGAATACAACGATGTGCTGACACATTGGATAAAAGTGAAACAAGGTGCAGTAAGTCTCCACATTGAGAATTTCTATCTGGACGAACTTTTCAAAACACTGGGCAAAGGAAGGAATGCGTTTGAAAACAAGCATATATCTCTGAACGTAGAACCGACATCGGCTATAATAAAAGCTGACAAGGCTTTGACTCTGTTCATGATGAACACCTTGCTCGACAACGCAAGGAAATATACGTCTTCGGGCGGTGAGGTGTGTCTGAAGGCAGAAGAAACAACCGACTATGTGGAAATATCCATCAAAGACACCGGATGCGGACTCTCAGCCGAAGACATCGCCCTAATCTGCGGCGAGAAAGTATATGACTCGGCACATATTGGAGATTTCAAGAACAATCCGGAACTCAAAAGCAGCAAAGGATATGGATTCGGACTTATGAACTGCAAGGGGATTATAGAAAAATATCGCAAGACAAGCAAGTTCTTCTCCGTATGCACATTCGGTATCGAAAGCACACTCGGACAAGGAAGTCGCTTCTTTTTCCGTCTGCCAAAGGGAGTGATGCGCTCCGTCTGTATCATGTTCGCAGTCCTGTTGTGCAGTCTTGGTATGACTTCATGCAATATTTCCGCTTCCGAGAACAACACACAGAACTCTGACGAATGGACTTCGGACGACTCTCTCCTGCACAAAGCGTCTGCCTATGCGGACCAAGCGTATTATGCAAATGTGGAAAGGAAATATGCTGACGCATTGCTGTACATAGACTCAGCACGTATGGCACTCAATGAATATTATATCCGGGAAGTGCCTCACGGCACTGAACTCATGGTGATGGAAGGAGACGGGTACATGCCGGAGATAGAACTCTGGGACAAAGGGTTCAATACGGACTATCATGTGATTCTTGATATAAGAAACGAGGCTGCCATTGCAGCATTGGCACTTAACAAATGGCAGTTATATACATACAA
Organism: Bacteroidaceae bacterium; assembly: GCA_017621515.1. Classification (GTDB taxonomy): domain Bacteria; phylum Bacteroidota; class Bacteroidia; order Bacteroidales; family Bacteroidaceae; genus RGIG8745. Next base: position 19,646 of record JAGASY010000129.1, read on the forward strand.
CAACGAGATATATACACGTTTGTACAAGTTGATAGCGCAGGACAAGAACCTTGAAAATTATTGCAATGCCATCCGACAAACGAATACCAATAAACAGACATTCCTGATTATATTCCTTTTTATCTTCATTTCAGGACTCCTCGTATATTACCTTATATACTATCGTCACAACATACTTCCGGTATTTAACATGAGGCAGTTGATGCAATTCAACGGTCGTTTATTCGCTCAGAAAGAAGGTGCGGCAACGGAGATTCTGCTACATGGAGTAAGCGATATACGCATGGCAGACGGAATAGGGCTGTGCATCATCAAGGAAAAGGGACACCGGACACAGTATCTTTTCTCGCAATCCTGCCCAGATACAGACATCGTGAAAGAAATAATGAACGTGTGTGTAAAGGAAGCACACCCCGTCATAAAAGGGCAAGGACGCTTTCGCGCCTATCCCTTGACAATGGAAACAGAGGAAGGCGACTGCACCTTCGGAGCCATCGTCATGGTCATGCACGATTCCTATTTATCTGAAGATGAAGAACCGATATTCCGGCTCATAGCACAGTTCACCGCCATACATTTCTATTATTCTTCAATAAAAGTTGATACCGGACGGCAAAACATCGAACAGCTTGAGGACGAGAAGAACAGAGCGGAACTGGAGGCGAACAACATACATGTACAGAACATGGTGCTTGACAACTGTCTTTCCACCATAAAACATGAAACAATGTACTATCCTAACAAGATTAAGCTTATTGCCGACAATATGCGAGGAAAGGAGTCTGACAAACAGATGTTTGAAAACCAGCTACAGAACATTTCCGAACTCATCAGCTACTATAAAGAGACATTCACACTGCTATCCTCTTGTGCTTTGCGCCAACTGGACAAGGTAATATTCAGAAGAAGAACAATTGACGTATCGGTTTTGGCGACATATATGGAGCATTGTGTCGCAAAACTCAACAGGAAACACCATATTCAGCTCCAACTACACACTGGAAGTGCAGACGGACTTTCCGTCACAGGAGATCTTCAAATGCTTGAATACTTAATTGACAATCTCCTGTCGTTTTCATACGAGCAGAAAACAAACGGAAAACTGTCTCTGACATTCAAGCGTTCAAACGGCTTCGTAGTATTTAGATATTCCGACACTCGTCTTGCCCCAGATGCAGACAATCCGCAACGTATATTCTATGCCGACAATATAAAATATGATGCAGATTCAGACAAACTGCTATATGCACAGTATCTGATATGCAAACAGATTATACGTGAACACGACGACTATGTAGGACAAAGAGGATGCCGAATCTATGCAGAAAAAGATCCGGACGAAGGATGTCTTTCCATTGTCTTCACCATTCCGGAAAGAAAAAGAATAAGAAAAAGCTGATATTTACTCTAATATATAAAGAACTGAAAAGAAGAATCAAAGATATGGACAAGTTCAAAGTAATCATCGTAGAAGATGTAAAACTGGAGTTGAAAGGAACAGAAGAGATATTTCGCAATGAGATACCTCAGGCAGAAGTAGTAGGCACAGCCATGAATGAGAACGAACTGTGGGAACTGTTGAAAGTGCATACCCCTAATCTTGTTCTGCTCGACCTCGGACTGGGAGGTTCCACAACTGTGGGAGTGGATATTTGCCGCGAATTACGGAGAAAATATAAAGAAATACACGTGCTGATATTTACAGGTGAGATTCTGAATGAAAAACTTTGGGTTGATGCGCTCGATGCGGGTACAGACGGTATCATCCTGAAGAGTGGCGAACTGCTTACCAAAGGCGATGTGCAAAGTGTGATTGACGGCAAACGAATGGTATTCAATCAGCCCATACTCGAAAAGATTCTCAGCCGTTTCCGCCAATCCGTACTTAATGAAAGCAGACGACAGGATGCAATTATAGACTATGACATTGATGAATACGATGAGCGTCTGTTGCGTCATCTGGCACTCGGATACACTAAAGAAATGATAACCAACCTGAAAGGGATGCCATTCGGGGTGAAATCGCTTGAAAAACGACAGAACGACCTCGTGTCACGTTTGTTCTCAACAGCAGAACGCACCACGGGAAGCATCAATGCCACCCGGCTTGTAACAAGAGCCTTGGAACTGCGTATTATCGACATTGACAATCTTGAAGCAGATGACGAGTAAGACAAGCATACACACCATACTCAACCGGATGCCTCTGATACTGGCATGTATGGTTCTGACATTGGCTTTGCTGTCATGGGCAGGCAATGTATATAATCTCGGAATGGAGAATATTCTTTGTGCCGACGGCATAAGATGGGCAGCCGCAAACATCGTAACCAATTTCACGGCTGCCCCACTTGCCGAGGTCATTCTGCTGATGACCGGAGTCAGTGTCATTGCAGAATCAGGCATACTCACATCGTTCTCGCCTCTTTCATCACTGAAACAGAAAAGGGCATTGCTCCTTACACTCATTATGTTGGCAGCTTTCTGTCTGCTTATCCTCAGTCTTGTCACTCTGCCCGGAGCCATACTTCTCAATTCATTCGGGACGCTCCACAACTCTCCTTTCACCAAGAGTATTCCCGGACTTCTGCTCGTTGTCACACTGATTGCCGGTAACGGATATGGCTACATGTCAGGACGCTTCACCACCATGCACGACGTCATACTCGCACATACCAAACTTATCAATGCCGCATCCGGATATTTTCTTACCATGTTCATGGCTGCACAGTTCATCGGATGTGCGGAATATACCCATGTATTTTCTTTGTTTTCCGATGATGAGCCCACTGCCATAAACATTCTTTCATTTGCACTTTACTATATCATTCTCATCCCATATATAGGAGTCGCATACATCAAGAAAACATCGTAAAGAAAAGATTTCTGTAATTCTTTCAAATCTGACACTTTGATTTTCGTGCAAAGGCAGAAATAAACATTCGAAACACGTATTGAGTCCATTTATTCAAGTTTCTCAGGTATTGATTTTCTAAGATAAAAGAGAAGCCAGTTTTATTTTACAAGACAAATTGTAACTTTCTTCACTGTGGTCTAAAGCGAGATATTTGCCTGTACCGATGAAAGCATACTATGCTCTTTATACACAGACAATGCTCTGAAAACATATTGCCTGTGCAGCGAGGAATTAAAAACACTACGCAGAAATCTCAAATCCACAGTGTGGATTATAAAAACAACACTGTGGATTTTGTAAACCACACTGTGGATTATAAAAACCACACAGTGGATTTGAGATTTCTGCGTAGTGTTTTTAATTCCTCGCTGCACAGATATTTTTATTTCAGAGGTATATCATAATTTTAATGTACCATCTAACATGTAACACTCCCGTTGTTATCTCTGTTTATTCCTTTGGTCTGCCCTGAGAAGGGACTGAATAGTTACGAATATATTTTCTTATTTTAAGTGAGTGTATTCAACATACTCCTACTTAAACACTCAAGTAATAATAATCAATGACATTATATTATGGAGAAATAAAATATGTTTATTGTAGTTTTGAGTTCTATATGTAAAAAGAGCTATATTTTATTTTTGAACGGGATATTCTTCGTATTTTTGTTTCAAAAAATAGCGGAATAAGTGAAGCAAAACATTGAAAAACTGATAAAATATTTGATTTATGAAACAGATTAATACTTCTTTCGATGAAATGTTGACAAATACTTCTCCATTTACAACAAAAAGGACGAGATTTATCGGCATAGTTCTAAGGACAATGTAAAATGATACGAAAAATGAACAATATAATAGAACGAAAAGCAATATCAGACCTCCTCACAGGTGGATATTTCTATATACCATCTTACCAGCGTGGTTATAGATGGACTCCTATGCAGGTGACACAACTTTTGCGTGACCTTTTCTCCTATGCTAATGAACCGCATGGAGCAAATACAACAAATATTGATGGAGATTATTATTGTCTCCAACCTATTGTTGCTCGTCCCGTAACAAATAAAGATGTGTTAAAGCAGGCTTTGCAAGAAGATATACCGGTAAGCGAAGACAATCCTGTTTGGGAAATTATTGACGGTCAGCAAAGATTAACGACGATATATATACTATATAAGTATCTGATGACAAAAGAAGGAATATCGGATGAAGAGCTTGAAGAAGACTATGGTGGTAAGAAGCTTTATCATCTTATATATGCTACTCGCAAGGGTTCGTCACAATTCCTTGAAGAACTTGGTAAGTCAGATGATAATGATACCGTCTGCAATATCGACTATTTCCACATGCGCCAAGCCTACAATACAATTGATCAATGGATTCGTGGAAAAGGTGACTATGCTGATACTGGAGGTATAGCTTTATGTAAACGTTATCAACTTGACGAAACAGTCAAGAATGTACGCATAATCTTATTTAATTTGTTGAATGCAGGCAAAGGAAAGAAGAACAGTACTGGTTCAGTGCAGATATTATGGTATGAATTGTCAAAAGAAACTGATGCCATCAGTGAGTTTCGGAAAATTAATACAGGGAAGATATACCTCACAGATGCGGAACTTATCAAGGCATTGTTTTTGAAGAAACAGTCTGATGTACTTGAGCATATCCAGATGCAAAGAGCATTGGAGTGGGAAGGCATAGAGAACACGTTGCATAACGATTCTTTTTGGTATTTTCTCAATAAACGCGGTTATAATATGCCTAATCGTATTGACTTTGTTTTTCAATTGGCTTATAAAGCTGAACATTTGAAGGATGTTGCAGAGAGCCAGATTGAAGACCGCCTCAAAGAATGTGAAGCGGAGCTAAAAAATAAAAACAGGATTTTCAATTTCTATTATGACAAGTTTGATGGTCTTAGCGGAGAAGCCTTGAGGACAAAGATAGAAGAAGAGTGGGAGGCTGTTTCAAGGATTTTTCATGTGCTTGAAGATTGGTATGAGGATGTGATTTGCTATAATCTAATAGGTATGCTTTGCCAATATAACGATAATCTGTTGCCTAAGGGCTATATTCACTTCCTCAAAATGGAAGAAAATCAGTCAAGAGACGATTTTAAAGAATGGATGAAAAATGAGATACGTTTGCAGGTTTCCGGCATATCGGTCAAGGATGATAAAATAGATATTAGCTATGGTGACCCAAGAGTTTTTAATCTTTTGCTTTTACTAAACGTGAACCATCTGAACCGTCAAGCAGAACATTCAAAAGATGGGCAAAATCAAATAGGGTCAATATATAAATTTCCTTTTGCTGTACTGACATCACAGAAATGGGATATAGAACATATTGATTCGTTCACAGAGAACGGTCTGAAACGTGTGGATGATCAAAAAACATGGATAGAGACAGCAATGAAAGATTTAGAGAAATCTCTCAATGAGAACGAAAATACCAAGAAAGAAATTGAGGATATGATAGAAAATGACAAACTGATAGAAGCCATTGACAAGTTGCGCAAGATAGCCGGAGAAAACGATACTGTGGAGGAAAAGAACAATATAGGTAATCTTGCACTTCTTGATGCGGGAACAAATCGCTCGTATGGTAATAGTTTGTTCATTACTAAAAGAAAAAAAATCATTGATTGCATGAAAAATGGAGTCTTTGTGCCGGTTTCTACTTCTTATGTATTCATGAAACTTTTTGACGAAGAGGGGACTGGACGCACCCAATGGACGGAAGAAGACATGAAGGAATATCAGAGATACATCTGCAAGGAATTGAGTGACTATCTAAATATTGAGGAGGATTAATTATGAGTTGGACATATTCATTTACCAAGATATTCAACACACCTGTACCGTATTCGTCAGAAAATGACCTTGTGACGATTTCCAAGATTATTGTTCCACGCATCCAACGCCCTTATGCACAAGGACGTAATGGTGAAAGTGAAAGAAAAATTCGCAAGAGCTTTTTGAAGGATATATTCGAGAGCTTAAAAAATGACACCATTATGGACATGAACTTTGTATATGGTGCAGTCAAGGAAAATAAAGAAAATGAAAAGGACGAATATGTAATGGAGTTGTTGGACGGGCAACAGCGTTTCACTACTTTGTTTCTTCTTCATTGGTATTTGTTGAATAAGGAGGGGAGGCAAGATGACCCTGCTTATGATGCAATTCGCTATGCACTAAAGTCATTTGTGTATGAAACCAGAACGACTGCTACAAAGTTCTGCAAATCGTTGGCAAGTTATATTTGTGATTTTGAGAAAAATAGACCAAGTGAGTGTATTTCTAAGGCGAGGTGGTACTATCATTCTTATAATAAGGACTCCACAATAGCTAGTATGCTGGTGATGCTTGATGCAATTGATGAAGATTATAAAAAATATAATATAGAAAATGCTATTGGCAAGTTGGATAATCTTCAGTTTTATGTATTGCCTCTCATGCAATTTGGCAAATCAGAGGAGTTGTATATGAAGATGAATGCACGCGGACTTCCTCTTTCTGTATTCGATAACTTTAAGGCAGATTTTACTGGAGCTATGAACAAAGTGCCATCTTTGCATGAGGAAATGGTGGCATTGGAAGGAGGTGTTGAAGGCGAAAAAGTATCTCGCTGCGAGAATATTTCCATCAAACTTGATGCTAAATGGATAGATTTATTTTGGAATAGCAGCAAGAAAAAGGATTCTGATATATCGTATATGAGATTCTTTAGCCGTTTCTTTGCTTGTCGTTATCTCATAGATAGCTCTCTTTCTCCGAAAGACATGCGTAGCACAGATGTAGCAGTGAATTTATTTTATACACAAACAGAAAGAAGTAATGGGGAATACCTTGGCTTTGATGAATATGCAGAGGAATTGAAAAATCATCCTGAATATTTTCTTGCTATAGAAAAAATACTTGATACCCTGCAATTGCATCAAGCTTTGATAGAGGAATCGCTTGTTCCGGTATGGGAGGTTGATGGAAAAGGAAACTTTTTTGTTAGTGCAGATATTGCATTCACTCAGACACTGTTGACTGTGATGGGTGCAATAGAAGAGTTTATTTTGACATTTGAGACTTTCGATGAGGCTTTATACAAGGAATGGATGCGTGTGGTCTGGAATATTGTAGAGAATACTGATATTGACAACTTGGAACGTGTTGCGACTACACTTCGGAATTTTAGTAGAATGGTACGCGCCATAGCCAATGCTCTTGACAACGAAAGCAACTTTGGTGTAGCAAGAGAACGAGTTCATGACATTGCAAAAACCGATTCTTTCTATCAAGCTATGGCAAATTGTGCTAATATGCCTACAACAAACGATGATAATCGTTGGACTCGTCCATTTAGAGAAGAAATGGAAAAAGCAAAACGTATTAGTGAAGATAAAGCTTGGTTGGAGCAGTTCTTGCAGATGGAGAAACATCCATATTTTAAAGGTACTACAAACTTCTATTATACAGAAGGAATGTCTTTAAATGATTTCAAACATCGTTGTGAACTCGTTTCAGACATGTTTGATGCCAAGGGTATTACAAAAGACTATCGTAAGAGGCATGTCCTACTTCGTGCCCTCATGTCAAGGCTGTCAACATGGAAAGACATAGAGCGTCAATATGTGACAGAAGATAGTGAGACACATAAGTATCTGAAGATGCTGCTAATAGGGAACCAAAAAATTCATGACATGCTTGCAGAGATTCTTGATGGCTGTAATAGCAAGGACGAAGTGATTATAGCTCTTGAGGAAGCTACAAAATCACTCATTCCTTATGATGATAAGGAAGGCTGGAATTTAGCGGTTGCTATTGCATGTAACGCACTTCGTAGAGACGTGAAACTGTATGACTGGATGATGCAACAGTCCTCTCCTGTATATATAAATTGGAAAAATGGACATATTGCGGTTGCGATTCCTTGTTCATGGTATGAACGTTATTTCATAGATTCCGAGCGAGACAAGATGGCGCAAGGGTTTATAAAGGAATATGGCATGCAATATTGGGAGAATGAATATGTCCATACAAGTATGAATGATTACATCACTTATGGTAGATATAAAGGTGAAGAAGTAATATTCTACTCAAGTTATGATGAAAACGATGATTATTCTTTCAATGTAAGTTTTAATATCAAGCATCGTTTTGATATATTTGTGCAATTGCCAAATAAGACAAAAGCAAAGGAATTTTTTGAAATAGCGGGGACTGGAGATTGGACTATATATGACGAATGCGTTTATTGGGATTATGGTAATCTTTATTATTATTTAAATAAGGATTTTGTAGAATTAAAGAAATGTGTTGATGCAGCAATGGAAAGTGCAAAAGAAACTCTAAGAAAAATGGGAGTCTAATTCAGTATGAAATAATTATAGTCATCCTTAAAAAGCATATTTCAGTGGAATATTGTATGGGAACAGTACTCCATTGAAATATGCTTTTTAAGGATGACGGCATAACAACTACAACATTCTTTCATAATTCTTGGCAAGTCCACCTTCACTTGTCTCTTTATAGATGGAAGGAAGGTCGCGCCCTGTTTGCATCATGACAGACAAAACTTTATCGAAAGAAACAAGATGGCTACCGTCAGAAAATGAGGAATAAATATTACAGTCCATCGCACGAGCTGCCGCGTATGCATTGCGCTCAATGCAAGGAATCTGCACCATTCCACATACAGGATCACAAGTCATGCCAAGATGATGCTCCAATCCCATTTCTGCCGAATATTCAATCTGCGCCGGACTACCGCCAAACAACTGACAGGCTGCTGCCGCAGCCATAGCACATGCCACACCGACTTCCGCCTGACATCCAGCCTCAGCTCCGGATATAGATGCCGTATGTTTTGCCACATTACCAATCAGTCCGGCTGTGGCTATCGCACGGAGAATCCGCATTTCACTAAAAGACCGACTTTTCCACAAATGATATAATATGGCAGGAACCACACCACAGGAACCACATGTAGGAGCAGTGACAATACGTCCTCCCGCCGCATTCTCTTCACTTACAGCAAGCGCATACGAGAAGACAAGTCCCCGCCCATGAAGTGAGGCGGTATATCCACTTGCCTTAATGTGATATGCCGCTGCCTTACGCTGCAAATGCAAAGGGCCGGGAAGCACACCTTCTGCCTCCAGTCCGTTCTCAACGGATTCACGCATGGTGCGCCACACTTCCCTGAGATAATCCCAGATTTCCACACCTTCGCATTTCTCCACATACTCCCAATAAGAGCGTCCATAGCGTTTGCACCATTGCAGAATGTCACTGAAATGCTCCATATCGTATATGTCGTCAGACTGCTGCATATTTTCGCCTTCTTCGGCAAGTGCTCCGCCGCCCACACTATATACCGTCCATTCATCCATCACATTGCCCATAGCGTCTATAGCTTTGAACATCATTCCATTAGGATGATACGGCAAGAATATACGCGGTTGCCATACGATACTTACCTTGTCTTCAGAACCGAAAACATCAATAATTGCCACATCTGTAAGATGCCCTTTTCCTGTCGCAGCAAGACTGCCGTAGAGAGTAACCTCGAAGTGAACTGCATCAGGATGTTTTTTCAGAAATTTTTCAGAGGCGAATCGTGGTCCCATTGTATGACTACTTGAAGGACCGTTACCGATACGCAATAGTTCTTTTATAGTTTTCATTATTATTATATTGAAGGTTGTCAATCTATTCTTTTCAAAAAGAAAACCTTTAATTGGTATAATCAACTTATATGATTCAGAGCAAACTGCCTACATCTTCTCTAAATTCCAGTTCATACGTTCCGTCTTCACTAAAAGTGATGCCTATGATATCCAACACCCACGGCTCATCTTCATCAATATGATAAAACTTCAGATAATGAAGTATGGCACCATACAGATGCCGCACCTTACGCTTGTCAACAGCAGCAAAAGGTCCGCCAAAATCTGATGACGTCCGCGTCTTCACTTCCACAAAATGGAGTACTCCTCTGTATTGTGCCACAATGTCGATTTCATATCCTTTGTACAAATTCCAGTTACGGTGCAACAACCTGAACTTTCTTTTCATAAGGAAAGTTCCGGCAAGCTCTTCTCCAGTCTTTCCCAATTCTGATGCTTTAGACATATCTTATATATTATTATTCCGAACGTTGATTATGATAATCCAAGACAATGCGAATCTCATTGTAGCTCACTTCTTCCGGAAGCATGGCTTTCAATAGTTTCAGCGACACTTCGCTTCCGGCTTTCACCATCGCCTGACTTATCATATCCATGCGGTCAGCAGAGACCAGTTCGGTGACATTCACTTCGCCTGTCGGAATGAAACTGGCAAGATGTCCAAGAATAGTAGATTGATTCAATCCTCTCTCCGCTGCAATCTCGTCCACACTTTTGCCCTCAAGAAACATATTCAGACTGACCTTACGGGTATTCTCCTTTACAGGTTTCAGCTCTTTCGCTTTGTCCTTCGCCCTACTCCTCTTTCTCTTTCCAGAGTTCCCCTCATCTTCTCCATTCAGCATGGACACAGCCTTATCATTCAAATATTGCCGGACAGTGAATCCATGTCGGGCAACTTTCTCAAAGACTCCCGATTTGGTTCTCAGAGTCATTTTGAAACTATCTGACGCATTCGCAAACTGTTTTTTCACCGTTTGGTTCACAATATCAATGGACAAGCCCGGAATAAGGGCTTCAAATACGGAGGAAAGAGTTGATGCAAAATATCTGGCAGCTTTCTTTACACGCTCCTGAAGCAAGGTGTCACTGACATAATCGGATGAGAAAGAAAGAATTGCCATATATTGTTTACGGAATTTCAGAGCCACATCTACCACACTTTCATCAAAGCGCAGAAGTGCATTCTTATAACCATTTAACAAGTCAGGGTAAAGTTTATACAAGTGTTCTTCCATCACTCTGACCAAATAGCTCAGTTCATACTTCATTGAAGTAAAGTCAAACAACTCATCAAGCAAAGCTACAAAATAGACATAGCGCATATCGGCAAGCCTGCTCTCTGTCTGCTTCGCCCTCTCCAACTCTGCTCCGATGAACCTTACAACATTCTCATCTATTATCACAGAACTGATGTTCAATGGATTGGCAAGCACAAGTCCTTCAAGAGAACGGCAACGGCTCAACGCAACATACACTTGTCCGTGCGCAAAAGCATCATTAATGTCAATGACAGCGTGGTCAAAAGTCAATCCCTGGCTCTTATGCACAGTAATTGCCCATGCAAGCCGCAGCGGATACTGCCTGAATGTACCGTCAACCTCCTCCTTAATCTCTTTCGTATTTTCATCTATGATGTACTTCATATTCTCCCACTCCATCGGCTCCACATCTATCGGTGCTTCATCCTCCGCACATCTGACCTGAATACGATTACCACAAACATTGGTAACAATCCCTATTTTTCCGTTGTAGAAACGATGTTCTCCGGAAATATCATTCTTTATAAACATAACCTGAGCACCACACTTCAACACGAGATTCTCTTCTGCCGGAAATGACTGTTCGGGAAAGTTTCCGGTTACTCCAGCCTTAAAATTAAATTCTCGGGTATTGAGACTATCCAGTTTCTGTTCATTATATCTCTGTGCCATATAGTTGTGAGTGGTCAGACGAATATAGTTCTCATCATCTTTAGGCATAAAATCAGGAACGTATCGGCTGTTAAGCAGAGAGAGTGTATTTGCATCTATACGATTGTTACGTATGTTTGCAAGCATGGCAATGAAATCGGAATCTGTTTGTCGGTATATCTTTGTCAACTCTATGGTCACATACTGTATCTGCGCCAACGCTTTACTGCCAAAGAAATAAGGAGTATTATAATATCTGCCAAGTATATCCCAGTCACGGTCTGTCGCCACAGGTGCAAGCTGCTGCAAGTCGCCAATCATCAGGAGCTGTACACCACCGAAAGGCTTGCTACGGTCACGATACTTCCTCAGTATGGAATCTACTGCATCCAGCAAATCACAGCGCACCATACTGATTTCGTCAATAACAACAAGGTCAAGACTCTTTATCAGATTCTTTTTCTCCTTTCCAAACCGATAATACATATTAGAATCCCGATAGTTCATCTCAGGAATATATGGGCTGAAAGGTAACTGAAAGAACGAGTGTATGGTCACTCCTTGTGCATTGATGGCAGCCACTCCGGTAGGAGCCACAACAATCATTCGCTTCGGAGAAGATTCCTTTAATCTACGCAAAAATGTAGTCTTTCCTGTTCCTGCTTTTCCTGTTAGAAACACACTTATATTAGTACTTTCGATGAACTGCCACGCAAGCTCCATCTCTTTGTTATTATCCATGACCAAGAGTTTTGAATATGTTTTATATACCCATCAGTTTTCAATTTCTGTTGTTCCGTCCGAATAGTCTGTCAATAAGGTCACTCCGCCCCATTCGACGCAATTCATTCATGATTTTTCTCCTCTCTTCCGGTTTGTACCAAAAGAAAAACTGTCTTTGCGCAAGTTTATCCTTCGATGTCTTTGCCGAAAACACAGGTTCAAGCGTATAAGGATGAAGTCCTGAATACCATGCTTCCGTACTTACTGTCATAGGGGTAGGTGTAAAATCCTGCACTTGCTCAAGTTTGAAATCAAGATTCTTCGTCAATACGGCAAGCTCCGCCATATCTTCCGCAGTACACCCGGGATGACTGCTAATAAAATAAGGTATAAGCTGCTGATTCAAATGTTCCTCACGGTTTATCTTATCGAATACACGCTTAAAATCATAAAAAAGTTTGAATGAAGGCTTTCTCATCAGATAAAGCACTCTGTCGGAAGTATGCTCCGGTGCCACCTTCAGCCTACCGCTCACATGTTTCACAATAAGTTCACGCATATATTTTGCATTCACCTTATTAATCCTGTCATCACCACTGTCATGCAACAACAAATCATAACGTACACCGCTTCCGATAAAACTCTTTTTTATTTCCGGAAGAGCATCCACCGCATGATATATGTCGAGTAGCCTACTATGATCTGTGTTTAAGTTCTTGCATATCTGCGGATGTACGCACGACGGACGCTTACATTTATGACAGATATCAAGATTCTTTCCTTGCATGGAATACATATTCGCACTCGGTCCACCAAGATCACTCAAATATCCTTTGAAGTCCGGCATCCTCACAATCGCTTTCACCTCCTTCAATATGCTCTCTTTACTACGGTTCACAATGAACTTTCCCTGATGGGCGGAGATAGTACAGAAAGCACAACCGCCGAAGCATCCCCGATGCAAACATACGGAGAATTTTATCATATCGTATGCCGGAATACGCTTATTCTTATATTTAGGATGCGGCAACCTCGTATAAGGCAAATCAAACGAATAGTCCAGTTCATCCTGCGTAAGCGGCTGATAAGGAGGATATACCACTGCATACTTTCCATTCACCTCTTGCAGTATGCGCTGTGCTTCATATTTGTTCGACTCTTCTTCTATATGCCGAAAGTTTTCAGCCTGACAACGCTTATCTGCAAGACATTGCGAATGGGAATGCAGTACAATATCGTCATTCTTTATCCCCTGCGGTATCTCTCTTTTTTCCAATAAGACCACAGTCTGACGCTGCGGAAAACGAAGCATCAGATTACGAAACAGTTTGGTATCCACCTCTCTTCCCTGTTCTGCAAGAAGCCTTGCAAGTGAAGTCATAGGCTTCTCCCCCATCCCATAGACAAGCAAATCGGCACCACTGCTATAAAGTATAGTCGGTTCGAGTCTGTCATGCCAATAGTCATAATGAGTAAGCCTGCGAAGAGAAGCCTCTATTCCGCCAATCACCACAGGAACATCCGGATAAAGCTGCTTCAATATCCGGGTATAGACAATAGTAGGATATTCCGGACGCATATCATGACGCCCGTCCGGCGAATAGGCATCTTCCGACCGCAATCTTTTGTTTGCCGTATATTTGTTGACCATTGAATCCATACAACCGGGAGAAATACCGAAAAACAATCTCGGTCGTCCCAGCTTTTTGAAGTCGCGCAAGTCTCCATGCCAATCCGGCTGAGGAACAATTGCCACCCGAAGTCCTTCTGCCTCAAGCAATCTCCCGATGACCGCAACTCCAAACGACGGATGATCCACGTATGCATCACCGCTGAACAGGATGACATCCAGCTCGTCCCATCCTCTCAACTCCACTTCCTTCTTTGTCGTCGGCAGCCAGTCCGTCAGTCTATGTTCATTCATCGGCTAACACAGCTTCGTCCTGAGTATCCTCTTCATCCTGACGCTCATCACTCCAGCTCACATAAAGCATGATGAGTTCCTTCAGACCAAATGTCTTCATATTGTCATGATAGAGCACATTGTAGCATAAATCAATAAGGTCTTTACACTCTTCATTCCTCATGATATATGACTTCACATTGCATTTCAGTTTGTCAAGTGTCTCCTCATCAACAATACCGCTGCTTGGCACAAGTCCCTTGAACAATGAATACTTCTCAATTGTTTGCAGATTCTCTTCTGAAACCTCTATACTTCTTGTTCCTGAAGCATTGCTCTGTATTCTGTACATATAAATCGTATTTGTTATATATAAATCTGTTGTCTTTATTTCATTTCTTACACAAGAAGCTGATTATAGCTCCCATAAGACGGTCGCGGAGAGAGCCTTCAACAATACATTCAAGCGGAAAACCAAGTGTCACCGCCTTGCAGTCTGCTCCATCGTATGCTATTCCGGCAGTCTGCCCATTGCTGTACAGCAGCATGGCAAAAGCCTTATTGTCCGCCTTCAGCACTTCAGGCGACGGCACACTGTAAGACAAAGGATTCATCTCTCTAAATATACTGAACGTCAGTCCACATCCATTCACTCCATCCACAAGCTTGCTTGTCAGCATTCCTTCGTATTGTGTATGAAGCGACGGACACCGCACACCTCCCTGCTTCATCAGATTACCTCCACTCACAAGCACCCGCCCGCCTTTGCGACAATAATCCTCTATCATCTGCGACATCCTGCCATCGAAGTTCTTCTGAACACCGTATATCACATCAACCATTCTATAGTGTTCAAAACGAACATCACCGTTGAGAACAGCTCCTTCACTTACTGAAGCAAACGAATGTCTGCCTTCCAGTCTTATAGCTTTTCCATGAACAGAAACATAATCAAACGTATTGCCCATTACAATTTGACCTTCCAGCTCACTGCCGCTATATCCAAGACCGCTCTTTGTCTCTGAACCTATATTCGCTTTATTGAAGCTCAATTGTCTTCCGCAAAATCCGGCAAAAGCACCGTACTGCACACCGGGGTCGGCATCAAGGTCAAAGCCCTGTTCTTTCTCAGAATCAATCACAGCCGGACCTTCAAGACGCGTAAAAGCATTCACAACCAAAATGGTTCCTTCATTCTTGGAAGAAATACATGCCGACAAAGTTTCCGACGGAAAGCTTTCACCACCCTTGTTCACTGCCGCAACCTTGAAAGAATAGACCATATCCGGTAAAAGGTCAATAGAACAAGATGTCCCCTTGACAACCACACCATTATCAAAACCTTGATAACCGGAACGTGTATATACAATATAATGTGTCGGCTCCGCCGTAGGCTCCAGTTCGTCCTTCGTTGGTGTCCATCGCAATTCGGCAGTCCGTTTCTTTTCGTTCAGAGTCACAGAAAAGTTCTTCACAGGAAGAGGCTGTATCACATAATTGCGTTCGTGTTCCGTCGCCACAAACTTGACAATGCTTTTATAGACGGAACGACAGAAATCAAATTTAAACTGCGGATCATATCCTTTCCGCATATCGGCAAAGTTCTGATGAGAAAGCATTTCAAGAATACATGCCGGCACCATCGGTTCCCTTGCTTCTCCATAGTTACGGTTCCACAACTGCCGTATAGCCCATCCGTATTTCTTCAAATCTCTCGACAAGTTGGTAAGCAACATACTCGACAAGTCACGATTCACATAACGATCAAGCCCAGCTCCCGTCAAACCTTCATTAAAATCCGTCCTGTATATCGACAATGTACCCACATAGTCGTCCATCCGCGAGAATCCTGCATCCGTGTGAAATGCCACAGAAAGTTCAAACGGTACACCAAGCCCCTCGCACTGTGAATTATAGACAGAACCTCCCGACAAGAAATTCAAGGTTTGTGAGCGGCTGTTTATGTCATTGCGGTAATCGTCCTCAAAGAACGACTCATGTATATCCGAAGGCATTCCATACCACTGCACAGAATATTTGGCAGCCTCCGCCCATCTGGGCAAACCGCTCGTCCGCAAGTCCGATATGCCGTTTCCACGTGCAATATTCCCCATACCGCCTCCAAAACGCACGGCATCGGCACTTACCTCACCATCTTCTCCGCTCCGGTTTGTAAGCACAACCATACCATAGTCATGCACACCTTTATCAAACTCAAAAGTACCAAGATAGACCCATGTGCCTCCTCCTATCTTCTGGTTCACCTGAAATTCAGTCATACCTCCTTTATGATACACCGTATAATGCGCATCAGACACGCTGTTGGGCAAAGTTCTGTATGACACATAGACTGCATACCGCCCTTCATCCGGAATATCCGGAATCCATTCAGCAAACGATTCATTCTTTTCATCCCGTGTAGTGGCTATATAGCGCGACGTTCCATACGTAAAAGGAGAGTCACACGGAAGATAGATTTCTTTCGTATTCGCAAAACCATCTCCCGAGGCAATATGCCATATCTTCTTATTGTTCTTTTTCCTTGCACCTTCTATATACATACCGTCCTTATGCGGATTATCATTATCCACAATCACTTCATGGCTTTGCCAGTCTCGTTCACGAGGAGTAAAGACCACAGCCCCAGCATTCTCCAACATCGGTATGATATAAGGAACGACAAATGTCTGCGAAAACAAGTCTTCTGTAGTGCAAAACAAGCGCGGTCGCTGCCATCTCCATTCGTTCTTGTCCGAATGGAAATAATGTCCATGGCTTTGCCACAACGATATATGCGTTCCTTCAAGCCCGGACGAAGCCGAATACGGACGGCTGATGTTCTTCACCCAAGGAGCACCGTGGTATGTCCTTGTCCACAGCCTTGCCATGTCCTTCTTTCCGCTTCTGAAAAAGTTCGGCACAAGCTCTTCTATCGGTCTGCCATCTGTGATGACCTGTATATCGTAGTCTCTCAACTTTTTCGGAAGAAGCTGACGAAGTTCCGAATAAACTCTATCAACATCACTTTCCGTGAAATGTTGCTCCTGAAAGCCTCCTCCTGCCACGATGGTTATCATCTTCTGTTCTGCATCCACATTGCAACTCTTCAGCTTTGTCCTTGCAATCTTGGCATCAGTACGCTCATATTGGTCAAAATAGTCACTGACTATCCCCTGTATATTCTGCGCTCCTACAGAATGGGAACATATCAGAAACTGTAATATAACAATGATATATCTTGTCATGCAATAAAAATCTTTAACAATCTGAATATAAAAGTTCTAACTCTTCACCGCTTCAATTTCTGAACACAAGCTTGCCAAACCCTACCAGCTTGTCATATCTTGTACCAAAAGCACGGTGATACACATACACATAATATTCGTTTTCAGTCTGATAGAAATCACCTTCCGCAAAAGAAGTAAGTCCCGCACCACCGTCGTCAGGTACAAACAAATACTGGTAATTATACGAACCCTGCTTCAAGGGCATCACTATCTCGTAGGCATGTTCCATCAGATTATAGTCCATCCTATACTGTTCACACAACCTGTTGTTTGTCAGTTCTCCATTTATATACATGTTCCCGCCCGCAACTTGCGGCATTTCCAGACGGAAATGGGTGAAAAAATAGTCACTTTCCGTCTCATTCATCTCATTGTCACCGTTTCTCACCCAGTAACGTCCGTCCTGATCCTCATCATATACATAATTTCGCCGAGGCTGGTCGGCAAATATTTCCGCATGATAATAAGGGTCAGAATACACCATGCGATCCACACGCATAGTCGGAGTGCGCTCGTCAAGAATCTCAAAGCGACGATATTCGTTGCCAGCATTGAAGATGAGCTGACGGTTGTGGTTGTATATCAGCTGATCCATGCGCATATAGGTGGGGCGCAGTCCGCTCACACTATTGTCCCACCTTCTGTTCTGGCATACTACGGGCTTAAACTCCTCCTGCGGATTATTCGCCTGATAGCCACGGTAATTGATATTGAAACTCAGCTGCTGATGCGACTTGTTGGTATCTATGTCCGTGTTTCCGTTTACCGTAATATCCACTCCCACTCTGGATTCAAGCACACTGAAACAGGCTCTCGCCACAGGTTCTTCACCATCATCTGCATATATATCCATACGATAATTGCCACTGACCAGCAACTTTATATCATCATTCGGTATGCGTACAGAATAATGGTTATACTCCATTTCCGTATTCATCGACTGCTCATAGCCTTCAATCCTGTTCCCGTTGAATCCGCTCAGATATTCACTCTCAAGCAAGTCAGAGCGTTTCCAGTCTGCATTGCAATGTACTATACTATAAGTATATCTGACATAGCTATGCTGAAGGTCGTCAAAGCTCACTTCCACAAAATTACTACCGCCAAGCAGCATGACGGGAGGTTCTCCCCATTCGCCGTTGACTTCCACTTGTATGCTTTTCAGATGGTCGGCAAACACAGCGTTCTCCTGTGCCACAAGTTGTCTAACCGACATACAGATACAAAAAGAATAGATGATTAGAAATTTCCACATGATTCTACAGATTTATCGTCAGGCTTTAACCAGCGGATGTTTACAGTATTCCCTGATGCCGCACTTGTCACACTTCGGACTACGCGCCGTACACACATACCGTCCATGCAGCAGAAGCCAGTGGTGCGCTCTCGGAATAAGCTCTCCGGGAATATGCTTGACTAATTCCTGTTCCACTGCATACGGTGTGGTACACTTGTCACCCACCAAACCAAGGCGGTGGCTCACACGGAAAATATGGGTATCAACCGCCATTGCAGCCTTGTTGAACACCACAGCCTGAATAACATTGGCTGTCTTGCGTCCGACTCCCGGAAGCTGAACAAGCTCATCCAGCGTGGCAGGCACTTCACCGCCAAACCGTGTGAGCAGCATACGCGCCATGCCGACAAGATGCTTCGCCTTGTTGTTGGGATAGCTCACACTACGTATGTATTCATAGATGACATCCGACTCCGCTTCCGCCATGACCTCCGCCGTAGGATAGTCGGCAAAGAGTTTAGGAGTGACCATATTCACACGCTTGTCCGTACACTGTGCAGACAATATCACGGCTACAAGGAGCTGAAAAGGACTTTCATACTCCAACTCCGTCTCAACCTCCGGCATTTCCTTCTCAAAATATCTTACGATTGCATCATATTGTTCCTGCTTTCTCATGTCTGTCTTTACTTATTCCAAATATGGTTGGTCATACACCTCTTTTTATTTTGCAAACTTACATAATTTATTCAAATTTAGAGCCTGTTTAAATTTATTTTCGAGGAATTTCAAGAGGTATTTTTGAGAGGTTTTCTCAAGTTGAGGAGGAAGCATAGCGGGCTATGTGACCGACGACACTTGGAGAAAACAGCCAAAAAGACACTCTAAATTCCCGAAAAACGGACTATAATAATTTTTTCGCAATAAATTTAAACAGGCTCTTAGCAAGTTCACATTCCTTACAAACATCATATTTTACCCTCCACCAAGAATATGCCAATCCGGCATATTCTTGGTGGAGGGCAAGAACATAAAACCTATAAGTCGAAAATCGCTTATATTATCTGAGCCTGTCAAGTGAGCGCACCAGTGCCTCGTCCTTTCTGATGCCATGTATGGCAAGAGCATTGAGTATCAGGCACAAGACCGGATAGATAGCTGCCACAGAAAGATGGAACCCGACAGACTCGGAAGCTCCAGAATCAAAAGTGTCGAGTTTCAGCAAATAGACGTATGCAAAAAAGGCATAGACTCCTATATAGCCCAAAAGCAAAATGGAACTGAACACACAAAGGCGCAACTGACGCATACGCTTCCGGAACAGCAGCAGACTTACGAGAGAGGTCAAGAACACCAATATCAGAAGTACTCCCAATGCCCACGGACCGGTACAGTCCATCGCCTTAAACGCGCCCTCTGCACTAAAAGTGAAATTTGAAAACTCAGCTACAATGTTTCCCTCGCTTGTATAATATGCCACATCACTGCACAGTCCGGCAATGCAAAGCATACATATAATGGCAAGCCATACGGTTTGGATTCTCTGAATCATATTAAATTTAAAGATTAAAATAAAGACAGGACACACGCAGAACAAGCGCGCCGGAATACTGTTGCCTGAAACTCATGATTCCAACAAACTGAAGATTGGCAAACCGCACACCATAATGCCTGTCGCCAATCTTCAAGTACTTATTCTACGGTCTGTAAAAATCTCGTATTAGTTGTTGTTAAGCTTCTCTGCCGTTTCCTTTGCCGGATTGCGGTAGTAGATGTTATCTTCAAGAAACTCCTGTGTTGCAATGAGAGTAGGCTTAGGAAGACGCTCATAATAACGAGAAATCTGTATCTGCTCCTCGTTCTCAAAAATCTCTTCAAGATTATCGCTTGTAGAACCGAATTCCTGCAACTTCTTTGAAAGTTCCTCCTTTATTGTCACAGAAATTTGGTTGGCACGTTTGCCGATAATCGCAATTGTTTCGTAAACATTGTTGGTGTCTCTGCAAAAGTCCATCAAATTACGAGTGACTGTGGTTGCAGGAGCATTTGTTTTCTTGTAATCCATATTTATTTTTTTTGTTATTGCACAAATGTATCAAGCTCTCCATAAATACGAGGGAGGAGACCCCTTGTCACAAAAATCCTTGTTACATAGATTTCTTCACCTTCGCATTGGCATGACGGAAAATCTGGTCAGCCTCCTTCATGTATTCACTGTCAGGAAACTCATTCTTAAATCCGTAGTATTCATCGATTGTCTCTCTGAAACGCTCATCGATTTTCTCTTCCACACTCTTCACCGCAAGCTGATAGCGGGCACGCAGAATAAGAATGTAAAGGTCTTCACGAAGAGAGGTATAAGGATAAGACTTCAACGCGTTCTCCGCCGTAATGATGCTCGCCTCATAATTGCTTCCTCCGTTGGCACAATTTCCCACGTATGAGCCTAAATTATAGTAGAGCTTGGCAGAGTCATATTCCTTCTGCACAAGGCGGTTCTGAAGCTGGAAAATCATGTCATTGACTTCCTCCCGTCTGTTTGAATACGGGAAAAATTCAAGGAAGTCCTGTAGCTGATTGATGGCTGTATAGGTAGGAGTCTGGTCAAGACGAGGGTCCGGTGACTGCATGAACGAAGCCTTTCCGCTGTAGAAACGCGCCTCCTCCGTATAATCGCCCTTTGGATAAGTCTTGTAGTAACGGTCGAAATACATGGTCGATGTCTCATAGTCACCCAAGTTATAGTAGCACATTCCCAGCATGAACAAGGATTCCTGTGCCTTGTCGGTACCTTTGAGAATCATCACAAGTTCTTCCAACAGTTGATAAGACCTTGTATATTGTCCGGCTGCATAAAATTCTTTTGCAGCCTCATATTTATAGTCGTAATTGGTCGTTTTGAGCAAATTGTTGTAACTGTTGCATGAAACAAGCATAG
Source organism: Bacteroidaceae bacterium (assembly GCA_017621515.1). Lineage (GTDB taxonomy): Bacteria > Bacteroidota > Bacteroidia > Bacteroidales > Bacteroidaceae > RGIG8745. The sequence continues at coordinate 41,257 of JAGASY010000129.1, forward strand.
CCGAAACAACTGTTGCAATCAGAAATACCTTTCTCATATAATTATAAAATATGGTGCAAAGTTACACATTCAACACGATATAGACAACTATGTTTTTGAGTTTTTAAGTTTTTAAGTTTTTGGAAACAATGATTTAAAGCTGGTTTGAACTTATTTTACTGGCATATTCTATATTTTACATGGTCATATTTGATGTTGATATGGGTGTACTGAGCAAATGTTGCAATGAAGGAATCTATGAATATCACTACAAACGGTCAAAAAAGTCCCCATAACAAAAAAATTTATATATATTTTTTAACAAAATTATTTTCTGACAAAATGTCGTAATATTCAATATTTTTAATTCCAAATTACTGATTTTATCTCCAAATAGCGTCTTTCTGATTTCGCTAAATGTTAAAATCCCAAGCCCTCTGGCACGCGTCAAAATGAAGCGCGACGAACTTTTGTCGAAGAACGGGGATTCTACACGCATTTTCTGAAGGCTTTACAAAATGTGAAATAGTGTTTCGTTTTGAGGCGGTTCTTTTACATTTGTTTATCTCTGGCGAAGAGTCTTTTGAAAAAAACTACCAAGTTTTCAAATTTTCAGCACACTGTTTTTTTCTTCACAGCGCACTGCAATTTTAAAAACTTAGTAGTTTGGAGAAATTTTCAGCGTGGAGTTTTTGAAAAAGCAT
>JAGASY010000130.1 GCA_017621515.1 Bacteroidaceae bacterium
AGGTGGCGCGTAGCGACGGAGGAGTCTGTGAGTACGTCCACTCAAACATGTGTGAGGAGTCTGTTGCTATTAAACTCAATTCAGCCTGATTATCTCTCTGTCCTTACGTATGACATATTGAACAATCCCTACAATGTATTCCTCCGGTACGAGTCCCCAATAGCGGGAATCATTGGAGTCCATCAGTTTCCATTGCAAATGAATAGATGTTTCCATTGATATTGTTTTATACATTATTCTTTATTGTTTCTTTATATAATCAATATATAGTTTACGAACTTTTGCATTATATGCAGGATTTCCAATTATAATAATTTCGTTATTCTTATTTAATAAGAAAGATTGAAATCTTATGTCATTTGGACAGGTGTTTTGTTTACGAAATGCACCATTGGTATCTACATATATCTGTTTCTTTAGTTCTTTGTATTGCTCAATGTCTTTTGATAATTGAGGAGTTATAGTGTCTATTATAAAAATTGTAGGAATGTTTTTGCTTGAAATAGTATCAATCTCATTAATAATACTCTGCCATTCATTCAATCTCATCTTACAACTTGTGCATCCCTCTGAATCAATATGTACTAATATAGTTAAATCATTTCCTGTTTTTAGCGGAGTATCATTTAAAGATTGTAGTATAGGAATGTTTATTTTATGCCCATTCAATTTACGTATTTCTTTCTCTATGGCAGATTCATTATTGCAAGAAATACACGAACACAGTGTGATAACCAATAATATTGCTATATGATATTTTTTATTCATTTTATTGTTTTCAAAATTATAATTAGGGCAATATATATTTTTCAAGGGCAGACTGTGCACGTTCAAAAGCGATGCACTCATTGTCATCTGTAATGCAGAATGTGGAATACGAATTTTCCGACAGTCTGTATGTAGCCACATGGCGATAATTGTGCGAATGGGTGTCTATGACCATCAATGTGTTGCAGCTGTATGACGGAAGCTGTCTGGAGAAAAGAAGATACACCTTCCCTTTGGAATATTGCGCATCTTTTATATGCACAAAAAAACTCTTGGGATCATCCGATTTATTGGCATAGTATTCCTCCTTTATCTCGGGAATGTTTGTCAGGTCATAGCTGCCCAACAGTTCTCCGTCGAAAGAATATTCTTGGAAGATAGGCAGACTTATACCTATCACGAAGAAAGACTCCTCTCCACGTATCAGATGACGTTCCGAATGCAGTGGCTTATGTGGATCATCATACTCTTTGACTCCCTTGCACATTTCTTTCAATATTTTGTCTTTGCATTTCAGCAGTACGTAATTATCCTCGCCCACGATGGAATGATATAATGTGTCGCCCAAAAAGAAGAACCTCGTGGAGGCGGACAGTCTGTGCTCGGACGGAAGTTTCATACCTTCCTTATATATTCCGTCCACAAACTTGTCAATACTCATGTGCCCACAGTTCATGAGATGCAATGCTCCGTCCGGTGATATGTAGAAATGGTCGTTTTCTAACGATTCGCCTTTTGCATATCCTTTTCTGGCAAAATGTTCTTTAGGTTCAAAATTCCGGTCAAAGACATAGATTCCGTCAGACGGGTCTGACACATACAGATGACCTTGGAAATAGTCCATACACATGACAGCCGGTGACAGATAAATGGAATCTCCGAACTGGCTTACTGCACTTTCCCGCTTCAGCTCTGTCGGTTCCACAAGGTTGTTGCTACATGAAGCGAGGGCACATATTATAAGAGCCGAGATAAATGTTTTCATTGCTTTATATAATAATCTGATGATTTTTAATTAATAATTGTATCACGATAAATAACATATAAGAAAGGCATGATATTATAATTTATAATAGCAATACCTTTCTTAAAATAGCTCATATATTAACAATAAGATTTTTTTTCGTCACATTCAACATATCCAAGATACGATGATCTGTAACACTCGTTCTTTGTACTAGTACATGACACGCTTCCGCCATCAAGACATATAAGAGTTGCAGTACAAGAATATCCGCTTTCACCATCCAATGAAAGAGCTTCAATATTTGCTAAAATTAAGTTGTTGTATTTTTCTGTTGCATACATCCTATAAGCTTTATAACTTCCATAACTACCTGTAGCTACTACAACCATCGCCAATGCAATCTTCAAGAAATTCTTTCTCATTTTTTTGTTATATTTTTTATTTTTCTGCCTGTTTTACAGGTATAGGCAGTTCACCTTTAATTTTAATTATTCCTATTAAATTATTACTCCTTTATTCCCTTTCTATCACCTCCTTTCTTTTTTGAAAAGGGCACAAAAACAACGAAGTTCGACACTTTGCCATTCTCGGGTTCTCATGCCCCATTTTTTTCTGTCAATTTATTTTCATAATTTGATTATCCCTCTATCCTTACGTATGACATATTGAACAATCCCTACAATGTATTCCTCCGGTACGAGTCCCCAATAGCGGGAATCATTGGAGTCCATCACGTTGTCCCCTGCCATGAAGTAATATCCATGCTCCCATCGGTGTCTTGTCAGAGGTTCTCCGTCAGCGTATGCCGTACCTTTCTCCCAGTCATAATCTACTTTCTTCCCTAATTCCCATTCCAGAAAAATCTGATACAGTCTCGCCTCGTTTGCCGTAATCTTCATCACGTCGCCTTTGCGTGGCATGTACATGGGACCGAAATGATGTATGTTCCATGAAAAATGTTCGTCAAAAGGAATGGTGGCAAAGGCGGGAGACCACAGCAGCGAGTCGGGAGTCTCTTCCAGTCGGTTCTGTACCGCTTCCACTCCCAATGTCCCCTCGTAGTTACTGTTCCTGTAATGTCCATCTACAATACTCAGACTGTCTCCCGGCACAGCCACTACGCGCTTGCAATACACATTGTTTATGACAAAACTGATTTTCCAGTCGTGATGGGGAAAATTGAATACGACCACATCATTATGCCGAACACTCCTCAGTCCCTTTGTCCTCCAGCTTCTCAGTTCTCCTCCTTTCGGATTGAAGTTGAAGTCTGTATATATTCTCGCACCGCCAAGCAGTTTGTTTACAATGACTTTGTCTCCCGGCTTCAGTGTCGGTTCCATAGAACCCGTGGGAATGGTGAAATAGTCGGACACAAAACATCGGAACAGCAGCCACACTCCATAAAGCATGAACACTGAAACGGCAGTTGTCAGTATGTATCTGACGAGCCTGTACATGAACGGCTCTTTTGTCTTTGGTGTATGAGTTTGATTTTCTTGCATCTGAACAGGGTTGGTGGCTTTGTGGTTTCAACTATTTCTCAATCCGTATCTGTATATACTCCGGAAGGACAATAAAATAACGGCTGGACACAGCAGCAGATATGCGATAATATATGTATGGTGTTCCATGTCATTGAAGAACATCAAAGAGAACAACGGCGGTATGAAGCTGAGTACCAATATGGTGTATGTGGATGTGTCTGTCAGCATATTCTCGGTGCTCTTCCTGATTTCACGTATCTCTCCGCTTCTCGATATGCCTATAAGATGTATTGACGAAAGCAACCACAGGATGCCGCTTTTCATGAAAGAGCCAAAAGGTGTGAAATGAATCAGTTCTCCAAAGCAGCCGCACGATTCTATGCTGCCGGCAAATGTGGAAGGAAAGAAACAGTTGATGCCTGTCAGACAGACAAAGAACAAAAGAATCGCAAACAACAGCAGACTGCTTTGTACTCTGTATTCCTGCCTGAAAGCCAACAGTCCGACAAACATTTCAATGGTACAGACTAAGACCGCGCATGACATATCCCCGCCGTGCAGCCACATAGGCATGTAGAGATTGATGTACAATCCTGTTTCCATTGCAAATGAATAGATGTTGACCGCCTTCGACAGACTTGACAGAATAAAGACTGCACCAAGCAGCATACTCATTGCCAATGACAGGGTGGAGCATTTCTTGTTTGTTTCCATTGATATTGTTTTATACATTATTCTTTATTGTTTTTTATCTAATCAATTCCAGTTTCGCAAGTATTGAACTTCTGATATGCACCGACAATGCTTTGAAAACATATTGTATGTGCAGAAAAGAATCGAAAACAGTGCACTAAATTCTCAAATCCACAGTGTTGATTGTAAAAACAGCACTGCTGATTTTGTAAACCGCACTGCTGATTATAAAAACAACACTGCTGATTTGAGATTTCTGTGCAGTGTTTTTTTATATTGTAGCACAAGAATGTTTATTTTATGCCCATTCCATTTATATATTCTCATGTTATTTTAAGTGGGTGTATTCAACAGACTCCTCCGTCGTTTCATTAGATTAATATTAAATGTAAATTTTAGAATTAGGAATGAACGTCTCCGCTCTCCGTGGAGGGAATCCCTAACGGAAAGCGGATTCGTATCTCAGTTTTCTTTCTTTCGTACATCCTCTTTTAGTACCCGTTCAAACAATTTCCGAGTCTTGGTATTTTGGAAAGGATTTCCCATCATCAATACTTCGCCCTTGTTGTTAATCACAAATATTCGAAAAAGCGGAAAACGTATAATATGCGGATTATCAGAGATGAAAGCATGGCAAGTGTCAATCATTACCGGAAATTCTATCCCGGACTGAGAGATCATAGAATGAATCTCATCTGTATCTTTAGAGTCTATTGACAAAATTATCACAATTTGTGTATTGTATTTTTGTACTGTATCGGCATAATAATTCCAACTTGCCAAACCTTTTATTAAGCATGGGGTGCAAGCTGTTGAATCTGAGAATACGATGATTTGGTAATCTGCCGAATCCGCATCAGAGTCCGATAAGTATAGGCTGTCTCGATATGATGTGAGCATTTTGCTATGATTATAGTCAATCTTGATAGACATGAACTGAGACATCTGCTTGTATATTTTGTTATCATTATCACATGATATGGCAGTCAATGATATTAAGCATATACACACGATTAAGATTTTTCTCATATCATTTCGGGTGTGAAATACAATAGAACAATGGAATTGTCATCAAGCTCTTCCGGCATAACCAAGTCCGTATCCGCATTGCCCTGCCAGCTTTCCATAAAAAGAGAGTACAGCTCTTTGTTATACAGACATACGAACTTGTCTTTGGAAGTACAAATTACATTATTCCACAACGAAAAGTCCATGTCATATAGCCATTTATACCCTTTGGCTTTGTATGTATCGTATAGAACATAATAGGGTTCTTTCTCTAACTGGTATTTGAACAGCAGAAATCTGTCGGTTGCGAAGATTTTTTGTATTCCTTTTGAAATACCGCTTTGGGAAGCATAAGACATGGCTTCAAAAAACTCAGAGTCTGAGAATCCGCTGAAATCGTCTGCCGTGGCATGTCGTAAGGGGGTATTGAGGAGATAAGCGGGAGTGATGCCTGTGGATGATGCCGTATAGATAGTATCCGATATTGGAGCAATCGCCCATACTTTGTCGTTTGAGATTGAAACTGTTTGTTTATATCTTATGGGTACGTCTGATGTTATAATCTGTGGCAGCAGCTTCTGGTATTCAGAGGTAGCCATGTCAATGAGGGTATAGTCGTATGGATTCTCCGGACATAGATCATTATGGCACAGCAGATGTTCGTTGTCTATCAGGTACACCGCCCCACAATCACTCATAACATCCGAAGAATATGCCCCCATGTATTTACCTTTGTAATTGTATTTCTTGATTCCTTTCATTACATCGTATATATAGACCAGATTCTGTACGGTATCGACACTGAAGTTTTGCATGAATATATATTCGGAAGCGGCATTTCCCTTTCTACCGATTGTGCATACGAACTCACCGTTCTCCTTGAACTCGAATACTTTCTCTTGATTGTCGCGCACAAAAATCAAGGAGTCCGCTATCACTACCTGCAATACTCCTCCAACCGGATGCTTTTCCGATTGTTTTAAGACACAGGTTTTGAGGTTTGAACATAAATTTGGCTTTTGGGAAATGAGTGAATCCCATTCGATAGTGTTTACGTCTTGGCTGTTGTCGTTTTTTGTAGAACAAGCAACAAACAATAGGATAGCCAAAGGTAATATAAAAGATTTTGTCATGATTGTAGTTGGTTTTATTATGGCAGACCAAAATGTAAAAAACAAAATTGAATTGTCAATTACATATTGGTCGCCAATTAATAGATTTTGAAGTTTTTGAAATTTTCGGTTCTTACTTCATTATCTGCATACTTTGTTATGGACGTTTAAATTGTATGTTTTTAACCCATGATTTTTCACAATAGTTCCCTGGAGAACCTACGCAATCTGAATATAATACTGTATCTCCTTTACGGAATCCTGTTCCTACACTTATTTTTATGCCTTCAACCATTATGTAAACGTCACATCCTGTACGACCTTCTACAGTAATTGGAGTCCAGTCTTCTCGCATATTTATGTTATATTTTGTAAGATCTACTCCAGTACCTTCTGGTTCACTTAAAGCTTCAATGTTTTCCATTATAATTGAATCTTTATATGGAAGAGTAAGACTTCCAGCTTCATAAGCTTTGATGGCTGTAATTCCTGTTGCTGCAATAGCTATTGTACATAGTACAGTCTTGAAAATTTTAGATTTTATAAAATTCATAAAATATTATTGTGTTTTTCCTACTTAAGGCATCGGATTTCCTCCTTTATTATGTTGTGTGGTCAATGAGCTTCGATGCATTCAGCATCTACATAATTAATCCAATTTGTGTTTCTATCAGTTTTTCACCTCCTTTTTTATAAGTTGAATACTATTTTAACATTCTCAGATATATGAACTATACTTCATTCCTATTATGATTGAATAAACTATTATCAAACAGATATTGATGAAAGTTGCGCTTCATATCATCTTTTATTTATCTCTTCATTCACCTGCTTCTTGAAGAACTCGAATGCCTCCTCGCCCACGAGCACCACGTTGTAGTATTTGCCGGAGTTGCGTTTGAGCGAGAGCGTCAGCGGAATGTCGTATCTGCGGCAGTCATCCACAAGGTCTTTGTATATGTTGTATGGACTGTGTACATCTATCGGGTCGCCGTGTATCATCATCGGCACTCCCGCCAGCCTGCTGATGGAACGCTCGGGGGCATGCTCTTCCGACCACTGCAAGGCGAACCGCCTGTGATAGAGTGGGGCATACAGCCCTATTGCGGCGAACATGTCCGGATTCTCCGTCGCCACTCTCAGCGCACGGTAGCCGCCGCTGCAGTTGGCATGAAGGAAGATGTGGCTGCGGTCCACCGGATAGTGCCGGCATACGTCCTCTATCGCCAGTTTAAGCTCCTTCTCCGCTTCCGGGGTGAGATCCTCGTCGAGGTACGTCCTCATTTCAGGCATCATCACAAGGAAGCCGTAACGCTGCGACATGTCCTGCATCTGGTTCACCGCCCACTGCCGTGCAAGCTGAGGGCAGGAGAAGAAGTGGTGCATGTTCTCTATGTTCGGACGGATGACGACGACGAGCGGAAGAGGGCTACCGGTGTCGATCCTGTTCGGTCGTGCGAGGATGTACCGCTGCAGACTGTCGTCCTGTTCAGAGCGGTAGGTGACGAACCGTATGTTCGCCTCCGTGCCGTCTTCCGCATACCCGCCCTCCGGACGTGCGAAGGCATGTTCCAGTTGGTAGGTGAGCGGAGAAATCTTGAACTGCCACCACCAGTCGCCCTCATACCGTGTGGGATGGTTGAGCAGGAACCCCAAGCGGTAGAGCAGCTGGTCTATCTCGTCGGCGCGCGGACTACCGTCGGGAAGGCTGTCGCGCATGGCACTGAAGCGAGCGAATGCGTCGTCGTCGCCTCCGCACAGCACAGGCTGACGCACGGTGACACCGCACAGGGTCATGCTGCACATATAGGAGCGGTCCTTCTCCAGTTCCGGCACAGGGTAGGTGAATGCGCCCTTCTCCAGCATGAAGTCCGCAATCCGTCTGCCATACACATCGTGCAGCTCCAGCCTCACCGGAGTGTCGAGCACGTTTTGGTGGGCATTCGTCAGCATGACCGTCCGGCTGTCGGCATGTATCAGCGGATAGATGATGTTGCAGCTCTGCCCTCCGGCATACATCGCCGCTATGCGGAAGCTGTCGCACAGAGCGACTTCAAAGGAATGGTCGTCGCCCCTGACCTCCAGCTCCGCTTCAAGTCGGTTGTCTTCCTCTGCTGACAGCCGGACGGGATGGATGTTCAGACCCTGTATGTCCCTGCGCACAAGCGTGTCGCCGTTGAGCGTCAACGTATAGGGCATCGCACTCCTCACCTCGGCATACACTGTCGTGTCGCATTCCGGGCGCACGAGGCACGAAAGCCGCACCTTCATGCCTTCAAGTGCGTGTGTCGTGTCGTTATATGCCACACCGAACACCTCCTTCAGGTCGAGCTGCCCGTATTTCGGGGTGTATGTACCGAGTTGGCGGAGCGTATCCCCGCCATCGGCAGACACGGCTGCCGAGTCTGCATCCGGCGGGGAGACGACGCATACATCCCATTCCAGCAACTCCATGCGGGAGTTCCGTCCGCCGTCGGACATGACCGCGTATGAAGCTCCGTCCTTGCATCCGCTGCAGAGCAACAGGCAGCAGAGCAGACACAGCGAAAGCAGTGGAGCCGTAGCGGCTTCATTCAGATGTACTGCTGGTTTCATACAGTTCATGACAGACTTTTAGAATATGATGTCAGCTGCATATTCCGTATCCCCCGATATGGAGGTGATGATTACCGTGTAGTGTCCTGTGCCCCCATATTCGTTGAAGTCAAGGCTTACTGAATCCTGTGCATACAGATAGTCTGCCACTTCTCCATCTTTGTAGAGTGTAATATATGCTCCGTTGTCGATTACTGAAACAAGCTCCACGGTAAGTACTCCGTCGGAGGACAGGAGACCATAAAGTGTTTCATCGGGTTCCGTAAGAGAGTATTTACCGATGCTTAATTGGTCGTCATCGTTGTTATTCACGTTTTGTTTGAAGACGATGTTTCTCACATTATTTCCGGAAGCCGGAGCAGCGAAAGCTGTGATGGCATACATGCACATAATGACAGTGCAGATTGCCGATTTTAATGATGCTTTTTTCATAACTATTTTTATTGGTTTTTCGACCGCAAAGTTACGGCAAGCCCAAATACAAAACAATAGGGTGTTACAGTTTTTGCTTGTAATGCATTGATATTCAGTAAAACTTTTTTCATTTTACCCCTAAAATGTAACATTTGCAACCTGTGGAAATGAAGCCTGACAGCGTTAAAAACATGTTTCAAGGAATGTGGCTACAGCCTTATTTTTGTCCTTGTTTTCAGACAGCTTCGATTTCAACCGGCTCTTTGCCGTCCTGTAAACTCCCGGATTCATGACCATGATTTTACAAATATCCTCATTGCTGTATTCCAAGTATAGAAGCAGACACATTATTTCTTCTCTTCTTTTCATCCGCGGCGCGGCAATATGTATCGCCCTTATGAAGGATATGTTTTCTTTCTTGTCTTTCACAAGTTCATTGTAGAGTGTGTCGTAGTATGTGTCAAGGTCGATGTCCCCCTCCTTCGTACCAAGCAGTCTGTGTGAAACAACGCTTAACGACTGTTTCAGGTCCTCCTGCATCATGGAATTTCTTTCCACGTCCTGTTTCAGAATCCTCTTTTCCTTTTCCTGCACCTTTATTGCGTTCTTGTGTCTGTCAAGCTCTTTGTCCTTCTCGTCCAGCACATGCAAGAGAGAGGACTTTTCCATACGTAGTTTCCATGTTTTCCTATAATATATAAGGAGGGAAATCATGGCGGACAAGACCAACAGAACTGTCAGTGCTAACAGATACCAAAATGACGATGTGTGTTCAGCGGCAACTTTCTCGCTAATCTGCCTTTCGGTCAGTGCGACGATATGCTTCTGCTCCCCGAGATTATTCTCTATACTGTCATACTTCAGATACATCTTTTGGTACTTGTATGCGGAGTCTATAGGACCTATGCTGTCGTAGTAGTGGTACAATATTCTGGAGATAAGATATCTTGCGTTGCTTATCCTTAAATCTTCTGGTGCCTCAGCCAATATCTTGTTGGCGACGTCATTGGCCTCGGGAATTCTTCCGTGCTTGTAATACAATTCCGCCATGTTGGCAAGTGTGGCATATTCCCTATTTCCCTTGTATTCCAGAGCCTTCTTGAAGAAACGTTCTATGCGGGACACACTGTCTGGATAGTATTCACCCGTCAATACGGCAAGATTGTTGTAGATACTTGCCAATTCAACGGAATCATTGTCATCCTTATATTTCAGACTGTGCTGCATGTAATACAAGACAGAATCTTTTTCTTTTATACGGTGGAACACTACGGACAAATGGTTGGAGGATTTCGCGATGAGTGGGAAACTTCCTATTTCCTTGGAATATTCCATCTCCTTCCTGAAATGCCTAAGTGAGTTCTCGTATAAATCTTCTGCTAAATAGATACGTGCGATATAGAACTGAGTTACCCCTTTGAAGTAGGCATGGGGCAGTTCGTGTATGTTATCCTCCACTTTCAGCAGTGTCTTCATCGCCTCCGTGAAATTTCCCTCGTCATATTGCCTGATGCCGTGCAGAAGCTTTGCAAGGCATACATCGGAGGCTGCACACTCATTCTCTTCTTCTATATAATAAGTATATGTGCATTCTTCCAGCTCTTTGTCTATCTCACGGTATTTCGCATAGCGAGCGGTATTATATATCAGCATTTGGCGCGGTGTGCGCAACTCCGAGGTGAGCGACATGGCACTGTCCGGATTGTCGAACAGCATCCTCTCGGCAGTGTCGAGCTGTGCAGTGGATGGTTCGTGACTACAGCACTGGCAGACCGCCAGTGTGAGGATGGTGCCCGGGAGCATTTTCATCACGGATGAAAGAAATGTTTTGTTTATATGTCTGGTCTGTATGCTTGTTTTCATGTATTTTTGAGGTTTTCTTTCAGCAAAATTATTGATTCTGTATTTTCGTGCCAAATTTTCGCAATAATAATTTTACATATTATTACACACTCAGACAAAATTATTCGACATAATTTTTTACACATTCTGCATTTTTTGTCTGAAAATTTTAGTTGAATGGAAGGTTTTCATGTAATAGTTATCCTTTTTTGAGGGGCAGTGTGGGTTTATTAGACAGACCTCTCATGTTTGTTTCTTAGTGTTTTAGCAGAAGCATAGTACATAAGAAGCCTGTGAGTACATCCACTTAAACAAACATGAGTAGTCTGTAACTATAAAGACAGTTTTTCAGAAGATGGTATTATTTAAAGTTGAGAACAGGAAGCATTCTAACATTACACATTTTATTTGATATTTCCCCATGTTGAATGTGAGTGATGACGAGCAGGTTGTCACAGTGCAGTTCTTCAGCAGCTTCGACAAGCGCATCGAGTTCGCGTTTGCGAGTCTTCTCAGAGGTCATGTCATAGCAAACTTGAATCAGTTGCTCAACTTTCGTTCCTTTGCGGGTTACGAAGTCTATCTCTTTGTCATTGCGTGTACGATAATAGAACAGTGTATGACCGGGGACATATCCGCGTCGCAACAGCTCCACAAACACTTGATTCTCCAGCAGTCTGCCGAGATTTTCACTGAGATTGAATGCTGTGCTTTGCACAAAGCCATTGTCAACCACATACACCTTGCTCGGTGCTTTCTTCATCAGTTTCATTTTATTATTGAAACGCGGAAGATAATAAAAAAGATAAGGTTCAGCCAAATAGTCGCAGAATTTCTTAGTGGTCGTCACGCTTGACATTCCCAATTCAGATGCAAGGTCATTTGCAGAAACCGGATTACAAAAATTGGAAAGCAGATAGGTGGCAAGATTATATAAATCAGTCGTATTCCTGACATTATGACGTCTGGCAACGTCTTTCAGCAATATTGAATCGAATAGGGTAGATAAGTAGCCCTTTGTGATGCTTCGAGATTGTACCGTTTCGGGATAGCCCCCATTTCGCATATAATCATCCACAGCAGCGACAGCCTGTGCCGCCTGTTCTTTCGATTCGGGATTTATGTTTTTCCAACGCATTGTTTCTTCAAGACTGAACGGCAGCATCTCAATCTGAAGATAGCGACCGGTCAATACCGTTGCCATTTCACTGCTCAACATCTTTGCATTGCTTCCTGTGATTATAAGATTTCTACCTCGCCGATGCAGCTTGTTAATCCACAAATCCCAGTCTGTTAGGTTCTGCACTTCGTCGAGCAGAAGATAATCATAATCCGGATATACATCATCAAGCATTTTCATCACCAGATTCTCATCCCAATGTTCTAATAATAGGTTGTCATCAAAGTTGAGATAGGCGAAGTTCTTTCCTTGTAGCATGAGCAAGGCGAATACAGATTTGCCGACACGGCGAGGACCGGTAATTAATTTGATTAACGGATTGGTCAGCAATTCATCAATATTGTATTTTGTCTCTCGTTGCAGATAAGGACGCGCCATCAGCTCATCCCGCTCTGCTCTTTGGTTGAGGATTATATTCTTCATCATGCGTCATGTTGGACTGCAAAGATAATTATTTTATCCAATAAATACACTGTACTGGATAAAATATGGCATTTTTTATCCAATAGGAATATGAAATTGGATAAAACGTACCCAAGATTAAGAAGCTGTGAGTACATCTACTTTAAAAACAGCAAGGAATCACACTTAAAAGCTGTCTTCCCATTTTGACACTTTGATTTTCACTCCATCCGGGAATTTAACATTTGAAACACTTATTTACATTTTGAAAAATCAGCCTGGTTTTGCTAATTCATTATAAATCAACAAGATAATGCTTTGAAAAAAGGCATCAGTTTTACCTTTAAAACTCGCACTTCCAATTAAAACAGCAAACAGTTGATTTACAATGTGTTAGCTTTTGAAATACTTGATTCACATCAATTTTTATTTCCCTTGCCTGTTTTTGTACGGATTTTCGGGCAAACAGAGATTTTTACATCCATTAACAGAAAATCCTGTGTTCAGTGTTTTTAAATCCAATCCCAAGCGTTTTTTCAGCGACAGTGCGCTGAAAATTTCTCCAATCTACTAAGCGGTTAAAATTGTAGCGCACTGGAAATAAAATTACAGTGCGCCGTGAAGAAAAAAACAGTGCGCTGAAAATTTGAAAACTTAG
>JAGASY010000007.1 GCA_017621515.1 Bacteroidaceae bacterium
GATGCAATCGTATTGGTGGATTTCTTTGCTACATGGTGCCAACCATGCAAGATGATGCATCCGGTTTTGGAACAGGTAAAAGCCGTTCTTGGTGATAAGATTCGCATTATCAAAATAGATGTGGATAAGCATGGAGATATTGCCGGGGTTTACAATATCCGGTCTGTACCTACATTGATGCTTTTCCGTCGCGGTGAGGTGTTGTATCGGCAGAGCGGCGCAATGTCAAAAGCAGATCTTTTGTCTTTGCTCGAACCGTTTCTGGCACAATAAAGCCGGAGCAATATTCGCAATAATTCTCTGTTGTGGGTGAACAAGAGGATTGAATGCAGAGTGTATTATAATTAGTTATTTCCCTATTTATTATGAATAAACCGCGTCACATTCCATTACAAACATTGAAGGGCAGTCCGACACCGGGATTGTTTGTGAAAAGAATCGGCGAGGGTGAACGCGGTGCAATGAAACACGATGCTCATCGTGACGACTACTACATGATTGCCCTTATCACGGAGGGAAGGGCAATCATGTCGGTAGATTTCAAAGAAGTAATCATTTCAGCAGGTGAAGCATTTGTTGTATCTCCATCACAGGTACATTTCCCATCCAAGGCAAGCAGTGGTGTGAAGGGTTGGCTTATGGGAATCTCCTCGGAACATTTTACAGAGCAAGAGGTCGAATTGACAGCAAAGTATGCCATTAATGCGTCCCCGATATGTTGTGCTAACGAGGTTATAGATGAGATTAACAGTCTGTTTGAAATGTTATCACATCATTTCTGCCATTACCCGATAGCTGTTCCGCTTGCTTTATCAATAAAGAGTATTGTGCTTTTTTATGCCGACACGGAAATCAAGAATATCAATGACAGATACATGACCATTGTCTATCAGTTAAAGAAGTTGCTGGCAATAAAACTGAACAAAGAGAAAAGCCCGTCTGTATATGCCGGGATGCTGAATATTTCCGAGGTATATCTGAATGAAGCCATCAAAGCTGTGACAGGTATGAATGTGAGCCAGTTTATACGGAGTCAGGTAGTACTCACTGCAAAAAGGAAACTGGCATATACTTCTCTTTCTGCATCGGAAATAGCTGTTGAGTTGGGGTATGACGACTATGCTTATTTTTCAAAACTTTTCAAAAAAGAAACTGGACTGTCGCCAACGCAATATCGGAAAAACCTTAAATAGTACAAGTTTTGCCCAAAAGCCGCCATTCTGTGTTCTCTCTTTTTGCTGTAACTTTGCAGCTAAAAAGAAAGAATATGAATCACGCAAGAAAACATTTCGTACAATTTGTACAAGTTACAGATTTTCTGACAGTTTCCTCTATGCATGAGTGCATTGCTTGTTGGAAATGTGTGGAAGCTTGCCCTCGTGGTGTTTTGGGCAAAGTCAATTTTTTGTGGCACAAACATGCCAAACTCAGTAATCCCGGCAACTGCATCGGATGTGGCAAATGTGCCGCTGTATGTCCGCAATCCATTTTCTCACTTAATAAGAAGACCAGATGAAAGGCAATACAAAAATGAAATGTGCCGACTGGTCGCTGTTGGCAACTACAATATTCGTCCTAATATCAAGTGTTCAACTTGAAGCTACAGGCAGTATTTCGGTTTTATGGGTGTGGCTGCATATTGTAATCGGCCTCATTTTCTTGTCACTTATATGTTGGCATATCTATTTACATTTCAAATGGAGCAAATGGAAGCAGCGGCTGTTCAACAAACAAAGAGGCATTGTGAGATGGATGTCCATTTGCGGATTGTTTGTAATCTTTTCTGCATGTGCAGCCACCATACATTGGATTGTGACAAATGCTCACAATGGAATTGGAGGTGTGCATGGGAAAGTAGGATTCATATTCCTTGTCCTGATAATTATCCATATCATTAGACACCGAAAATTTTATACCTTGTAGCGTTTTGTATAGACACACCTATATGACTATGCCGAATATAACTAAAACAGTTTCTTCGGTCGTATTCAAATATTTTATTCTGTGTTTACGTTATTTAATTATACGAAATAGGATGAAGTAGAAAAGACTCATCCAAGAAACAAAAGTATAACTTAAATATAATATTGCAATGAAAAAGATTTTCTTAGTTGTCATGATGCTGCTTTGTGTGACAGGATTGACTGCACAGCAGGAATTGTCCGTTCCTAACGGCAAAACTTCTATTTATGGTATTACGAGTCTTCCCAAGGATTTGCAGAAAGGGCAAAAAAGGGGAGTGGCAATCATCAGCCACGGCTTTAACGGTACGCATCATTTCGGACAAGACTATTTCCGGACTCTCAATGCGCTGGGTTATCAAGTCTATGCTTTCGACTTTCCTTGCGGTTCCATTCACAGTAGAACAGACAACAATACGATGAACATGTCGATTGTAGATGAAAAGGAATCGCTGAAAGCTGTGGTACAATTTTTTCGCAAACAAAAAGAGATAGACAAGCATAACATCATTCTGATAGGTGAAAGTCAAGGCGGACTTGTTTCTGCGCTTGCTGCCGCCGAACTGAAAAAGCAAATCCATGCGCTCATTCTCATTTACCCTGCTCTTTGTATTCCCGACAATTGGAACAACCATTATCCGACCGTTGCGTCAATCCCTGATACAACTCGTGTTTGGGGTGTGCCTCTTGGTAAGCGTTTTTTCCTTGAAACACGTCATATCCAACCCTACGAAACCATTTCTGCATATAAAGGTCCGGTGCTTATTGTTCATGGCGACAAGGACAATATTGTGCCACTCAGCTATTCCGAGAAATCTACGGAGGTCTATAAGAATGCCGCACTCAAAGTTATTCCAAATGCCGGACATGGATTCTCTCCTGAACAGCGCGAGGTGTCTAATAGGTATGTTCATGATTTCTTGGTAGGGATTCACAGTTTGTAGGTTGTCCTTGAGCGTTTTTCCTGTTGTTTAAGTGGGGGATAGATTCTTTTTTTTTTTAATGCTTGTCTTCCACAGACTCCTCCACTTAAACAACAGGAGGAGTCTGTGGAAGACATTCATTAAAAAAACAGCTGAAAACATGCAAAAACACCTTTTTTTGATTTGACAAAATGATATTTTTAGTCAAAATGTAAATTTAACATTTGAAGCGATTTTTTGCTGAGGACGAAATGAAGAAAATTTTTATGCCGAGATAACCACTTGACTATCAGTAGAATATAAAAATCATCAAAATGCTCAGAAAAACACATCGGAGGCAAATTTTCGATAATTTTGAGTACTCTGGTAATCTATTGATTCTTAACATGTTACATCAGAAATAGCCATTTCAACTTCCAAACACCACCCAAAATCCATCTACTTTTAAGTTTTTGTTCAGACACTCTTCAGAAACAGTCAATTATACACTTCTTAACATTTCAGGCGATGCAAACTGCTTTTTTCTTGGCTTCCTACTGTCTTTTTATTTTCAGCGCGCTGTCGTCAAATTTTCAGCGCACAGAAAATAAAATTGTAGCGCACTGGAAATAAAATTACAGTGCGCTGGAAATGTGACGACAGTGCGCTGGAAATTTGAAAACTTAGTAGTTTTTTTCATAAAACTCTTCGCAGAGAATAAACAAATGTAAAAGAACGGTTCTAAAATGAAACACTATTTCACAATTCATGAAGGCTTCTGAAAATGTGCGTAGAATCCCCATTCTCTGAGAAAAGTTCAGTGAGCTTCATTTTGAAGCGTGCCAGAGGGCTTGGAATTTTAACATTTGATAAAATCAGAAAGATAGTGTTTTAATGAAAAATGAGTGATTTGAAAATAAAAAGGTTGAAATTGTTGCCATTTTGTCAAAATAGAACATCCCCTCAAAAAACGATGTCGAAAAATTTTTTATGGAGTCTTGGTACAGCTTGTGGCTATAATAAAAAATGCTCCTTAATTTTAAAGTTCTTTTCTTTGTTCAGCCAATTAAAATGGCTATTTTTGCAAAGAAATATCTTTTCTTGCGGCAATGTGTTATAAAAACAGGAATTGAATGCAGTAACTTCTATTCTGTATGATGTTGTGTAGGGGAGGGTTTCGGAAAAATGATTGCTAACAAAGATTTATGAGAAAAATCATTAGTTTCATATTTAAGTATAAGTATCTCCTTACTTTTGTGGTTTTTGCATGGCTGATATGCTTTGTCGGTGAAAACAGTTTGATTAACCGCTATGAGCAGAAGAAGGAAATCAGTCGGCTGAAGAGCGAGATTGACGAATACAACCGCATTTTCGAGAACGACAAGGAGACGCTCAATAGGTTGAAAAGCGACCCGGAAGCAATCAAGGAGGTGGCGCGCGAGTTGTATTATATGAAAACGGAAGAGGAAGATATTTACGTGGTAAAAGACGAATGACCTCAGTCTGCCGAGTGTGATGATTGTAAACAGATGTTTTTATGGATAAGAGAGAGAAATTTTACAGCACCATAGCGATTGTCGGAGAAATCCTTGTCTTGGCAGGCGCTGCCGCATGGATGGCAAAGTGGGGATGGGTTAATTATGTTTATGCGCTTGGGGCAACCTTGTTTGCCATAGGGCGGTTCTCCATTGATTATAAGTTCACATTGCCTTCTGCCTGTCCGACACATGACAAGACCTCCAACCTCGTGTTGAGAAGGCTTTACAGGCAGCGTATGTTCGGAAATGTGGTGCTTCTCCTTTCGGCTTTAGTGATGAATATGCCCTTCGGTTTCTATGGAGGAGTTTTTGTCGGTCGTTCCTCATGGATTGTCTTTTTCACAGTATTTGTGGTGTTTGAGCTATATACGGCTTTTCGCATTCCTCATGTAATGGATAAAAAAGAGTAAAAAAAACGCTTATTCCATCTGCAAGTCAGAAAAATAGGCTATATTTGTCCCCTAAATAAATGGATTTGCACTAAAAATGAATGATATAGTGACTGCTGTGAAGTGAGTCTGTTGCGAACTTTGAAAATCAGTGATTATTGATTCTTTTATAAAATAGGTAAAAATAACAGCAAAAAATATATGAAACTTGATGTTTTGACAGCCGTGTCGCCTATTGACGGCCGATACAGAAGTAAGACCGAAAGCCTTGCTTCTTATTTCTCTGAATATGCATTGATAAAGTATCGTGTTAGAGTGGAGATTGAGTATTTCATCACTCTTTGCGAGTTGCCTTTGCCGCAGCTGGAGTCGTTTGACAACAGCCTTTTCGAAAAGCTCAGAGACATTTACCGTAACTTTACGGAGGAGGATGCACAGCGTGTCAAGGATATAGAGAAAGTGACGAACCACGATGTGAAGGCCGTGGAGTATTTTATCAAGGAGAAACTTGACGAAATCGGCAACTTCGACAAATATAAGGAATTTATCCATTTCGGTCTTACCAGTCAGGACATTAACAACACGAGCGTGCCTTTGTCTGTAAAAGAAGCACTTGAAGAGGTTTACTATCCTCAAGTGGAGGAACTCATCGGTCAGCTTCAAGAGTATGCGGACGAATGGAAAGAGATACCTATGCTTGCCAAGACACATGGTCAGCCGGCATCACCTACACGTCTGGGTAAAGAAGTGATGGTGTATGTCTATCGTCTGAAAGAGCAACTTATGCTGTTGAAGCAGTGTAAGATTACTGCAAAGTTCGGAGGTGCAACCGGTAATTACAATGCACATCATGTGGCATACCCTGAATACGACTGGAAGGAGTTTGGCAACAAGTTTGTCAGCGAGAAGCTCGGGCTTGAACGTGAGCAATGGACTACACAAATCAGCAATTATGACCATCTTGGCAGCATATTTGATGCCATGAAGCGAATAAACACGATAATCATAGACCTTGACCGCGACTTCTGGATGTATGTGTCGATGGAATATTTCAAGCAGAAGATAAAGGCGGGAGAGGTTGGTTCGAGTGCAATGCCGCATAAGGTCAATCCTATAGACTTCGAGAACTCGGAAGGCAATCTCGGAATTGCCAATGCCATATTGCAGCATCTCAGCACAAAACTGCCTGTTTCACGTTTGCAGCGTGACTTGACAGACTCTACAGTTCTCAGGAATGTGGGTGTGCCGATGGGACATACATTGATTTCGATACAAAGCACATTGAAGGGCTTGCGCAAGCTCCTTCTGAATACAGATGCCATAAACAAAGACCTTGACAACTGTTGGGCTGTGTGTGCTGAAGCAATCCAGACGGTGCTTCGCCGCGAGGCATTCCCGCATCCTTACGAGGCATTGAAGGCACTCACGCGTACCAATTCGGCAATCACGGCAGAAAGTATATCGAACTTTATTGATGGCTTGGATGTTAGTGAGAGTGTGAAGGCTGAATTGCGTAAGATAACTCCACATAGTTATACGGGCATTTAGTCGGAGAGATAAGAAAAACTTCATCATCCGTGACGGATGGTGCAACAATAATTAAAGGATAAAAAAATGAACGAAATGGAAGAATGGCAGAACAAACCTGCCGACAGCAGCTCTGAAAATAAGTCAGAGAATTATGGCAGCCGCGAGGGCTACAAAACAAACTACAACCGTGAAAACAAATACGGCATGTCGCGTCAGAACTATCAGAGTGACAGACAGCCTTATGGCAACCGTAACGGTGCAGATCGTCCGCGACGTCCACGTTTCAATGTTGCAGAGCGTGCGGCATACAGCAGCAACGGTGTGTCAAACGAGCGTGGCTTCCGCCCTCAGGGATTCTCAATGGGGGAAGACGACAACCGCAGACAGGGAAACTATACTCCTCGTCAAGGCTATAACAACAGGGAGTCTCGTGGATATGGTTATGACGGTCAGGAGCGTAACAATTATAACCGCTCTAACTACAATAACCATAACAACTATCGTTCCGGAAACCAAGGAGGAGGTTATAATAACAACAACGGATATAATCGTGGTCCGCAGCAGGGTGGTGGATACAACCGTGGCGGATACAACAATAATGGAGGAGGCTATGGCAACGGTGGATATAACCAGCAGCGCGGCGGATACAACCAGCGTAGCGGGTATAATAACCAGCGTCCAAACGGCGGACAGCGTGGCGGATATCGTCAGCATACTCCTGATTATGATCCAAATGCAAAATACAGCCAGAAGAAGCGTATAGAATATAAGGAGTATCTTGAGGATCCTAATGCACCTATACGTCTGAACAAGTATCTTGCCAATGCTGGTGTATGCTCTCGTCGTGAGGCTGATGAATTTATTCAGGCAGGTGTGGTACGTGTGAATGGAGAAGTGGTTACAGAACTTGGAACAAAAGTTCAGCGTACAGATATCGTACATTTCCATGACCAGCTCGTCAACATGGAGAAGAAGGTTTATGTATTGCTCAACAAACCAAAGGATTATATCACTACGTCAGACGATCCGAAGGCGCGTAAGACAGTCATGGAACTTATCAGTAACTGTTGTCGTGAGCGTATATATCCTGTAGGACGACTCGACCGTAACACTACCGGTGTTTTGCTGTTTACCAATGACGGTGAACTCGCATCAAAGCTTACACATCCTAAGTTCTTGAAGAAGAAGATTTATCATGTCTTCCTCGACAAGAATGTGGCAGCTTCCGACCTTCAGCAGATTGCAGACGGTATCACACTTGAAGACGGTGAGGTACATGCAGATGCCATCAGCTATGCTTCCGATACGGACAAGAAACAGGTTGGTATTGAAATCCATTCAGGAAAGAACAGAATTGTTCGCCGTATATTTGAGTCTCTTGGCTATCGTGTAACCAAACTTGACCGAGTAATGTTTGCAGGACTTACCAAGAAGGGACTTAAGCGTGGTGACTGGCGTTTCCTCTCTGAGAAGGAAGTGGCAATGTTGCACATGGGAAGTTTTGAATAATAATTAAAGAAAAAATGGATATGCAGAGTTCACAGAAGGAAAGAAGCTATTACTTTAGACCTTTCTGTGACCTCTGTGTTTTTATAGAATAATAACAACAAACACAATTATGGAATCAATCAGAAGGACAAGGATTGTTGAGCTTCTTCAGCGTGAAGACTATGGAACCAAAGTCAATGTGAAGGGATGGGTTCGTACAAAGCGTGGCTCCAAGGCTGTCAATTTCATTGCTTTGAACGACGGTTCAACAATAAAGAATATTCAGATTGTGGCTGACGTAGAGAAGTTTGACCCGGAAATGATTAAACTTATAACTACAGGTGCATGTCTGAGTGTCAACGGCGAAATGGTACAAAGTATCGGTTCCGGACAGAATGTGGAAATACAGGCTCTTGAGATTGAGGTTCTTGGAACATGTCCTGCCGATTTCCCTATGCAGAAGAAGGGACAGAGTTTTGAATATATGCGCCAACATGCGCACATGCGTCTCCGTACAAATACGTTTGGTGCAGTGTTCCGCATTCGCCACAACATGGCAATAGCTATTCATCAGTTCTTTCATGAGCGCGGATTCTTCTATTTCCATACACCTATCATTACAGCAAGTGACTGTGAAGGTGCCGGACAGATGTTTCAGGTTACTACAAAGAATCTGTATGATTTGAAGAAAGACGAGAATGGCAGCATCATCTACGATGACGATTTCTTTGGCAAGACAACTTCGCTTACAGTAAGCGGTCAGCTTGAAGGTGAACTTGGTGCTACATCATTAGGACAGATTTATACTTTCGGTCCTACATTCCGTGCTGAGAACTCCAATACTCCTCGTCATCTTGCTGAGTTCTGGATGATAGAACCGGAGGTCGCGTTCATAGATTTGGACGATCTTATGGATTTGGAAGAGGACTTCATAAAGTATTGTGTGAAGTGGGCTTTGGATAACTGTCAAGATGACCTTGAATTCCTCAACAAGATGATAGACAAGGGGCTTATCGAGCGTTTGAAAGCTGTGGTAAATACAGATTTTGTCCGTTTGACATATACCGAGGCTGTTAAGATTCTGGAAGAAGCCATTGCTGGTGGTCATAAATTTGAGTTCCCTGTTTATTGGGGATGTGACTTTGCAAGCGAGCATGAACGCTATCTTGTAGAGGAGCATTTCAACAAGCCGGTTATCCTTACGGACTATCCGAAAGATATAAAGGCTTTCTATATGAAAATGAATGAGGATGGAAAGACTGTACAGGGTACAGACGTCTTGTTCCCTCAAATTGGTGAAATCATAGGCGGTTCTGTGCGTGAAGAGAACTATGACAAGCTTATGGCGCGTATTGAAGAGATGAATATCCCTATGAAAGACATGTGGTGGTATCTTGATACACGTAAGTTTGGAACCTGTCCTCATGGAGGATTCGGACTCGGTTTTGAGCGTCTTATTCTTTTTGTTACTGGTATGCAGAACATACGCGATGTAATTCCGTTCCCGCGTACTCCTAAAACTGCGGATTTCTAATTTGTCGTATATATATAAGTAAGAGGGGCATGTCGTATTTCGATGATCGGACTACGACATGCCCTTTTTCTGTAAAAATGTGAAGTAATTCGGAGATTCATATAATGATAAAACCGTAAAATTTCAGTATGTTTGCATTCACATGTATTTTTCATATAAAGAACCAAAGTATTTTAATCAATATAAAACCAAATAGAAATGAAAAGAATCGTAGTAATATCAACAAGTCTTCGTCGGAACTCAAATAGCGATGCTCTTGCGGATAGATTTATTGAAGGAGCAGTTTCTGCCGGCAATGAGGTTGAGAAGATTTCACTGGTCGGTAAGAATATACAATTCTGTAAGGGATGTATGGCTTGCCAGAAATTGAAGAAATGTATCATTGATGATGATGTGAACGATATGATGAGCAAGGTGATTGAAGCTGAGGTGGTTGTGTGGGCTACACCTGTATATTACTATGAAATGAGCGGACAGATGAAAACTCTTATTGACCGTATGAATGCGATGTATTCTCAGGACTATAAGTTCCGTGAGATTTATCTTCTTACCACAGCTGCAGAAGATGAACCTGAGGTTCCAAAGCGTGTGGAAGCTGGACTGACGGGATGGATTGACTGTTATCCGAAGAGTCATCTTGCAGGAACTCTTTTCTGTGGAGGGGTAGATGCTCCTCGTGAAATAGAAGGAAACAGAAAGTTGCAAGAGGCATACGAGTTAGGGAGGAATGTATGACAGTAGCACAATTCAGGCAACTTCATTGGAAATGACTGTTCGATAGGTCATAGTGCTATGCTCGGAGCAGTCGTGACCAGAGACATAGCTCCAAGAACAGTTGTCGGTGGCATGCCTGCAAAGCTTATCAAGACCATATAGTTTTGATGACGTGATACTTGTGCATATATATAATCATAGAAATCAAAATAAGCAAAAGAAGAAATAACATGAAATTATCACGAGTGCTTGTCTTTACCACTGGTTTGTCTTTTTCTGCTGCAATGTTTGCACAATCAGTGAAGAACTTGCGTGTAGAATATACTGAGACACCTCTTGGCATTGATGTGGAACATCCTCGCTTCAGTTGGCAACTGGAGGACAAGGACGGACTCAACGGACTTGTGCAGACTGCATACCGGATAGTCGTGAAGGATGAACAAGGGAAG
Source organism: Bacteroidaceae bacterium (assembly GCA_017621515.1). Lineage (GTDB taxonomy): Bacteria > Bacteroidota > Bacteroidia > Bacteroidales > Bacteroidaceae > RGIG8745. The sequence goes on from JAGASY010000007.1 coordinate 10,506, forward strand.
ATTGTATGGGACAGCGGAAAACAAGATGCTGACACTTCTCTTAATATTGAATATTCCGGTGAATCTTTGAAGCCGGAGATGAGATATGACTGGACTGTGGATGTCTGGGCGGGAAATGCTACATGGAGCAGCGGTAAAAAAGGTGTCAAGATAAAAGACTTGAAATCTGTGCTGACTGCTGATTCATGGTTTGAAACAGGATTGATGACTGCATGGTCAAATGGTACTGATTCATGGGAAGGTGCGCAATGGATTGGTGGTGGTAATACTGATATGGTATTATATTCTCATTATCTTCCAGTGTTCGGTTTAAGTTGTGACATACAGATTATGCGCGGTAATAATAACAGATGTGCCGGGTTTATATATGGAGCAAACGATGAACGTCTGATGGACAAGAATATGAATGTCTATGGGATAGAAAGCGGACATAACCAGTCATATATAAAGGTGGAACTTGACATATCCGCTGTAAATAAGGGAGGTGATGCCGTTGTGAATATTTATCGTTGCGGATATCATCCGGATGACAAGAAGGATGTTCCTTTCAAGACTTTTACCGTAAAACATGGGTTGATAGACAAGGAAAACATGTATGACAAGCATACTGTGAGTTTAAAGTCTAATCTTGGACAGACTACAGTGTGGATTAGTGGAGTGAAAGCTGACGGTTCATCATATAAAGAGAGGGTTGGCAATGTAAATCTAAACCCGCTTGGTGCTGGCGGTGATTTTATAGCTTTTCCTGTGGTTGGCGACGTGTGCGCTTTTATTCCGGACGGACAAAAAGCTGAGTTGACAAACTTCAAGATTGAGAACTACAGAACTCCTGCATCTGTGATATGGAAGACGGAGAAACTGGAAACAGGTTGCAAACCGGAAGATAACGGATGGTGTGCATATACTCCAGAAGGTGCTTCTTCACCAATGTTGCGTACCGTATTTGCTCCTGCTGACAAAGGCATAGCAAAGGCACGCTTATATGTAACGTCTCGTGGCATTTATGATATATATATGAACGGTGAGCGCATCAGCGATGATTACTTCAATCCGGGGCTGACTCAATATGACAAGACGCATCTGTATCAGACATTCGATGTGACAGAGCATATTATACATGGCAAGAATGCTCTGGGTGCTATACTTGCGGAAGGATGGTGGAGTGGTGGAGCCACCTTTATGGGAGAATATTGGAACTTCTTTGGAGACAGACAGTCGCTTTTGGCAAAACTTGTCATTACGTATGAGGATGGAACCCGCACGGCTATAGTCAGCAATCCTGAAGAATGGCAGTTCTATGGCGACAGCCCTGTATTGTATGGAAGCTTTTTCCAAGGAGAAGTCTATGATGCCACAAAGGAAAAAGAAGTGAACGGATGGTGTACAGCCAATTACGATGCTTCTGCGTGGAAACGTCCGGAAACCGTCGATTTGCAAGGCACTGTTGCCTTTGATAGTCGTGATTCTCGTCTTGTCGGACAATTCGGACAAACAGTGAAGGCGGTGCGTACTCTTACAGCGCAGTCTGTGGAAGAGGTGCGTCCGGGAGTCTTCATTTATGACATGGGGCAGAATATGGCGGGTGTACCGGAAATCAGTCTTTCCGATGTCATTCCCGGAACAAAAATCAAGATGCGTTTTGCTGAAGTGAAGTATCCTGATCTTCCCGAATATGCAGGGCATGAAGGAATGCTCATGCTTGAGAACATACGTGCGGCAATGGCACAGGACATCTATATAGCGAAGGGAGGAAAAGAATCTTTCTCTCCAAGATTTACTTATCATGGATATAGATTCATTGAGATTACAGGATTGAATCATCCTCTGCCTTTGGAGAATGTAAAGAGCAAGGTACTCAGTTCTGTTCATGAACTGACTTCAAACTATAAGACATCGGATGCCAAAGTGAATAAATTGTGGGAAAACATCACATGGTCAACACTTGCGAACTTCATGTCAGTGCCAACAGATTGCCCTCAGCGTAATGAGCGGCTCGGATGGTCTGGAGACATATCGGTTTTTTCTCGTACTGCTACTTATCTGTCAGATGTTGCACAATTCTTGCGCAGACACATGATGAGTATGCGTGACACGCAATGTGAAGACGGACGATTTACGGATGTAGCACCCATCGGTTGCGGTTTTGGCGGACTTCTTTGGGGAAGTGCCGGAATAACTGTGGCATGGGAAAGTTACCGTCAGTATGCAGACAAAGCCATGTTGTCCGAACATTACGATGCCATGTCCCATTATATGAGTTATGTGGAAAAAGAACTGATAGACCATGAAAGCGATATTTTAGTGCAACACAGGCAGTGGGGCGATTTGTGTGATTGGCTTGGACCGGAAGACAACCATAATGACAAGTCGCTCGTGTGGGAGGCTTATTACATTTATGACCTTGAGCTTATGAGCCGGATAGCGGAAATCTTGGGAAAGTACGAAGATGCTGAAAAGTTCCGCAAAAGGCATGATGCAAGGAAACAGTTCTTTCTGAATACCTATATTGATTCAGCGACCGGCAAGACCGTCTGGTCTGCCTTTGAACCAAAGAAGAAAGGACAGACGGTAGATACGCAGACTTCTTATACACTGCCTCTTGCTTTTGGAATTATAAACGAAAGTGATGACAGTCTGCTTTATTCCAAATTCGTAGATAATTTTGTGACATCTGTATGCCGTGAGGGAACAATGGACAACGGCAAAAAGTCTTCTCCGTATTCATTGCTGACAGGCTTCATCGGCACGGCATGGATAAGTCAGGCTTTGTCCGGTTGCAATCATTCCGAACTTGCATATCGCCTGTTGCTTCAGACCGACTATCCTTCATGGCTGTACAGCGTAGAGCAGGGAGCGACGACAATATGGGAACGTCTCAATTCATACACTCATACCGACGGTTTCGGAGGAAACAACCGAATGAATTCCTTCAATCATTATTCGTTTGGTGCTGTCGGAGCATGGATGCTTTCCCATTCTCTTGGTATCAGACGTGATGACTCCGTTGCCGCTTTCAAGAAAATGGTACTTGCTCCTGAAATAGAGCAGACGGGAGGCTTGACTTTTGCAGAAGGATATTATGACTCTCCATACGGACGTATAGAAAGTGGGTGGAGAAAAACTCCTGCCGGTACAGTTGAATATGAATTTACAGTTCCGGCAAATTCTTCGGCAGAATTACAGATACCGGCATCGTCATTGGAGCATTTCACCGAAGGCGGCAGAGAGATTAGTAAAAACAAGTGCATAAAGGTTCTCAAAAAAGATTCAGAGGACAAATCGAATGCCTCGTTTATGCTACTTCCCGGAAAATACCGATTTGAAATGAGATAGAAAATCCATATAGTGCGTTTCAGAAGCGGTTCAAAATGGATATGTAACCTTCTCTATCGCTTTTGCATACTAAATGCCCCGGCATCCGCAAGATGATGTCGGGGCATTGCTTTTTATAAACTTTATTCATACAGATTCTGTAAACCTCTGACTATCTGACATAACGCTTTGTAGTGCTCTATAACAAATAATTTATTCAAGTTTCACAAGTTGAACTTGCTCACAAAAAGAAAATATCTGTGCCGAGAAGAATAGAAAACAGTGCGCTGAAAACTCAAATCAACAGTGCGGTTTTTATAATCAGCACTGTTGTTTACAAAATCAGCACTGTTGTTTTTATAATCAGCAGTGCTGATTTGAGATTTCAGCGCATTGTTTTCTATTCCTCACTGCACATACAATATGTTTTCAAGACATTGTCAGTGTATATAGAGTATATTTTATCGCTGTAAATAATCAGAAAAACTAAACAAAGGTATTAGTTGAATCAAAATAAAAACATATAAATTCTATTGTCCATAAAACATTCTTCATTCTTTATTGTTAATTTTGCAAACAAATAATGATGAATATGAAACAGTACGTTAATATATGCGTGATGACAGCGGTAGCTGCAGCGATGATTTCGTGTGAAAACATGAAATCGGACGGGGTTGAGTTCAGAACCGTCACAATAAATGATATGTATAAGCTTGATGTCGAAGTGGGCAACAATCCACTGGGCTACGAAATAACCACAGATATGATGTTCTTGCAGGCTAAGGATGAGAACAGAAAAGATGTTTGTGAGAAAATCAACAAAAGTATAATAAGTGAGTTCTTGACTCAAGATGTGTGCGAAACTCCGGAAGAAGCAATCAGAAAATACATTGACGAGAAGATTGAATCGTATAAGTTGGATGTGGCAGATGTCTATAAGGAAGAGATTCTGAAGAACAAGGGGAGCGATGACGGCTATTCTTATGCTTCTTTTAATCATAATACCCATCTGAAAGGAGTTGCGTCACGTGGCTTCGATGGTATCATCAATTATTCTCTGACAGAAGACAGCTATTCAGGAGGTGCACATCCCGTCAGCTATACGACAATGATGTGCTTCAGTGTGGATAATGGCGAAAGAGTGCATCTTGAGGATGTATTTTGTGAGGGCAGCGACAAGAAGCTGGTGGAACTGTTGACAGATGAACTCATGAAAGCAAAGAAGGTGGATTCTGTTGACAAACTGAAAGACATGGGTTTCCTTGCCTTTACAGAGATGTTTGTTCCGGATAATTTCTCTTTGGGGCCGGATAGTGTGACTTTTTTCTATAATCAGTATGACATTGCACCTTATTCCGAGGGTACGACTTCTTTGTCGTTAAGTTATAAGGACATGAAAGGATTGCTGAGATAAGGTGTGTAAATTTTTAATGACAGAATAAAATGGAGATAATAGAGAAGTATTTTAAGAACCTTGACGAAAGACAGACGGAGCAGTTGCGTAGTCTTTATGACTTGTATATGGACTGGAACTCAAAGATTAATGTGATTTCAAGAAAGGATATAGAAAACCTATATGAGCATCATGTGCTGCATTGCATGGGCATCGCAAAAATAATAAGATTTCGTCCCGGTACCAAGATAATGGATCTTGGTACCGGAGGCGGCTTTCCCGGCATTCCTCTTGCCATATTGTTTCCGGAGTGTGATTTTCATCTTGTTGACAGTGTGGGCAAGAAAATACGTGTGGCTACAGAAGTGGCAAACTCTATAGGCTTGTCGAATGTGAGATTCTCACATTCCAGAGTGGAAGATATAAAGGATACCTACGATTTTGTGGTGACACGTGCCGTAATGCCTCTTATAGACTTGATGAGAGTGGCGCGTAAGAATATCATGAGAAAGCCTATCAATTCTTTGCCGAATGGTTTTATTGCCTTAAAGGGTGGCGAACTTGATCATGAGATGGCTTCTATGCGCAACATCTGTACGACATGGGATTTGTCTGATTTCTTTGAGGAGGAATATTTCAAGACAAAGAAGATTGTGCATGTCATTGTAAAGAACTAATAAGACGGCTATGATAACAATAAAGAAATTTCCTGTTTCGCCTATAGAAGAGAATACATACATTGTTTCTGACGAGACTGGCGAGGCGGTAATCGTTGATTGCGGATGTGTTGTAGAGGATGAATGGCAGGAGATACGGAAGTATATTGATGGGAACGGTCTGAAGCTGGTGCATCTTGTTTGTACACACTTGCATTTTGATCATGTGCTTGGTAATGGGCTTGTATTCAGAGACTATGGGTTGAAGCCCGAGGCTTGTGATGCAGACCTTGTGCTGTATAATAACATGGATAGGCAATTGAGGATGTTTATGGGGGTCTCTGCCAATGGTTTTACCGATATGCCGCCTTTGGCACGTGCGTTAAAGGAAAAAGACACTATATCTTTTGGAACTCATAAGCTTGAAGTTCTGGAGACTCCCGGACATACTCCCGGAGGACTCTGTTTTTACTGTAGAGAGGAAGATACACTTTTTACAGGAGATACCGTTTTCAGATGTTCGATAGGGCGGACGGACTTTGAAGGAGGAAATTACAGGCAGCTGGTAGATGGCATCATGAATAAAATAGCTGTGCTCCCGGGAAAGACGAACCTATATCCCGGACATGGACCATCCTCAACAATAGAATTTGAATGTGAGAACAATCCTTATTTTTGAAAAAATGAATAGTTTCTGTCCGGATAAGTCTGTTAGAAAGACTGTCCGGACTGTTTTTGGGGGTCTATGAGAAATCTTATCATTCTTTTGTTGATATGCTTCTTTTATGGAGGAAGTGTGTATTCGCAGAAGGTAAATCCAAAGAAGTTCGTGACGATAGCGTTGGCTGGTGATATAATGATGGGAACAGATTTCCCTTCTGATGATTATCTGCCGAAGAACGGCGGGCATGATTTGTTTGCAGATGCAGCCTCGTTTATCAAGAAAGCGGATTGTGCATTTGCCAATCTTGAAGGTACTTTGTTCGATGATAGCTGCGCAATAAAGAAATGTGCGGTGCCTGAGTCGTGTTATATTTTCAGAACCCCTGTTTCTTATGCAGCCCATCTTGCAGATGCAGGGTTCGATGCCTTGTCGATTGCAAATAATCATGTGAACGACTTTGGGCTTGAAGGTCGATTGTCAACGATGAAGGCTCTTAAAGAACATGGACTGTCATATTCAGGTCAGTATGGATATTGTGAAACCGCTGTTTTCCGTCGTAATGGTGTGGTTTATGGCTTTTGTGCATTCGGACATTCTGTGAATACTCCGAACTTGAATGATTTGGACAGAGTGAAAAAGATTGTGGGGAAGTTGCGCCCGAAATGCGATATTCTTGTGGTTAGTTTTCATGGCGGTGCAGAAGGTTCGAACTATTCGCGTGTTCCGATGGAGGAAGAAATCTTTCTTGGTGAGCGGAGAGGGGATGTGTCGAAGTTTGCCCACACGTGTATTGATGCCGGAGCTGACATTGTATATGGACATGGCCCTCATATAGCACGTGCATTGGAATTATATAAAGGGCATATCATTGCTTATTCTTTGGGAAATTTCTGTACTCCTTACCGCTTTTCCATCAAAGGACTTTTAGGCTGCGCTCCACTTCTTGTTGTGAATGTCAACAAGAGTAATGGCAGGTTTATTTCCGGAAAAATCCATTCGTTCAAGCAATATAAAGGGGTAGGACCTCGTGCAGACAAAACTTGTGAGGTGGCAGAGCACATACGTCAGTTGAGTCTGCTTGATTTTCCGGACTCAAAGTGGGTCATTACTGAGTCTGGTGGCATAAGCCTTGTGAAACAACCTTGATGTGTTATAGTTATATGAATCTCTTTTAAAAAACGCTTGCATCCGCTTCGAAACTCATGACATGTTTTGAAGCGGATGCAAGCGTAAAGTTCCAAATACATCTTTATATGTATGCGGAGTCTATGATAATCGTTTGATTATTTTACCAGAATCTTTTTTCCTTTTACCACATATACTCCTTTCGGAAGTCTGGAAATCTCGTCCGAAGAAATCTTCTGAGCCACAATCTGTCCGCTTAGGTTATATACGTCAATAGTTTCTCCTGCTTTCACCACGGAAGCGATACTTGTAGCTTCTCCGTCTCCTACATGGTTAGAGGAGAGACGTGTAGAATTACCTGTTGAGAGAGTGATGAAACATCTGGTTGCGTGGAAACCGCTTTCAAAGTTATCTACATTCACAAACACCGATTCTTCGTTCGATTTTGCCGGTATGCCATACAATCCCTTTCCCGGAGTCTTCATCATGGCTCCTTCGAATGTGACTGTCACACCTTTTGTGTCTGTGAATGACAGTTTGGAAGGAGTTGCCACAATTTCCGCTTCATTGGCGAGGAACTTCACGAAGCCAGTCTCGCCTGTATAATATAGGATATAAGGCTTGTTGGCTTCTATACCCTTGCTTTTGCAGTCCGCAAAATTGAGCATAAGCTCGTCCCCGTTGTTTTCCACTCCTATGAGAGTCTCCAAACGGCAGGCATCGCCGAATGTGGCATTGACTTGTTCTGTGGTCATGGAGAAAGGAAGACAGATTGTGTTCCATCCATTGAACAGATAGCGGCTGACACTTACATTGCGCACCTGACCGTCGTATGCTGTAAGCGATGTTCCGTTATAGGTGCTTAGATAAAGCGTCTTGGTCTGAGCATTTACAAGCGTATTTCCACCTGCAATAAGAGCTGCGGCAAGACAAATCTTTGAGATAATGTTCTTCATAAGCTTACTTTTTAATTGTTTTTTTACTGTTTATGCTGATTTCTTTTTGTTTTGTTTCTATTCGTGAGAACGGGTGATTTTCTCAAACAGTCCGGCGCATGTATCTTCCAATATCCTTATCACATTCTCAAATCCTTCGTGACCGCCGTAATAAGGGTCTGGTACATGATCCATCACCGTATTTTTTCTGTAGTCCGTCATTCTTGCCACTTTCTTCTCCTCGTCCAATCCCGGTGCCATATCTATAAGTTTGTCATAGTTATGGTCGTCCATTGCAATGATGTAATCAAATATATAGAAGTCTTCTTCGCATATAGGACGTGATATGTGTGTGATGTCATATCCGTGCCTTCGTGCGTGCATACGCATTCTGCTGTCAGCTTCTTCACCTTCGTGATAACTGATGAGTCCTGCCGAATCCGCCTCGATTTCTTTTTCCATTCCGTTTTCGGCAATAAGCTTCTTCATTATTGATTCAGCCATAGGAGAACGGCATATATTCCCCAGACATACAAATAATACTTTTTTCATATAGCAGCAAAGATACGTATTTTTTGATATTAATAAAATAAGAAGCCGCTTAAATTTTTATTTGTGACAATTATGGGAGTATATCCACTTAAAAACTGCAAGAAAACGTGCTTAAAACGATTTTTCATTTTGACAAAATGATATTTTCGCCCAAAACGAAAATTTAACACTTCGGGCGATTTTTTGTCGAGAACGAAATGACAGAATTTTTATCTTAAAGGTAATTGATTGATAATCAATTGAATATAAAATTTATCAAAATTCTCAAAAAAGTTCGCTGGACGCAATTTTTCGAGAATTTTGAGAGCTTTTGATAATTTGCTGATTATTAATAAATTATGATGAAATTTGCCATTTTTACTTCTAAATACCACCAAAAAAACGCTCACTTTCAAGTTCTTGTTCGGACACTCTTCCAAAGTGGTGGATTATACACTTATTAACATTCCAGCCGAAGCTAATAGCTTTTTTCTCCGCTTCCTACAGTTTTTATTTTTTCAGCGCGCTGTTTTGAAATTTTCAGCGCACAGTGAGAGAATTTCCACTGCGCTGCAAATAAAATTACAGTGCGCTGAAAATTTGAAAACTTAGTAGTTTTTTTCCAGAGACTCTTCGCCGGAGATAAATAAATGTAAAAGAACCGCTCCAAAACGAAACACTATTTCACAATTCACAGAGGCTTCCCGAAATGCGCATAGAATCTCCATTCTCTGAGAAAAGTTCATCGCGCTTCATTTTGAAGCGTTCCAGAGGGCTTGGAATTTTAACATTTGACAAAATCAGAAAGATAGTGATTTGATGTGAAAATTGTATATTTGAACCAAAATAGTTGTAATATTATATCATTTTGTCAAAATTGAACACCCCTCAAAAAAACGATGTCAAAAATTTTTTTATGGAGCCATGAATGGCTCTTGTCTAAGTGGATGTGTTCGATGAACTTTTTTGTGGTGAATTTAATGGAAAATGATATAAGATATGGTATGTTATTTTGATAATAATTCCTTTTGGCAGTTGAGGATTTGTATTTGGCAGACTCTTCCGTTGTTGCTCTGGAAAATTAAAAAAAGAGTCTGTCAAATAAATCTTCTTATTAGTATTATACGGATGAGCAGAAGATTTCTAAAAGCTTTTTCTGACAAAAACTTCATATAATTATGAGTCTTTGTTTTTTGAAATTCGCTTCAAAAATTGATATATATCATTAAATTGATGATAATATGTATGTTTTCGTACACAATGCTTGACAATAATGTGAAAAACGCTATATTTGCATCGTGTTTTTCATAGTATTAGATTTAAGGTTAACAAAAGGTTTGGGGTAAGGCGTTACCCCTTTTTTTGTTCCTGATTTTGGAGGAAACTGAATCTGCCGGAAGTGTTTGTGATAATAGTTTCATTTATCGATTGTTTTTCGGCGGGTGTGAAGATTTGTCCAAAAGGAAGAGGCAAGCTTGCAAGGTTGCATGGTTCTCATGTCAGCAGCAAGAGTTGCCTCTTTTTGGTTTCTGAAATGACGAGACAAATATTTCGGTAAAAAATCTGTGATGGCAGATTGTATGAATCAGCAGCAAATAGGGGGAACACACATTGTGTTTATCACCGTTGTATTTGAGAAGTTGTTTTAAAATTATTTGTTATGGTTATGTGGATGTCTTCAACAGACTCCTCCGTCGCTACCGCGCCACCTCCCCTAACTTAGGGGAGGAGCC
>JAGASY010000131.1 GCA_017621515.1 Bacteroidaceae bacterium
CAGCGCACTGTCGTCACATTTCCAGCGCACTGTAATTTTGTTTACAGTGCGCTACAATTTTAAAAACTTAGTAGTTTGGAGAAATTTTCAGCGTAGAGTTTTTGAAAAAACATTGGGAAGCGGAGAAAAAGGCTGTGGACTTCGGATAAAATGTTAAGAAGTGTATAAATCGCTGTTTTGGAAGTGTGTCTGAACAAGAACTTAAAAGTGAGTGGATTTGAAGCTATATTTGGAAGTGAAAACGATGGATTTGATTGTAATATATTAATAATCAGTATATTATCAGAATATTCAAAATTCTTGAAAATTTGCGTCCTGCACGTTTTTTGAGTATTTTTGAGAGGTTTTGTATTTACTTGATTTTCAGCCGTTTATCTTTGTGATAAATAAATTGCCTTTTCGCCTTTACCCAAAAGTCGCTCCAAATGTTAAATTTTCATTTTGGGCGAAAATATCATTTTGTCATTTTGAAAAAGTCGGTTTTTAGCATGTTTAAATAATGGAGAAGCCTGTCGAACACAACCACAAACACATCTATTTAGAACAAAGAGAAGTCTGCCAAAGCCTCATACACAATCATAACAAATAAAATTTAAACGGCTTCTGAATGCCTTCTCACTTAAAATACATATCTTTGCACAAAATAGCTGGAATCATCAGACAAGGCTGAAAAACAAAGGCTGTTCCACCTGTGAGCACATCCAAGACAAAATGTGTGAACCATCCACATACTCTATGTGTAAAGTCTGATTCCCAACTATGACTGAAAAACTTATATTTACAAGACAAACAAATACGTTGAAATAAATAAAAAACATACAACTAATTATGAAACGATTAAGGAATGTTCTGGCACTGCTGTCACTACTGGTAATAAACGTGGCAGGAGCGCAAATGCAGAACCCTGTTCAGGTGAAGAGTTCCCTGAAAATGCTTTCAGACACGGAAGCCGAGATTATTTTCGATGCTACTATTGATGCTGGATGGCACATGTATTCAACGAACGTTGTACCGGACGGTCCGACAGCCGCCACTTTCAATGTGGAAAAGATTACAGGTGCAAAAACAAGCGGTGAACTTCGCGCTGTCGGCAATGTGAAGAAACATTATGAAGAAATGTTCGAAGCTGATGTATATTTCTTCGAGAACAAGGGTCAGTTTGTACAGAAAGTGATATTCACCGGCGGTGCATACGAGATTGAGGGATATTTGGAATATGGGGCATGCAATGACCAGAATTGTATTCCTCCTACAGCGGCAGATTTCAAGTTTACAGGTGAAGCCAAGGCTACAGCTCCCGCTGTCGAGGTGAAGGGAAAAGAAGAAGCACCAAAACAGGCGGAAGAGAAAGAGGCAAGCTCTGCGGGAGAAACACCGCAAGCCACCGACACCGTAGCGACTGCAGCGGAGACAGACACCGTTGCAACGGCGGCAGACCAATCAAGCGAGCTTGGTTCGGGCAGCCTGTGGACTCCGGTCATAAGTCAGTTGAAGCAATTTGAAGATGGCGGAAATGCTTCTGCCACAGACTCTTCACTCTGGCAGATATTCCTTCTCGGTCTGCTCGGAGGTCTTTTAGCCCTCGTGACTCCTTGCGTGTGGCCTATCATACCTATGACTGTGAGCTTCTTCCTGAAACGCTCCGGCGACAAGAAAAAAGGTATGCGCGACGCATGGACATACGGTGCGTCTATCGTCATCATCTATCTTGTACTCGGACTTGCCGTAACAGCCATATTCGGTGCCAGCGCACTCAATTCGCTTGCCACAAATGCAGTATTCAACATATTCTTCTGCTTGATGCTCATTGTCTTCGCCGCTTCCTTCTTCGGAGCCTTCGAACTGACACTTCCTTCATCTTGGAGCAATGCTGTTGACTCCAAGGCAGAGAAAACAGGCGGTCTGCTCGGTATCTTCCTCATGGCATTCACACTGACACTTGTCAGCTTCTCATGTACAGGTCCGATTATCGGCTTCCTGCTCGTCGAGGTATCAACTTCCGGCGACATTCTGGCACCTACAATAGGTATGCTCGGCTTCTCCATCGCACTTGCCTTGCCTTTCACCTTGTTTGCCATGTTCCCAAGCTGGCTCAAGACTATGCCGAAGAGCGGAGGATGGATGAACAATGTGAAAGTGGTTCTTGGATTCATTGAGCTGGCATTCGCGCTCAAGTTCCTGTCTGTTGCTGACCTTGCATACGGATGGCGCATACTCGACCGCGAGACATTCCTTGCTATCTGGATTGTGCTTTTCGCCCTGCTCGGAATGTATCTGCTCGGAAAAATCAAATTCCCTCACGATGATGACGATGACGGACACATCAGTGTGACACGCTTCTTCCTTGCGATGATTTCTTTTGCGTTTGCCGTATATATGGTTCCGGGATTATGGGGAGCACCTCTGAAAGCCGTGAGCGCATTTGCACCGCCAATGAAGACACAGGACTTCAACTTGTATGAGGAAAACGAGGTACGTCCTCAGTTCATGGATTATGACGAAGGAATGGAATATGCACGTCAGCACGGCAAACCGGTAATGATAGACTTCACCGGCTATGGTTGCGTAAACTGCCGCAAGATGGAGGCAGCAGTATGGGTTGACCAGAACGTAGCTTCAATCATGAACGACGATTATGTCCTCATACAATTATATGTAGATGACAAGACACCGCTCACCGAACCGGTAATCGTAAACGACAACGGACAGCTGCGCAAACTGCGCTCAGTCGGTGACAAATGGAGCTATCTGCAAAGTTCCAAGTTCGGAGCGACAGCACAGCCGTTCTATGTGCTTCTTGACAATGAAGGCAATCCTCTGACAAGAAGCTATTCTTTCGATGAGAATGTTGACCATTATCTGAAATTTCTGAAAGAAGGACTCACCAATTATTCTCAGAAATAAAGGCTTGAGGTTATAAGGTTTTAAGACAGAACATCCATGTTTCTCCAACGGAATGTCTCAAAACCTTATAACCTCAAAATCATATATCTATGGAAAAGGAAGAAAGAGAAAGAATCATTTCTTTAATCAAAAGCGAAGTTGTTCCGGCTGTAGGATGCACGGAACCGATAGCCGTTGCTCTCTGTGTAGCCAAAGCCGCACAGACATTGGGATGCATTCCCGAGAAGATAGAATTGCTGCTCAGTGCAAACATTCTGAAAAACGCCATGGGAGTAGGAATACCGGGAACGGGAATGACCGGACTGCCCATCGCCATTGCGCTCGGCGCACTTGCCGGAAAACCGGAATACAACCTTGAAGTTCTCAAAGACATAACTCCCGAAGATGTGGAGAGAGGAAAAATATACCTCAGCAAGAACAACATATCTATCAGCTTGAAAAAACACATCGCAGAGAAACTGTACATAGAAGTGTACGTTGCCGCCGGAGATTCAACGGCAAAAGCCATCATCAGCGGCGGACATACTAACTTCGTTCTGCTTGAGAAAGACAACCAGACTCTGCTGGACAAGCATGTGAATGCAGAAGAGGAAGAAAATCAGGAATGCGATGACCAGTGGCTCAATCTGCACAAGGTGTATGAGTTTGCCACAACAGCTCCGTTGGAGGAAATAGAGTTCATACGCGAAGCACGTGAACTGAACGAAAAAGCCTCACAAGAAGCCTTAAAGGGATGTTACGGGCACGAACTCGGCAAGACGCTTTCGCGCCCTCTCGGCAAAGGAATCATGGGCGACAGCATCTTCTCGCATATCATATCAGCCACAGCAAGCGCATGTGACGCACGTATGGCAGGAGCCATGATTCCCGTGATGAGCAATTCAGGAAGCGGAAACCAAGGCATTTGCGCCACATTGCCTGTTGTAGTGTTTGCAGAAGAGAACCACAACACAGAGGAAGAGCTTATACGCGCACTCATATTCAGTCATCTTACCGCCATATATATCAAACAAAGTCTCGGCAAACTGTCTGCACTGTGCGGCTGTGTCGTTGCGTCAACAGGCAGCAGCTGCGGTATCACCTATCTTATGGGAGGCACATTCGAGCAGATTACAGCTGCCGTGAAAAATATGATTGCCAACCTGACCGGAATGATTTGCGATGGGGCCAAGCCAAGCTGCGCGCTCAAACTTGCCAGCGGAGTCTCTACGTGCATCTTGTCGGCAATGCTTGCGATGCAGAAGAAATGCGTCACAAGTGTAGAAGGAATCATCGACAATGATGTGGATAAGAGCATACACAACCTGACAAAGATTGGCAAGTATGCCATGACAGAAACAGATCATTGCGTACTTGAAATCATGACAAACAAAAACTGACACATATTCCCGACAAAACAAGATATTCAAAACAAGAACAACTATGAGTCATACAACTAACATGAATAACTGGAAACACGAACTTCAAGATTATTGCTACATCACTATCGGACTATTACTTTATGCCCTCGGATGGACGGCATTCCTGCTTCCGTATGAAATTGCAGCAGGAGGAGTGACAGGATTGTCAGCCATTGTCTATTACATCACAGGGCTTGAAATACAGGTAACATACTTCGGAATAAACGCAATACTGATAATTATAGCCATAAAGATTTTAGGTCTGAAGTTCTGCATCAAGACCATCTACGGAGTAGCGATGCTCTCGTTTATGCTGTGGATACTACAGATAATCTTCCGCGACGGGAACGACAAGCTGCCGCAGTTTCTTGGCGAAGGACAAGATTTTATGGCATGTGTACTTGGTGCAGCTTTATGTGGCATAGGATTAGCACAGGCATTTCTTCATCAAGGAAGCACCGGAGGAACAGATATTGTTGCTGCCATTGTCAATAAGTACAAGAATATATCAATGGGAAGAACTATTCTTTACTGCGACATTATCATCATATCCTCCTGCTATTTCATCTTCCACGACTGGAAACGAGTAGTATTCGGATTTGTCACCATGTTTGTACTGTCATTGCTCGTCGATTATGTCATGAACTATGTGCAACAGTCTGTGCAGTTTTTCATCATATCCAAGAAATACGAGCAAATATACAAATCTATCATCAGCGATGTCGATAGAGGAGCGACTCTGATTCCCGGCACAGGATGCTACAGCGGACAACCGGTTCACATCATCATGGTAATAGCCAAGAAACAGCAATCCGTATCAATATTCAGACTGGTACAAAGCATTGACCCTCATGCCTTCATATCGCAGACCAAGGCCGCCGGTGTATATGGAGAAGGATTTGACCCTATCAAGACATAGAAAATAGGTATTCAGTGCAAGCCATAAAAATAGTGTTCGCCACAGCCATAACAGAAGCCTACGTTTTCCCCTTCCACAGCAGAAACAAGCCTTCAGCCGCACCGCCAAGCCGATTCATGCAGACTATTACTTTTTCATAAAAAGCCGCATACAATTTGCAGGAAAGATTAAAAGGACTATCTTTGCAATACCAAAGAGAGGCAGAAACGGAGAAAAGACGGCAACAGAGGCAACTCTTCGCAGGAAATTCTATTCGGCTGCCACGTAAAAATAAACTATAAATTAATCATTAAACTAAAATTATGGCAAACGAAAATCAGTCAAAGCAGCTACAGATAGAACTGAAACCGGAAGTAGCACAGGGAACTTATGCAAATCTTGCAATCATCACTCACTCAAGTTCAGAAGTAATTCTTGACTTCATCGGTATGATGCCGGGAATGCCAAAGGCAGAAGTAAAATCACGTATCGTTATGGCTCCAGAGCACGCAAAGCGTCTGCTTTTCGCTCTTCAGGACAACGTACAGAAATACGAAAGCCAGTTCGGTCAGATTCAGTTGCAGCAGCCGCAGCAGCAAGACGGTCCTCGCACAATAGCTCCTTTCAACATCAAGAAGGGTGAAGCTTAATACAGACAAGAGGCTCACGATGGTCGTGTACTCTTCCATCTAAACAAAAAGTACAGCAGCAATTCGGGACAAAAGACTTCAATCAGGTCTTTTGTCCCGATTTCTTTTGTCATAATCCACACTGGAAAGAGCCTTTACGGAATAAAAAAGAAAGCTCCGGACAAACGAAGACAAAAAACAGGATATATTTTCATTATACGAGACGTTTGCATTATCTTTGCAGCGCAAACCCGTCATTAAGACAGCAAAATGTCATTAATGCAAGAAAAAGGACAGCCACATGATAAAAAAAATAACAATCAAGATAGGAAGCAATGTACTCACAAGAAAAGACGGCTCGCTTGACGTGACGCGCATGTCCTCGCTTGTCGATCAGATTGCCGAGCTAAAGCACAGCGGAATAGAGGTGATACTCGTTTCTTCGGGAGCGGTAGCAAGCGGAAGAAGCGAACTGGGGAAAAGACCGAAAACGGACACGGAAAAGAAATCCATCGGAAAGCTCGACAGCGTAGGTCAAAGACAGCTCTATTCGGCAGTGGGACAAGCCAAACTCATCAACAGATATTTTGAATTGTTCAGAGACCACGGAATAACCGTCGGACAGGTGCTGACCACTAAAGAAAGCCTGAGTACGCGCCAGCATTATCTGAACCAGCGCAACTGCATCGAAGTGATGCTGCAATGTGACGTGCTCCCTATTGTGAACGAAAATGACACCATATCTGTCACAGAATTAATGTTCACAGACAACGACGAACTGTCCGGCTTGGTGGCTACCATGACAGACAGCGACGCATTAATCATTCTGTCAAATATCGACGGCATCTACACAGGTTCACCCTCCGAATGCAGTTCCCAAATAATCAGGAAAGTAGAGCAAGGGAAAGACATATCAAGCTATATCCGGACAGAAAAGTCGGGATTCGGTCGCGGCGGTATGCAAACAAAAAGCAAGATTGCACGTAAAGTGGCAGAAGAAGGCATAGCAGTCATCATCGCCAACGGGAAGAAAGACCATATCCTGACCGACCTAATCGCCCAATCAAGGAAAGAGCCGGAGAATATCTGCTGCATAGCGGAAGGCGATACACCTTGCACCTTCTTTGTACCTTCCACCTCAGAAATATCGAGCATAAAGAAATGGATTGCCCACAGCGAAGGATTTGCCAAAGGCGCGATACATCTGAACGAAGGCGCATCCGCAATGATGCAAGAAGAGAAAGCCGCCAGCATTCTGCCTGTGGGAGTGACACAAGTGGATGGAGAGTTTGAATATCACGACATCATAAGTATCATCGACAATGCCGGAAACATCATAGGAGTAGGAAGAAGTGACTATTCAAGCGAAGAAGCACGTAGGATTGCCGGTCAGCGAAACAAGAAACCCATTGTCCACTACGACTACCTGTATCTTGAATAAAGGCTATTGCCGAGAAACGCACAGGAATCAAAATTAACCCGATATAAAGACTTAAAATACAGCATCGGATGCTTACACAAATATTTGAACAAGTTAAGGCGGCAAGCATCAGACTTGCAGCCACAGAAACAGAGAAAATCAACCGCATACTCTGCGA
Source organism: Bacteroidaceae bacterium (assembly GCA_017621515.1). Lineage (GTDB taxonomy): Bacteria > Bacteroidota > Bacteroidia > Bacteroidales > Bacteroidaceae > RGIG8745. The sequence goes on from JAGASY010000131.1 coordinate 7,430, forward strand.
CATTGCAGATGCCGCCATTGAACACACGGAGTATCTGCTGGAAGAAAACAGAAAGGATTTAAACCTGATGGACAGGGACAATCCCATGTACGACCGACTTAAACTGACCAAAGAGCGCATTGAGAACATCGCTGCCGACACACGCAAAGTCGCATCGCTCCCCTCTCCTCTCGGACACATACAGAAGCACATCATTCTTCCAAACGGACTAGATTTGAAGCGGATAAGTGTGCCTTTCGGGGTCATCGGCATTGTGTATGAAGCGCGTCCGAATGTAACATTCGATGTATTCGCATTGTGTATGAAAAGCGGCAATGCGTGCATACTGAAAGGCGGACGCGACGCTGACCATTCCAATCGTGCCATTACCGGAATCATCAAATCCGTACTTAAAAGGCACGAGACAGACGAACATATCATAGAACTCCTTCCTGCCACTCACGAAGCCACGGCAGAACTGCTACATGCCAATGGATTTGTTGATTTGGTCATACCTCGCGGAAGCAAACGGCTGATAGATTTCGTGCGTCGCGAATCAAGCGTACCGGTAATAGAAACCGGCGCAGGGGTCTGCCACGCTTATTTCGACCGGAACGGAGACGCGGACAAGGGAGCGGCAATCATAAACAATGCAAAGACAAGAAGGGTCAGTGTGTGCAATGCGCTTGACTGTATGCTCATCCATACCGACCGTTTGAGCGACCTGCCTCATCTGTGCAGTCCTCTCGCAGACAGCCATGTGCTGATTTATGCCGATGCTCCTGCACTTAGCAGTCTCAGGACTCACTATCCGGAGCATCTTTTAAGAGAATCGACAGAAGAAAATTACGGCACAGAATTTCAGTCATATACTATGGCTATAAAGACCGTATGCTCAACAGATGAAGCTATAGCCCATATCAGAAAGTTCGGTTCCGGACACAGCGAGTGCATCATTACGGAAGACGATGACACAGCGAACAAGTTTCTGTATCAGGTGGATGCCGCATGTGTCTATTGTAATGCACCAACCTCATTTACAGACGGTGCACAGTTTGGGCTTGGAGCCGAAATCGGAATATCCACCCAGAAGCTTCATGCCCGCGGACCTATGGCACTTGAAGAAATCACCACGTATAAATGGATGATACACGGCAACGGACAAACAAGACCTAAATAGGATGTGCCTTGTTCCCGAGGCTCTTTCCCACACATAAAAACCATACAGTTTACAACTAATCCATTGATAAAAAAACTGTATTGTAGGAGGTATCGCAATGATGCCTCCATTTTTTGTTTAAAACCAGTCTGAACATCCACCAGATATAATATGAGAGAAGCCATAATCACGCATTTTTTCGGTGAAAAAAAGCTCCCATAAAAAAATTTTTGACATCGTTTTTTGGAGGGGTGTTCTATTTTGACAAAATGAAAACAATTTTAGATATTCAACAACCAAATTCATTTATTTATACTCATTTACTATCTTTTTGATTTTGTCAAATGTTAAAATTCCAAGCCCACTGGAACGCTCCAAAATGAAGCGCATCGAACTTTTCTCGAAGAATAGGGATTCTACACATATTTTCTGGAAGCTCTACGAATTGTGAAATAGTGTTTCTTTTTGGAGTGGCTCTTTTACATTTATTTACTCCCTGCGAAGAGTTCTTGGAAAAAAACTACTAAGTTTTCAAAATTCCAGCGCACTGTCGTCACATTTTCAGCGCACTGCAATTTTAAGCACAGTGCGCTACAAAATCTCTCAGTGCGCGCTGAAAATTTCAAAACAGCGCGCTGAAAAGAAAAAAACAGTAGGAAGCGGAAATAAAGGCAGTTTGCTCCAGTCAAAATGTGAAGAAGTGTATAAATTCCGGTTTTATAAGTATGTCTGAACAAAAACTTAAAAGAGAGTGATTCTAAAGTGACATTTCGGGATAGAAACGACAAGTTTACTTGTAATACGTTAATAGTCAGCAAATTATCAGAGCACTCAAATCTATCAAAAAATTGCGTCCGACGCGCTTTTTTGAGCATTTTGAAAAATTTTATATTTATTTGATTATCAACACTTTATCTTCGAACCAAAAATTTTATCTCTTCATCCTCAGCAAAAACTCACTTCAAATGTTAAATTTTCATTTTGGACGAAAATATCATTTTGTCATTTTAAAAAGTAGCATTTTAGCGTATGTTCTGCTATTTATATGGATGTGTTCAATGTTTTAAGCGGGTGTACTCAACAGACTCCTCCCGCAAAAGTACCTTTCTGAAAGAAACCAAAACAAATTTTTCACTTCTTTCGCCATGCATCTACATCAATACCTTTTTTGCGTTTAAAGTAGAAACCCACATAGAAATTAAGCGAACCGAAGCTGTTATTCAATGAAAATCTGTCGCGCCTGTAGTCAAAGGAATGTGCCACAAGTGACATTCCCGCAAAATATTTGGAGTCATTATATACAAATCCCAGACGTCCTACGAAGTCAACATTCAGATTGTCAAAACTGAACTTCGACCTTCTCTTTTCTTCAGAAAAAGAATCTCCAACACCAGAATCTTCATCCATATCATAATAGGTATGGGTATAAGCAAGAGCCGGCATAAGTGACAGACAAAGCAAGAACCGAGGCTTGAAAACCCAGTTATAAGAATATCCGAAACCGATGTTATAATCATCATATTTCACATTGTGAAACAGCAGGGCATCATCAAGTCGCTCCTGCACGGCAGGAGCAAACTGAGTATGGTCAAAGTCAATTTTATGATGAGAATATGAAAGTCCAATCTTGAATGTGCCGCAACTGCGCCTCTGCACCGTGCTTTGGGAAAATGCGGCCGGATATGAAAAATGTCTGTGATTGAATATGTAATATACATTCAACCCTCGTGTCTGAATGTTCAATCCTTTAAAGTCATCAGACAGCCCTTCCGGTCGCGGATTTTCCTTGCTGAACAGGTCGCCAAGATTCCTCACTCTGAAATCATTGCCTGTTTTCCTGTAATATATGTCTATGCCTACCTTGGAGGTGTATAAGCTAAGATCCATCTCCGTCTTTTTGGTATTACTCTTCTTGTTCCCCAACAGTCCGCCCACATCAAATGTATATCCGAGGAAAATCCATCTCCATCCGAAATAACCTCCAAGCCTGAACGTGGGGTTCGGAGCAAAACTCAAAGACTGCTCTTTTCCGCCTTTCTCCTTCACTGAGAAACTCTCCTGTGTACTTGTATTCTGCAACATGAAAGTAAAATCATACAAGTTAGGTATGATATAGGCGGTATCGATATTGTTAAATTCTTCTATCTGACTACCCACATATCCTCGTATAAGCTTTTTCCTCTTCCGCTTACTTACATTCTGCAAGGCTGAATCGATGGAATCATTGACAGGCAAAGCTTCACCAGAAGACACCAACGTATCTTCCTCCACATCCACAGGGTAGCCTCCGTGTGCTCCCACTGTAAATGCTATGCACCAGACAAAAAATAATATGAATAAAAACCTGTCAATCATATTTCCAACAAAAAATTCCACTTTTTCACTTGCCGCTTTTCATAATCCGCCGTGTCTGCCTGTCAAAACGCATGAAAAACAATACACCGGCTGTGGTCAGTCCGAAAGGAAATCCATACCAGATTCCCGCTGAACCACCTCCTAAAGGAAAGGCAAACAGATAGCTCAAAGGTATGGAAACGACAATATAGGCAATGAACGCATACCACATCATCATCTTCACATCTTCTATAGCACGGAGAGAGTTGGCAAATACGGTCTGCATACTGTCGCCAAGCTGATAGAGCATCAAAGGAAGAATAATCGGCATCACTGTCGCCACCACAACCTCGCTTGTAGTGAAGGCACGGGTGAGAGGCATACGGAATATATAGATTGCAGAAGCCAGTACCACACCGGCAAAGAGTGTCAACCCGAATGCCACAAACGCAGCTCTCCGAACCTCCCTCCATTCTCCGCGTCCGCGGAAGTGGCTTATCCTCACCGCTGCTGCCGCCCCGATGCCATAATAGACCATAAAGCACAACGAACCCACTGTACACACAATCTGATGGGCAGCAAGTGCAGAAGCGCCCAGCCATCCCATCATCACAGCACATACATTGAAAGAAGCTGTCTCCATGCTCATCTGCAGACTGATAGGGAATCCCACCTTACCCAAATGCCATAAGCCCCGTCTTGTCATCTTTAATTTCATACCTTCGCGGTATGCGGCATATTTATCCGTAAAGAACACGATTGCCGCAATAATCACGGACATCAGTATTCTTGAAAACAGTGTGGCTATTCCCGCTCCCACCAATCCAAGCTCTGGAAGCCCGCAATGCCCGAATATCAGCAGATAATTGCCGACAATATTCAATATGTTTCCACATATCATCACCCACATCGGTGTTTGGGTGTCACCCACTGCATCACAAAACTGCTTCAAAGAGTTGAAAACAGACATGAAAGGCAGCGATACAAGGATAACAAGAAAATAGGGACGTATCAGCGGCAGAATCTCTTCCGGCTGTCCGAGACGATGAAGATTAAAATACAGAAGGGTCATAAGCGACACTATTCCGGCACATACAAGCAGATTCATCGCCAGACTTTCTTTTAATGTACGTGCCGCCTCCGCATATTGCCCTCTTCCGAAATGGCTTCCGACAATAGGAGTAGTGCTATAAGAAAATCCGAGCAAGAAGAAAATCACCAGATTAAACACATTATTAGTAAATCCGGCAGCCGACAACTCATCTGTTCCGTACTGTCCGACCATCATGGTATCGGCAAAAGCCTGTGCAATGTTGCCAAGCTGCCCTATCACTATCGGTATTCCGAGCGCAACAAGTGAGCGAATATGAGATTTATAAGTTATCATTCTTTTTATCAACTAATGTTCCCATAAAATAATCGATTATGGAAACTCACACTTTTTCAGATAGATATTTTCCATGCAAAGGAACAAAAAATATATGATATGAGCAAAAATGAGGAAAAACAACTAAAGACATTACAGGCTGTAAGAGAAGGTATAAAAACGAGGATATTCTCATTTATATCTTCTCCTACAGCCTCATCGTCTTTTATTCTTTCTGTGGTCTGTCTTATAGCCACAGATTCAGCAGCGTCCTTTCTCGTCAAGGTATGAATCCTTAAAGCCAAGGAAATAGAGCACACCGTCAAGTCCTATTGTATTGATAGACTGTTTGGCATTCGCCACCACACGCGGCTTGGCATGGAACGCAATACCAAGTCCGGCTTCTGAGAGCATCGGCAAATCATTTGCTCCGTCACCCACCGCAATGGTCTGTGCTATATCCACCTTTTCTACCTGAGCAATCAGTTTCAGAAGTTCAGCCTTTCGCCTTCCATCCACAATCTCTCCGACATAACGTCCTGTGAGTTTTCCTTCTTCGTCAATCTCAAGCTCATTCGCATACACATAGTCTATGCCGTACTTCTTTTGCAGATATTCCCCGAAATAGGTGAATCCTCCCGACAGAATCGCAATCTTATAGCCGTAGCGTTTAAGCACATACATCAGTCTATCCACACCTTCTGTGATTGGCAGATGCTCTGCTATGTCCCTCATCACGCTGCTGTCAAGTCCCTTCAGCAAAGCGACACGTTCCGTAAAGCTCTCCTTGAAATCAATTTCACCGCGCATCGCACGCTCCGTAATCTCCTTCACCTTGTCACCCACTCCAGCACGCATGGCAAGTTCGTCTATGACTTCCGTCTGAATGAGCGTGGAGTCCATATCAAAGCATATCAGACGACGCATACGGCGATACATATTGTCCAACTGGAATGAGCAGTCCATTTCCATCTGGCTCGAAAGTTTCAGCAGTTCCGCCTGCATGGCAGCACGGTCTTTCGGTGTGCCTCTCACAGAAAACTCGATACATGCACGTACATTTTTCTTCGGATCTGCAATGGAAATACGTCCCGATAAGCGTCGTATAGAGTCAATATTCAGTCCCTGTTCGGCAATCACATGCGTAACAGCCTCTATCTGCCGCGCAGACAGTTTCCGACCCAACAGCGTAAGGATGTAGCGGTTCTTTCCCTGCATACTCACCCAGTTTTCATACTCGTCTTTCGTAATAGGGAAGAACCGGATAATCACTCCCAGCTCCGAAGCCTTGAAAAGCATATCCTTCATCACACGTCCCGAGTTCTCCTCATCCACACGTATGAGTATTCCAAGCGACAAAGTGCTGTGTATGTCCGCCTGACCGATATCGAGCACAGTCACATCATAGCGCGCAAGTATCGTCATCAAAGAAGCTGTAAGCCCCGGACGGTCTTCTCCCGTGATACGTATGAGTATCAGTTCCTCTTCTATCTCATCTATCTTGTCCATTTCTCTTATTGGTTATTTTATTTATACATTTCTTTTCCTCATGGCGACAATCCTATGTCTAAGCCCTGACAAAAATAGCAAATAGTGTCCGATGCACCTAATTTATAAAAAAGAAAAAAGATTGAAGCAAGAAGACCAGCAAACAAAAATGTCATACAGCGCATCTGTAATGAACGCTATATGACATTAAATATTAGAACTTCCGATTCTTATCTGGCAGGACGTTTTTCCACATTTGGTTTCGACATACGAAAAGCTATCGGGATTGTATATTTCATTCTCACCGGTTTTCCTTTGTCTATTGCCGGATGCCATTGTGATAAGGTACCAACTACACGGAGTGCCTCAGCATCCAGCAAAGGATGAACCGACTTCACGACTGTAGCATTGGAGGCATGACCGTCTTTTTCAATTACAAATGAAACCAACACACGTCCTTCTATTTTCTTTTGCAATGCTGCTTTCGGATAGACGATGTGCTCACTGAGATATTTAATCAAAGCTCCCATTCCGCCCGGAAACTCCGGCATCACATCTGCTGACAGATACACAGAATCCTCATCTTCGACTGAGACAGAAGCTGATTCTACCGCCTCGTAATCGGCAACAGGCAATACATTCACCGTCTTTTTGGCAGCAACTGTATTGGCAGCCAAAAACATTGCAGAGAATCCACACACGATTCCGGCATGTCTCCGCAAAAATGAAACAAAATTAAAGTTCATAGCTTATTACTTTTTTATGTTTATCTTTCATTTCACCACTAAAGGTTTTCCATATTATATATAAAGATAGGCAACGGTCTGAAACACATACAGAACCATTGTAATCTTCTCGCAAAGTTACAACAAACTACAAGAAAAGCAATAAGAACTCATTCAAAATTTATCTGCCACGTACATATACAAATGTATTCGACAGATTTCTCTGCCGAATACACCCTACACAAATCCAACAAAAAGTCACTATTTATTTATGTTCTTGTTGTCAATATACACTTCAAGCAATTCCGTTTCACCTTCCGGATTATCAGGAAGGATATTAACATCAGCATATATCGCAGGAACAAGACAACTATGCCCCTCTAACAGATGCAGACTGCCCATATCCGGAAATTCCTTGCCACAACATGCGGAAGACGGAATTTCAATGCGGCAACTACCCTTCAGACACATATAGACAACGAAGCTGTCATAAACAGAAAGTTCACGACGAGCCACACGATTGATATGAAGCTTGTTCACCGTGAAATACTTGTTTTCAGCAAGCACTGCCGGCTGATTCTTTTCGCACTCATACTCTGTTCTATAGTTGTCATAAACAGTATAGTCAATGGCATCCTTCGCAAGTTCCGTATGCAACTGACGCGGCTTGCCATCAAGTCCCGGACGGTTGTAGTCAAAAATTCTGTATGTGATGTCACTGTTCTCCTGAATCTCGGCGATAAGCAGTCCGCCGCATATTGCATGTACCCTGCCTGCCGGAATAAAGAACGAATCTCCTCTCTGCACCTCACAGGAATTGAGTACATCACAGATGGAGCCATCCTCTACACGCTTTGCGTATTCTTCCTTATCAATTTGTGATTTGAATCCGGAATAAAGATGCGCCCCCTTATCAGCATCAATCACATACCACATTTCTGTCTTGCCCAGACTTCCGTGACGTTCTGCCGCAAGCTTGTCATCAGGGTGTACCTGTATGGAAAGGTCTGCCGCAGCATCTATAAACTTGATGAGAAGCGGGAATTTGCGTCCGAACATCTGCACTGTCTTCTTTCCAAGAACAAGTTCGCCATATTCTTCCACAATCGTTGTAAGCTTCTTTCCAGCCAATGCGCCATTGGAAACTACGGATTCTCTGCCCTCCACGGCACTTATTTCCCAGCTCTCGCCAATTCTACAGTCATCGGCAGCAAGCCCTTTCAGCGGCTTCAGCCTGCATCCTCCCCACACAGTCTCCAAAAGATTATGCTCAAAAAGCATCGGATATAAATTCTCCATAAAACAACTCTTTTTATAAATCACCTGCAAAGGTATCTATTTTTCTTCAACCGAACAGCCACAAACACACCAATATATGCCATGAATATGTCTTTTTGCAGCATACAGCTTCTTAATATTCAGCCAAAGTCCCAAATTCTTATTCCTCGTTTTTCAAGTTTCAAAACATGGCTCAAAGGCACAGTCTTTCCCACCAGCACGTCATACACATAGCTCTTGGGCAACACCTCCGAATAGATGCTCATATCAACATCCACCGATGCGCCAGTACCATTGAGCATCACAGTGACCACCCTGCCTTTCAGTTCGCGTGAATAGACATACACACCATTGCGTATGTGAAAATGCGTCAACGAACCGTAGGCTACCGCTGGGCAATTTTTGCGCCACTGCAACAACGTGCGCGTGAAATCGAAATACCGTTTTTGGAATCCGGTTCTTCCTTCTTCCGTAAACGCATTCCGCCTGTCTGTCGCCCACCCTCCGGGAAAGTTCTTACGCAACGCACCGTCCCCTTTCGACTTATTGGCATACATGCCAATCTCATCCCCATAGTAGAGCTGAGGGATGCCGCGAAGCGTAAGAAGCATGGTCAGTGCCTGTTTGTAACGATACATATCATGCGCCTGACCCGCATCTTTCTGGAAACGATCCGTATCATGGTTGTCAAGAAATGTCAGCAGATGTAACGGATCCGCATACACAACATCCTGACTGATATATTCATAAATGCGCGCCAAGCCTCTGCCTCCGTCATCGGTCTCCTCATCCACCGACATATTGAGCAACGACATCAGCGGAAAATCCATCACTGTTTTCAGTTCCGAATTAAGCGGAGCAGCCAGCTTACTGTCCTTCTGCCAATATGCCACACCCACATTATGATTCATCCATGTCTCTCCGACGATATTAAACCCGGGATATTCTCTTTCCACCGCTTTGCACCACTGCGCCATCGCATCAAAATCGCAATAAGGATAGGTGTCCTGCCGTATGCCGTCAATACCTGCATACTCAATCCACCAGATACTGGCTTGCCTCAGATAGTCTCGCACATAGCGATTGCGTTGATTGAAGTTAGGCATGTGCTCCACAAACCAACCGTCAATGATACGTTCACGGTCAAGCTTCGAGGCATGTATGTCTCCCGCCGCTCCGGTCTTATAACTTGTCTGCACATACCTGCCATCATAGCTGAACCAGTCGTCGGAAGGACGATCGACAAAAAGAAAGTTCATGCTTCCGCAATGGTTGAAAACTATATCCTTTATCACCTTTATGCCATGCCTGTGTGCCGCATCAACAAAACAGCGGTATGCTTCATTGGTGCCCAAGCGCGGGTCTGTTCGATAGTAATCGGTAATGGCATATCCGTGGTAAGACTCATTGGGCATATTGTTTTCCAATGTCGGTGTATGCCATATTGCTGTCACTCCGAGTTCGGCGAGATAGTCCAGATGTTGCTCCATTCCTGCCAAGTCGCCACCATGACGTGCATTGGGCAACTTGGCATCACACTTTGTTTCGAGCATACCTTTTACCGCCTCTTTCTTTCCCGAACCTACGGCAAATCTGTCCGGCATGAGCAGATAGACCACATCAGAAGCGTCAAATGTCTGACGCTCACGTTCTTCCCTACTCTTCAACTCATACTCCAACTTCCGGACTTTACGTCCCGACTTCAGTTCAATGCAGAATGTCTGTGCCGCCGCACGGTGCGTATCCAAATAGAAAAGAAGATAGTTGGGGCTGTCAAGCCTCACAATCTCTTTCAGTTCTATTCCTTCCGCACCGACAATCGTCGCTTCACAATCACGGACGTTCTGTCCATGCAGCAATATCTGGAGTTCCGGATTCTTCATGCCAGCCCACCAGTAAAGGGGATGTACATGTATTGCTCCATACGCAACCTTCTTTCCGGAGGTGTCAAAGCCCAATGATGCCATAACATAAAAAATTAATTATCCATTCAAGTATTATATCTAATAACGATTACCATCCTAAAACTATTACAAATCCACGACAGAAATATTCGGAAAGGTGCTTTCTGTTTCGTTGCTTTTTCTGATTTATCCATAACCACATGGAGCAGTCATTTGACTACCCATAGAATTTATTAGACAGACTCACACATAAGATTTTAAGACAACCAAACTCTGCTTTTTTAAGTTCCATAAAAAAATTTTTGACATCGCTTTTTGAAGGGTCTTCCGATTTTGACAAAATGACAACCATTTCAACATTTTCAGATTCATTATTATTGATTTTGCAGCACAATAGTATCATTCTGATTTTACCAAATGTTAAAAATACAAGCCTTCTGGCACGCGTCAAAATTGACCGTGCCGAACTTTTCTCGGAGAACGGGGATTCTACGAGCATTTTCAAACACCTCATTGAAATGTGAAATAATGTTTCATTTCTGATAGTTCTTTTACATTCATTTATCTTCGGCGAAGAGTTCTCTTCTCCAATCTACTAAGTTTTGATATTTCCAGCGCACTGTCGTCACTTTTTCAGCGCACTGTTCCGGCAACGACAGTGCGCTACAAATTTGCGCGCTTAGTAGATTGGAGAAATTTTCAGTGTAGATTTTTTGAAATCGCACTGGGAAGCG
>JAGASY010000132.1 GCA_017621515.1 Bacteroidaceae bacterium
AGCGTTCCAGAGGGCTTGGAATTTTAACATTTGACAAAATCAAAAAGAAAGCATTTGCGCACAATTTAATAAAATATGATTTTATCTATCGAGATATACTACCATTTTGTCAAAATCAGACACACCTCGAAAAAACGAATTCAAAAAATTTTTTATGGGAGTCATTCACAGACCATTTTATAAGTATATTCAAAAAGGTTTCTCCGCATAAGAAGCTGTTTTAAAATGATTCGTTATAGTTATGTGGATGTATAGCACTGACACCCAACATGGTAACTTGGCTCCTCCCCTAAGTGTTAGGGGAGGTGGCGCGTAGCGACGGAGGAGTCTGTGAGTGCATCCACTTAAACTATACGGAGGAGTCTGTCGAAAACAATCACTAAAATTTAAAACAACTTCAAAGAAAAACAAAACAGGCAAAGGTGAAATTCAGATAGTTTTCGCTAAATCTCAAATTCGCCTCTTAGCATACCTTCACTGAAGTGCAAAGCGAAGATGCCTTTATATCGTCCTTTTCCTTTGTCGTAGGATGTGATTTTGAATGTGCCTCTGTCAATCACCTCTCCATTCACTTCCGCATAAGAAATCTTGTTATCAGCACAATACCGAATGTAATCCCACTCCGAAGGTTTGCCATCAGAAGATTCGAAATCAATCTTTTCAATCATCTGTTCTCTGCTCAGAAGCACATCCGGTTCATTCGCAAAAAGACTGATTGTAACAGCATAGAGAATATCGCCATTGCGTCCCGAACGCAGCATTGTCATGAAGCTGATTGCATTATCGGAATAATTAAATTCTGGTGTTACGATGACATCCGGACTTATTGTAAAAGGAGTCTGGTCAATGTATGTCTGTCCATTCAATTCAGCCACACATTTTGACTTGAAATAGTGTATGCCGTCATGCTCTTCGCAGGCGGTCAAGAAACACATAGTGCAGGCTATTATCGCTAAAAACACTATTTTAGAACTAAATACCTTTTTCATTTTACCATTATTAAATATAGAGATGCTCCATTAAGGCTATTGCACCGCTAATATCTTAGTTTTTATCATAAAAGCAAAGGTAATGTATTTCCTTGTAACAGTTCCATCTATTGGACGGAAATCAACGTCTAAGAGTAATTTTTCTGTCTATTTGTACTCTATTGGTTCTCAAAACTCAAATAGGCTGAAATTCAATTGTAACAGGCAATCCCTTGACAAAAATATCAGTACTTCCCCCCACACAATTTTGATGACAAAAAAGAACTGCATCCTGAAGATTCTGTCTGAACTTCTACGATGCAGTTCTTTTTTTTCATTTATCTGTTTTATCCACATTCCTAATCACCTTACAGGGATTGCCCACTGCCACGGAATTGGATGGAATGTCTTTGGTGACGACACTCCCCGCACCAATGACGCAGTTGTCGCCTATTGTAACTCCGGGAAGGACACATACATGTGCGCCAAACCAAACATTGTTTCCAACCGTAATTGGATGTGCATATTCAAGTCCCTTGTTCCTCTCTTCTGCATCAATAGGATGACCGGCTGTATAAAAGCCGCAATTTGGAGCAATGAACACATTGTCGCCAAACGAGACCAGAGCTTCATCAAGAATCACGAGATTGAAATTGGCATAGAAGTTCTTTCCAACCCGGATATTATAGCCATAGTCACAATAAAACGGTTGTTCTATAAGAATATCCCCATCTACTTGTCCCAATATACGGTTTAATAAAGCTCTGCGCGCCTCCGTTTCTTTCGGGCGCAAATCATTGTAGTCGCGGCATAACTCCTTGCAATTAAGACGCTCCTCAATAAGTTGAGCATCATAATTGGCATCATAAATCATGCCGCGCAGCATTTTTTCCTTCTCTGTCATAAATGTTCTTATAAGAAAATCAGTCAAAACTTACCTCCGGTGCTTTATCTGCTCCTTCAGCTGCCTTAAACTCAACTTTTCTGTCAAAGCCAAAAAGAGAAGCAAGAATATTATTAGGGAAACGTCTCACACTAACATTATAAGCCTTTACAGAAGCATTGTAAGTTTTTCTTGCCTCATTGATTCTGTTCTCCGTACCTTCAAGCTGTGCCTGCAACTCACTGAAGTTTTCATTCGCCTTCAGTTCCGGATAACTCTCAGAGATAGCCATCAAACGTCCAAGAGCCGCACCTATCTCGCCTTGTGCTTGCTGGTATTTGCGCATATTCTCCTCCGATAGGTCATCTACGCTAATGGTCATCTGTGTGGCTTTAGAACGAGCTGCAACCACCTCCTCTAAGGTAGATTTCTCATGTTTTGCATACCCTTTCACCGTATTCACAAGCTGAGGGATAAGGTCTGCTCTTCGTTGATACGAAGCCTCCACATTAGCCCAAGCATTTCCTACAGTCTCTTCACCAGACACAAGTCCATTATATCCACTTATGCCCCAAATAACTACTATCGCTGCAACAGCGATTACGATGATTGTTGATTTCTTCATTTTTATTGTCTTTTTAATGATTATACATCTAATACAAAAGTCTCAAATCTTCTCAGAAGCGTCCTCCGGCACCGCCGCCACCGAAGCTGCCACCACCAAAGGAGCCGAATCCGCCACTGCCACCGCCCATACGATGTCCGCCACCCATAATCATTCCACCGGGAAAGACTCCACCTCCAAAGCCTTCGTTCTCATCGTTGTGTTCCACTCTGTCCTTCACTGTCACCTTATGGCAATGACTACAAGTATAAGTGGTTTGAATATGTCGTCGCCCATTGACATCCTTATATGTCTTGCGGTTTGTTATTTTCAACTTATATTTTCCACAATGAGCACATTTTTTCTCTGCAAGAACGACACAAACAGCTATCACGCTTATTCCGATCAACATGAACAAGATGAAGATACCTATCACTTTAAAAACATCATCATCACTCTCATCATCAGCATATCTCTCCATCAACTCCGGCTCTTTTTCGACAACACCTTTTATAGCCCTAATCGTGGAAAGCATCGCTTCGTCCCATTCTCCACGCTTCAGCCAAGGTAACATCTCACGGTTTTCAATTCTCTTGCATATCGCATCAGGAAGAAATTTCTCCATTCCATCACCAGTGACAATCTGATAACTGCGGTCGTCGGTAGCCAATACCACTACAATACCCTGACTTTTCTGTCCTCCGATACCATACTTCCGTCCCACTCCGATAGCAAATTCATACGGATTGTCTCCTTCTATATTCTTAATGACAACCACCAGACATTGTACCTGTTTCCTGTCAAGTGCAAGCAACATGGCATCAAGCGAATCGACAGTGGAAGCATGAAGCAAACCATCAGGGTTACATACACGTGTAGTATTTCCCGCCACAGGAAGATTGTCCGGAGTATAGACTCCGGCAACAGCGACAATCACTGTGAGAAACAATACACATGCCGAAAAAACTTTTTTCATATTACAAACAATTTTAATTTATAGAGGGAGAAACTCTAAAGAAACTAACAAAACAATTCGATACATTGTTTCATTCATTATAGAAATACATATTTACAAATGCACAGACTCTGCGTGTGTACTCCTCGCGGCAATCGTGATAAGAGCGTGCATGTATGACTCCCGGAACAGTCCATATATGTTTATTACGAGGTTTTGCCTGATAAAGTGTATAAACCATCTCGGCTGGTACATAAGAATCGGCAGTACCATGTATGAAAAGCATCGGTTTATCTGCATGTCTGAGTCTGTTCACGCAGGACGCTTCTTTAAAATTCCATCCGTATTTCCATTGACAAATAAGACTTGCCAAAGAAACAAAAGGCATATCGGAAATTCCGTAATCGCGTTTTGCCACATAGCATATCTCGTCCCATACACTCGTATAGCCACAATCCTCCACGTATGCCTTCACAAACGAAGGTTGGTTCTCGCCGGATACCATCATTGCAGTAGCAGCTCCCATAGATATGCCGTGTACTACCATTCTTGTATCACCACCAAACATCACATTTGCCACATCCATCCATTGCAAAACGTCCTTACGGTCATTCCATCCCATCTGTATGTGCGTACCGCCGCTTTCACCATGTCCGCGAAGATCCGGTAAAAGTACATTAAACCCCATATCATGATTATACAGATAAGCAATGTGAAGCATACCGACAGCATTGCTCTTATGCCCATGTATAATCACAGCTGTATTCCGTGTTGGTTGCTTGGCACGTATATACACAGCATGAAGAAGCGTACTGTCCGCCGCATAGATGGTAGTGTCTTTCAATTCATGATATTTAGCAAGCGACCGCACCCATGATTTAAGAAAAGGGTATTCGCTGTACATATAAGAATAAGTCTCCTTAATGTCACGCGAAGATTTAGAAGGAGAAAGAGCAGCATACACTATATAATAGCTGATACCGGACAATACCACCACAAACGTCACGAAAACAAAGAAAAGCAAACGAAACAAACAACCTCCCATCCCCATCCGGATTTTCCGGTCGTTTGTTTCACGCTTTACTTTTACACGTTTATTTTTCTTGTTTCTTACCGTCTTTCTTACATTCTTGTCCAAAGTTCCTCCTTATTATATTATAAGAACAAATTTATTCATTCCAATGTTCCCACGAAGCCATAGCCTGAAGAACAAGCATTTCCAGCCCATTCTTCACCACAGCACCGTATGCTGCCCCCTTATGCATAAACAGTGTCTCATCAGGATTATACACAAGATCATAAAGCAAGTTGTTTGACGTCATTGCCTCGTATGGAAGTTTTGGACATTCATCCGTATGAGGAAACATTCCACACGGTGTACAGTTGACAATCACTTCATATTCCCTGACAGCTTCAGGAGTAATTGCATCGTAAGTGACCGTATTAGGACGCTCGAAACGAGAAACAAATACAGTTTCAAGTCCCAATATACGCGTCAGTCCATAATGAACAGCCTTCGAAGCACCTCCCGTACCAAGAATCAGAGCCTTCTTATGATGCGGTTTCAACAACGGTTCTATAGACTGCACAAAACCGGTGACATCAGAATTATATCCGACAAGCTTTTTCTTTCCATTACTGCTTTCCACCACCTTTATCACATTCACCGCGCCGATTTCTCTGGCTTCCTTGCTGACTTCATCCAGAAACGAAATCACTTTCTGCTTATAAGGTATTGTCACATTCAATCCTTTCAGTTCAGGATTAGCCACAATGATTCCCATGAAATCATCAATCGTGGGAATCTCAAAATTAAGATACTCAGCATCAATTCCTTCGCCGGCAAATTTATCATTAAAGAAACTCTTGGAGAAGGAATGTCCAAGAGGAAATCCTACAAGTCCGTATTTATCCATTTTTACTAAATTTGAATTATAAGTTAAGAGTAAGGGTTCTAACTTCCGCCTCCGAATTTCTGACGTCACATTTTCTCAGCAGCATAAAGAATACACATGCCAAAAGCTAAACGTTTATAACGCACATTCGCAAACTCAGCTTTCTCAAATATTTTCTGCATTGCCGCAGCCTGTGGTACAGCATCCATCGTATCAGGAAGATAAGTGTAAGCATTGTCGTCATGTGAAAATAAACGTCCCACCACAGGCATAACTATTTTCTTATATATATAGAAAAGTTGCTTCATGGGAAAACAGACGGGAGCACACAAGTCTATCGCCACCACAATTCCTCCGGAAACTATCACGCGCCGCATTTCTTGCAGACATTTGTCCAGATTCTCAAAATTACGCAATGCAAACGCTGTGATAATGGCATCAAAAGAAGCATCCGGAAAACTCATAGCAGAACAATCCTCTTTTCTGAAACGGATCTTTTCCGAGAATCCTGCCTCATCCACTTTGGCTGCGCCGATTTTCATCATTTCGTCAGAAATGTCACATCCAACGACCGTGTCAGGATTGAGTTCGCGACAAGCTAAAAGAGCAAAATCTCCCGTACCTGTAGCAATATCCAATATGCGCCTCGTACTCTTTCCACTTCTTTTCAGATACCTTATTGCATAATTGCGCCAATGCCTGTCTATGCCTAACGACAAAGTGTGATTCAAGACATCATACGAATGGGCAATATTGTCGAACATTTGTTCCACCTGCTCCCTTTTCGATTTCTTCTCACTATACGGCTTTATTTGTTCCTGAGCATACATTCATTTGTCCGTTTAGACTAAAAGACACAGAGAAAACCTTCCTGTCCGGAAAGGTATTGTCTGTGTCTTCCATATTTATCAAATCGGGAAAATCCGAAGTTTGTTTCTATTACTTGCTGTTCAGATATGCCAGCACATTCTTCTCTATACGTGCAGCAATATCCTCCGTGTCACCAGCCTTTTCAAATTTCTCACCGACAATGTGTTCATACAGCTCTATATAACGGTCGCTGATGCTTGCCACAATCTCGTCCGTCATTTCAGGCACAGTCTGTCCCGGCTGATTCATAAAGTCGTTCTCAATAAGCCACTGGCGAACAAACTCTTTTGAAAGTTGCTTCTGAGGCTCACCTTTCATGAACTTTTCCTCATATCCGTCAGCATAGAAATAACGGCTTGAGTCCGGTGTATGCACTTCATCTATCAGATATACCTTTCCATCGCGCTTTCCGAACTCATATTTGGTATCAACCAATATCAGTCCTTTTTCTGCAGCAATGTCTGTTCCTATCTGGAAAAGAGCGTATGTGTATTCTTCCATCTTCTCATAATCCTCCTTGCTGACAATGCCCTGAGCGATAATCTCCTCTTTGGAGATATTCTCGTCGTGTCCTTCATCAGCCTTGGTTGTAGGAGTAATTATCGGACGCGGGAATTTCTCATTCTCCTTCATTCCGTCCGGAAGACGAACACCGCAAAGCACCCGGTTGCCATTTTTGTATTCGCGCCATGCCGAACCTGTGAGATAACCACGTATAATCATCTCCACACGAAAACCTTCACACTTCAACCCCACAGTAACCATCGGATCCGGAGTGGCAAGCTTCCAGTTAGGCACAACCCCAGCACTGGCATCAAGGAATTTCGCAGCAATCTGATTCAGCACCTGCCCTTTGAATGGAATTCCTTTAGGCAATACTACGTCAAACGCAGAAATACGGTCTGTAGCCACCATAACCATAAGGTCATCGTTTATATTATAAACATCACGCACCTTTCCATGATAGACCTCTTTCTGTCCCGGAAAATTAAAATCTGTTCTTGTTAAAGCTTTCATTTTTTTATCTTTTTATCTGTAACATTAATCATACTGTAAAAAGGCGGCAACAATCCTTGTTCCATCACTGTTACCTGATGCAATCACTTATTGACATGCAAAAATACGGATAATATTGCAAAAAGCATCTATCATTCTTATTTTTTATCAGGAAAAACATCTACAATAAAGAAAGCGGAATCCATGGCATTTTTTACCGGCATTGCAGCCAACAAATTCAGGACTATCCAACTCTTCCGTCACCATGCGCGAACTGTCATTCCGTCCATTTTCCTTTTTGCTCCAGATAAGTCCGTCCCTTTTCCTCTCTCTCCATTTTCATGCGCTTCTCATACGCATCATACGCATTCACCACACGTGTGACAAGTCTGTGACGCACAATATCCTTTTCGTTCATTTCCACAAAGCTGATTCCCTTGATACCTTTCAACACAAAAGAAGCCTCAACAAGTCCGCTCTTTACGGAACGAGGAAGGTCTATCTGCGTCATGTCACCGGTTATTATCATCTTCGTGTTCTGTCCCATTCTCGTCAGAAACATCTTTATCTGCGGAGCTGTCGTATTCTGCGCCTCGTCAAGAATAACCACAGCATCATTCAATGTACGTCCACGCATGAAGGCAAGAGGAGCTATCTGAATCACATTCTGCTCCATATATTCCTGAAGTTTCTGTGCCGGTATCATGTCCTGCAAAGCATCATAGAGCGGCTGCAAGTAAGGGTCTATCTTCTCTTTCATGTCGCCCGGGAGAAATCCCAGTTTCTCCCCCGCCTCCACAGCCGGACGACAAAGTATGATTCTTCTGATTTCCTTGTTTTTCAAAGCTCTTACTGCCAACGCAATGCTTATATATGTCTTTCCCGAGCCAGCCGGTCCGATAGCGAAAAGCATGTCATTCTCCAGAAATCCGTCCACCAGTCTGCGCTGGTTCTCACTGCGCGGAACAATGGCTTTGCCCATCACACTATAGCATATCGCACCTCCTTCGCTCCCTTCACCGCTCACCCTCTCGCCCTTTATGATGGCAAGAATTGTTTCCTCGTCAATCGAATTATATTTTGCGCAATGTGCCTGCATCTTCTCTATGTTTTCCTCAAAAGAGCACATCTCTTCCTCATCGCCCAAAACTTTTATGATATTTCCTCGTGCCACAATTCTTAGTTTGGGATACAGAGCCTTCAACATCTGCAAGTGTACGTTGTTCACTCCATAAAAGGTCACCAAATCGATGTCTTCCAGTACTATATGTTTCTCTATCATCAATATGTTTTATTCGTTTTGCTTGTTAATATATTCACAATATCCGATTTTTCTATTTTTTCATTATACACTGCAAACTTACGGATTTTCTGTGGAATAAACGAATATCAGAAAAAAATGATGAAGAAGTTCATGCAAATCCCGAATATTCATACAAAGTCCGGGAATCGACATACACAGAACACTCCCGGATGAAGCTTCTGTTTCTCCTGATTCTTTCCATGCAGTAAAAAAATCCGCCATGAGTTCTCATACGTAGAATTTACAGCACAATATTCTAAGTAGAGCACAATATATAGAATATCATTCCTAATACAATAGTTTATTTTGGTCATTTTTCCCAAACAAGATACCTTTGCAGCAGAAAAATCAAATAATAAATAAATCATTGAATTATGGAAAGAGCAAAACTTCATTTCGAGACATTACAATTGCATGTAGGACAAGAGCAACCGGATCCGGCAACAGACGCACGTGCTGTTCCTATTTACCAGACAACCAGCTATGTGTTCCGTAATTCGCAACACGCAGCAGACCGCTTCGGACTTCGCGATGCGGGTAACATCTACGGCAGACTGACCAACTCTACTCAGGGAGTTTTTGAAGAAAGAGTAGCTGTTTTGGAAGGCGGTGTTGCAGGTCTTGCTGTAGCAAGCGGTGCCGCCGCTGTGACATACGCACTGCAAAACATTCTCGGTGTAGGCGACCATATCGTGGCGGCAGACAACTTATACGGAGGTTCATTCAACCTTATCACACATACACTTGCCAATCAGGGAATTACTCACACCATTGTCAATGTCAACAATTTGGAGGCTCTTGAGGGAGCTATCCAAGAGAACACAAAAGTGGTCTATGTAGAGACATTCGGCAATCCCAATTCAGACGTGACCAATATTGATGCTGTAGCAGAGGTGGCACACCGTCATCACATCCCCCTTATCGTAGATAATACTTTCGGCACTCCTTATCTGATACGTCCCATCGAGCACGGTGCAGACATCGTGGTGCATTCTGCCACTAAGTTCATCGGCGGACACGGTACAAGCCTTGGCGGTGTGATTGTTGACGGAGGTAAGTTCGACTGGAAAGCAAACGCAGACAAGTTCCCTACCCTTGCCAAGCCAGACCCGAGCTATCACGGAGCCGTATTTGCAGATGTGGCAGGTGCCGCTGCATTCGTCACCCGTATTCGCGCCGTAATTCTCCGCGACACAGGAGCAACAATTTCACCGTTCAATGCGTTTATACTTCTACAAGGACTTGAAACATTGTCTCTCCGTGTTGAGCGTCATGTGTCAAATGCCCTCAAAGTAGTAGAATACTTGTCGAAGCATCCGAAAGTGGCAAAAGTAAACCATCCGTCGCTGCCTCAGCATTCCGACCACGAACTCTACAAGCAACTCTATCCCAACGGAGGAGGAAGCATATTCACATTCGAGATAAACGGCGGCGAGAAGGAAGCATGGAAGTTTATTGACTCTCTGGAGATATTCTCCCTGCTTGCCAATGTAGCAGACGTAAAGAGTCTGGTCATACATCCTTATACCACCACTCATTCTCAAATGACTCCGGAAGAGCTTGCACAACAGCACATCACTCCATCGACAGTACGTCTCAGCATCGGAACGGAACACATTGACGACCTCATCGCCGACATAGAACAAGCATTGAACAAAATATAACCATCAAAATTTAATCATTATGGCAAAAATCGCGCAACAACTGACTGAGCTGATAGGCAATACTCCGCTGCTCGAACTTCATTCCTACAGCAAGGCTGAAGGTACGGAGAGTGTGGTGACAGCCAAACTCGAATATTTCAATCCGGCAGGAAGTGTGAAGGATCGTACCGCATTCAACATGGTCAAAGACGCAGAGGAGAAGGGTTTGCTTGCTCCGGGGGCGACTATCATCGAACCGACCAGCGGCAACACGGGTGTGGGACTTGCATTTGTCTCTGCCGTCAGAGGATACAAACTGGTTCTCACAATGCCCGACACCATGAGCGTGGAGCGCAGAAACCTGCTGAAAGCATACGGTGCCACACTCGTACTGACTCCGGGGGCACAAGGTATGAAGGGGGCAATAGACAAAGCGGAAGAATTGCGCGATGCCACTCCGGGGTCCGTCATTCTGCAACAGTTTGAGAATCCGGCAAACCCCGCTGTCCACTATGCCACTACAGCGGAGGAGATATGGAGAGACACAGACAAGAAAGTCGATATTTTTGTCGCCGGTGTAGGCACTGGAGGTACGGTGAGCGGAGTGGGTAAACGTCTGAAAGAGCTGAATCCCCACATACACATCGTGGCAGTAGAACCTTCCACATCCGCCGTTCTTTCCGGAGAGCCTTCCGGTACCCACAAAATACAAGGTATTGGTGCCGGTTTTGTGCCTTCGATATTCAACAGAGCTGTAGTAGATGAGATATTCAAGGTTGACGGCGACGATGCCATACGCGCAAGTCGCAAGCTTGCAGCAAAAGAAGGTCTGCTTGTCGGCATATCTTCCGGAGCAGCCCTGTACGCAGCCACACAGCTTGCAAAATTGCCGGAAAACAAGGGCAAGCGGATTATCGCCCTTCTGCCGGACACCGGTGAACGCTACTTGAGTACAGTACTCTACGATACGGAAAACTATCCATTGTAGTTTCTATATTTCAATTCACAGACGGCTATTGTTTTTAGCGGGTTATCAATAATTTCTTAAGTGAGTGCATTCAATGTTTTATGTGAATGCACTCACGCTTAAACCGTATCACACTCTTAATTCCCAGACTATCAGTTATTGATGTTTTTGTGTAAGTAGGTGTTTGCGTCACCACTTAATTTCTCTTCATCACCCATAACATCAACAAATTAGACTACAAGCAGCGTTTTTAAAATATAGACATTTCTTATCTATGTTGACTATATGCCGTTTTTACCTAGAAAGCCTAATGGTATAGAAATAGTACGGATAAAAAGCAACAAAAATTGCATAAAGAAAATTGGAGGATTCAAATAAATGTTGTAGCTTTGCGCCATTAGTTCCCCCAAGCCTCTTCACAATGCTCAAATCGGGGGACGTTTTATTTATATATGTATGACAACATCATTTCACAAGCATTATAAATCCCCGTTTCAAATTGTTGAATTATTACAAAACAGAGGATTGATAATTGAGGACACCATGTCCGCAACAAAAGAATTGACAAATATAGGTTATTATCGTTTTAGTGCTTACCTCTATCCATTCCTATCAACTCCAAAGGAAGTACAAATATTCAAACCTAAAAGTAAGTTTGAGACAGCCTTATCCCTTTATCATTTTGATCAAGAACTTCGTTCTATGGTATTCAGCGAGATTGCTGAGATTGAAATAGCAATCAGAAGTGCCTTGGCTAATATTGCGACCAAGGAAACAGGCAATACGTTTTGGATGACAGACGCTTCAACGTATAGAAACCAAGTTCGGTTTCAAAAGACTTTGGCTATCATAGACAAAGAATTAGATGGAACTCAAGAAAAGTTTATTGAACATTTCAGACATAAATACAGTGACCCATATCCTCCTGCATGGATGCTTGTTGAAATATTGCCTATGGGGGTATTGAATCATATCTACAGCAATATGGCAGACAATGTTCTCCGCAAGAAAATTGCTGCTCATTTCTCATTGACCGTTCCTGTATTTAGCTCATGGCTGACAATAATCATTCTAACAAGAAACGCATGCTGTCACCATGCTCGTATATGGAACAAGGAGAACGCAATACCTCCTGTAGAACCACGTAGAATGTCTTGGCCTTGGATAGCATCTACACCACCAACAAGAAGATTCTATTTCAACCTTTGTATCATCAAATATTTTCTTGATCGAATAAATAGCAACAACATGATGGCATATAGGTTACGAAATCTACTTGCTGCATACCCAATGGCAGATACTAAGGCTATGGGGATTTCTGAATATTGGGAAAATGAACCATTGTGGCAAAGTTGAATATATCAAGGAATATAGAACTGTATTATTACTTATGCCCCTCCATCCAATAAGAAAATAACAAAAGATATATGCTACACATCATCGTAATATCAAGATTCTTGTAATTTTCTATACCAACTTTTACCGCAACAAGATTACTCCCCATAATTAACAAAAAAACGACTATTTCGATTTGACAAAATGATATTTTCGCCCAAATTGAAAATTTAACACTTCGAGCTATTTCTTGCCAATCGCGAAGAGACGGAAAATTTACTTCAAAGATAAAATACTGATAATCAATAATATACAAAATCTCTCAAAATGCTAAAAAAAACGCGCCGGACGCAATTTTTTGAGAAATTCGAATATTTTAGTAATATATTGATAATCAATATATTATATCAAAATTTACCATTTTTATCTCTAAATATCACCAAAATCCACTCACTTTTAAGCTCTTGTTCAAATACTCTTCCGAAGCAGCGACTTTTACACTTCTTAACATTTCAGCCGAAACCCATCGTCTTTTTCTCCGTTCCCCACTGTTTTTTTCTTTTCAGCGCGCTGTTTTCAAATTTTCAGCGCACAGTGAGAGAATTTCCAGCGCACAGAAAATAAAATTACAGTGCGCTGCGAAGAAAAAAACAGTGCGCTGAAAATTTAAGAACTTAGTAGTTTTTTTCAAAAGACTCTTCGCCAGAGATAAATAAATGTAAAAGAACCGTTCTGAAATGAAACACTATTTCACAATTCACGAAGAGTTCACGAAATGCGCGTAGAATCCCCGTTTTGCGAGAATAGTCCGACACGCTTCATTTTGACGCGTGCCAGAGGGCTTGGAATTTTAACATTTGACAAAATCAAAAAGATAGTATTTTGCCACAAATTCAGCAAATATGATTTCATATATCAAGATATACTACCATTTTATCAAATTTACCCAACCTTCAAAAAAGTATATTCAAAAATTTTATTATGGAGCAGAATATTGACCATAGCAACTATGCACCAATATACCCAACAGAGTCTTCCTTTTTATATGAAATTCGCCTCCCAAACACAAGCCATCTGCCGAAAATAAACACATTATCATTAAAATAATATCAAGCCGGAGGATAAGTTCGTATATTATAATTAACTTTGCTATCAGGTGGTGCAGTTCAGTCCCATGTTCCTTTGAAACCGAAAACAAAATACACTACTCAATTTGAAAACACAGGAAATAAAAATCCATATAAAACACCGTGTGATATGATACATTTTATGAATAGACGGTTGAAACACCTTATTACACTACTGACAGTCATTCTGCTGTCGGCTGGCCAGGCTTACGGTCTGACCGGTTCGTGGTGCGGCGAACTTGCCATAGGTCAGGCAAAACTCCGCCTTGTATTCCATTTTTCAGAAACAGCCGACGGGGCTACACAATGCACGCTCGATTCTCCCTCGCAGGGAGTAAAAGGGTTGCCGACCACCGTCACACTCTGCACCGATGATTCCATATCGCTGACATGCAGCACCATAGGGGCATCATATCACGGCAGGATAACAACCGCATCCATACAAGGAACTTTTCAGCAGCACGGTTATTCTTTCCCGCTCAACCTGTCACCGGAAGTCTCGATAGAAGAACGTCGTCCACAGACTCCGAAGCCTCCTTTTCCTTATAGCACGGTTGACACGGTTTTCACCGCACCGGACGGTGCTCTTATGAGTGCCACTCTCACCATCCCGGACAATGTACCCAACGGAAGAATCACGGCTGTAGTGATGGTAACAGGTAGCGGTCCGCAAAATCGCGATGAAGAACTTGCTGACCACCGTCCTTTTGCTGTCATTGCCGACCATCTTGCCCGACACGGCATCGCCTCACTCAGATATGACGACCGCGGCACAGGCAAATCGACCGGCAACTTCCTGACAGCAACGACAGACACGCTGAAAGAAGACGCGATGAGCGGCATTGCATTCCTGCGCTCCATCGCCTCAATAGCAAAAGTAGGTGTGCTCGGTCATTCCGAAGGAGGCACAATCGCTTTCATGCTCGGAGCAGAAGAAAACGCTCCGGACTTCATAGTTTCACTGGCGGGATTGGCAATCTCAGGCAGAGAGGCACTGATGAAACAAAACAGTCATTTGCTTGACCGTTCCCAACTGACTGATATCGACAAAGAGAACGGTCTCAAACTTATAGGACTTGTGTTCAATACAATGACAGAGCAGAAACGAAAGGGAGTGTTATCACCTATCGACATCGACTCTATTGTCCGCACATCCGGATTGACCGTAGCTCCGCAGATTGTTTCCTCTCTTAAAATGACACAAAAGATACGGACACCTTGGTTCGATGCACTCCTCAGCCTGAATCCTCGGGAATATCTCAAAAAGGTCAAATGCCCGGTATTAGCCATCAATGGAGAAAAGGATACTCAGGTAGAAGCAGACAACCTGTCTGTCATACAAGAGCTTGTGCCACATGCCCAAACCCGGCTTATGCCCGAACTTAATCATCTGATGCAACATGCTGTCAGCGGAGAGGTTGACGAATATGACCAGATTCAAGAGACAATCTCTCCAGAAGTGCTTGATATCATGGTGCAATTCATAAAAGACCATTCTTGCAAATAGAAAATCCTACCATTGAGCCGACTGGATGTAAAAGTCTGAAAAGCTTTTATCTAAGGAACAGAGCCTTCGAAATAAAAAATATGTCCGTGATGCAATGTTTTTGCATTTTCGGTGTTTATTATGCAGTGAACAATTAAAATTTGAATAGAATGAAGAATAGAAACTTTTTCACAATGCTGCTCATGGCATTCCTCGCCGTGACGGGGCTGACGGCCTGTAGCGATGATGATGGACCTAAAGACTCAGTCAAAGAAATCAGAATGCAGGTGTCGTCTGAAACAGGCATAATGTATGCGTGGTCTGACGACAAAATGGAACACCCCATAGAGTGCATGCTTGTCGAGTCGGAGGATTTTCCCGGCGAAACGCTGCAGCTCGATTTTAATGAAATCGAAGGTTTTACCTACGAGCATGGACACGAGTATTACCTCTCGGTAAAGCGCACTATCCTCGCCAATCCGCCCGCCGATGCTTCCGACCGCACATATTCACTCGTCAAAATCCTTGCCGACAGACTTGTGGAAGATCCTGAGCTTCCGACCGATAAGGATATAAAGACGGAAGCCGACATAGAATACTATAACTTGTGCCCTTTCGGGAAGTATGCTGTAGGTAGTGCTATTGTAGTTGATGATGAAGGTAAAATAGATAGTAAGGTTGAGTACGACAAAGATTCGCCGTTACCCTCCTACGATAAGGCGCGTATTTGGGTGGTAAATATCCTTGATCATAAGAATCCGAATTGGGTGAAATTCCATAGTGTGCCTTATCAGGCAACTTACTCTTATGTCCTCTCGCCATTTACAGACAAAATCCGTATGGTGAGAAACGAATCATACGGTCCGATGTTCAAGAATGTTGTTCTTGAAGACGAGTTTGCCCGCATCCGCTCCATGAACTCCGGCGAGAAGGTCAGCTATGCGCTTATTCTTGCCAACGTCCATAAAAAGGGACTTCAAAAGGTGGAATTTACCATAATAAAGAAATAACCATTACAGGCTGACCCACCTCGCCTTCTCCCAATTTTCCAATCATACCTACCGTCCGTCTGCGACATCGCCAACCTCATTGAGTGTGTGGCGATGTTTTATTTCATCAAAGGGCTGTCGGTGTTCTGCATAGTCACAGAGCCATGTGCCGACCGCTTTCTGCTGCTCGGTGATCTTTCCGTAAGACTGCATCACACTCTTGATGCCGGCGACCTCAGAGGAAGAGAAAATTGACTTGTGCCGTTCCGTAATGAAATGGATAATTGCGTCAATGGCTCGCCTGAACACCTCGCTTGCCTTGTAGAGAATATCGGCGATGATATTCAGAATATCCCGGCTCGATTTCAGCGCACCCTGCAACCGTCCTATGGTTTTGTCCTTTTCAGCCGTTGCCCGGCTCACCGCCATGCTAATGAATACAAATCCTTGTTATCACCAAAGGGCAAAGACAGCTTCATAGACTTGACGTATGAGACCCTGTTCGAACTTCTTAGCCACCATTTCACTACAGCCAAGCAAAAAGAATGGATAAAATACTTATATCAGAGATATGTAAATATATAACATCAATGTCTTTATACGATGTCACAATTATTACAACTTCGTACATCCGTTTATTAATATGTTAGGACTACAAAACATTTATTAAGAAAAACATATCGGCTGTTCAACATCCAAACAACTGCAAGTTATCATTATTCCTTTTTTATTCGTTTATTCCAAGGTTTTTCCGTAAGTTTGCAACACAATAAAAAGGGTAAAAAATGGATATAAAAGAGCAGAACTCAGATTTAATAGAAAAGAAACAGGAGAAAGCGAAAAAAAAATGTTACAGACTAATCGGATGCCTATGGTTTTTCGTTTTTCTCATCATAGCCGGAATGGGACTGGCGGTCTATTCAATTTCACAAGGATGGTGGGGAGAACTCCCTCCTATTTCTGATTTACAAAATCCTATAAATAAGTATGCCTCACGAATATATACCTCTGATAATAAAGTTATCGGGACATGGAGCTATGCTTCCGAAAACAGAGTGATGATGAGCTATGATTCTCTTCCGAAGAATCTTGTAAACGCTCTCATTGCCACAGAAGATGTCAGATTCTATGACCATTCGGGTATAGACATGAAAGCACTTGCACGAGCTATTGTCAAGCGAGGTATCATGAAACAAAAGTCGGCTGGTGGAGGAAGTACCATCACGCAGCAGCTGGCAAAACAATTGTATTCAGATGTTGCACGTGATGAGAAGAAGAGAATGATGCAAAAACCTATAGAATGGTATATTGCTGTGCAACTCGAATGCTATTATACAAAAGAGGAAATCATCACCATGTACCTAAACTACTTCGATTTCCTGAACAATGCAGTGGGAATAAAGAACGCTGCCAACACATATTTTGCCAAACAACCGTCGGAACTGTCGCTTGAAGAATGCGCCACTCTCGTGGGTATGTGCAAGAACCCGTCGTTGTACAATCCGGTACGATTCAATGAAAGAAGTCGTGAACGCAGAAATGTAGTGTTATCACAGATGCAGAAAGCCGGATACATATCAACAGAAGAAATGGAAAAGGCACAAGCTACAGCCCTCAGCACAGACAAATTCCACATCACAGACCACAAGGAAGGGCTCGCCCCTTATTTCCGCGAGTATCTGAGACGTATCATGATGGCACGCAGACCTGACCGGAGCGACTATGCTTCATGGCAGTCACAGCAATATTATGATGATTCTCTCGCATGGGAAACCAATCCGTTGTACGGATGGTGTCACAAAAACACCAAAAAGGACGGAACAAACTATAATATATACACTGACGGTCTGAAGATATACACTTCTCTTGACTCACGTATGCAGACATACGCAGAAGAAGCCGCATACGAACATGTGGCAGAGTTCTTGCAACCGAAATTCGAAGCTGATAACAAGGGCAAACCAAATGCTCCGTACAGCGGACTTACGAAAGCACAGGTTGACAAGATTCTGGCACGATATATGCGACAGAGTGAACGCTACAGAGTGATGAAGATTGCAGGACATTCGGAGGAGGAAATAGAGAAGGCTTTCAACACGAAAGTAAAAATGACGGTATTCTCATATAAAGGTGATATCGAAACGGAAATGACTCCTCTTGACTCCATCAAATATTACAAGACGTTTCTCCGTACCGCCTTCATGGCAATGGACCCGAGAAATGGAGATGTAAAAGCATACGTTGGTGGTCTGAACTACAAGCATTTCCAGTACGACAATGTAATGGGAGGAGGAAGAAGACAGGTTGGTTCCACAATAAAGCCGTTCCTCTATTCGCTTGCAATGGAGAACGGATTCACTCCATGTGATGTGGCTCCGAATGTGGAACATACATACATGGTGGCAGGCAAACCGTGGACTCCACGCAACTCGGGCAGTTCTCATTATGGGGAAATGGTAACACTGAAATGGGGACTTTCACAGTCAAACAACTGGATTTCCGCTTATCTGATGTCTCAGCTCAATCCACGACAACTCGTAGCCCTCATGCACGAAATGGGAATAACAAATAAGGAGATTCATCCTTCGCTAAGCCTGTGCCTCGGCCCGTGCGACATCAGTGTCGGAGAAATGGTCAGTGCATACACAGCATTCGCAAATGCGGGAGTGAGATTTGCGCCACGGCTTGTCACACGTATAGAGGATGCAGACGGAAATGTCATAGAAAGCTTTACACCACGGATGAACGAAGTGATGAGTCCTGAGTCCGCATACAAAATGATAACCATGCTTCGTGGAGTGATTGATTCCGGTACGGGACGCAGAATACGCACAAGATACAATATCACAGCGGATATGGGAGGAAAAACAGGAACCACAAATTCCAATGCAGACGCATGGTTCATGGGCTTCACCCCTAAACTTGTGGTAGGATGCTGGGTCGGCGGAGAAGACCGTGACATACATTTCAGCTCCATGACTTACGGACAAGGTGCAAGTGGTGCACTTCCTGTATATGGAATCTTCATGAACAAGGTTTATTCAGACAAGAAACTGGGTATAGCACAAACAGACTCTTTCTATATTCCAGATAACTTTGAACTATGCTCCGACGACCTCGACGGTCTGCAAGAAGGCGATAAGGTGCCGGAGACTGAAATGGACATAGACGAGAGTTTTCAATAATATATTAAGTAAAAAAATTACTATATAGATATGAAATTCATAGGAATCATCCCTGCACGATATGCCTCAACACGCTTCCCGGGAAAACCATTGGCAAAGCTTGGAGGAATTACTGTCATTGAGAGAGTGTATAGACAAGTGGAAAACATCTTGGACGAAGTAGTCGTAGCAACCGATGACGAGCGCATAGAAAATGAGGTGAAATCATTCGGCGGAAAAGTTGTGATGACAAGCCCATCCCATCGGAGCGGAACAGACCGTTGTTATGAAGCATTGCAGAAAATAGGAGAAGAGAAATTTAATGTGGTTGTAAATATTCAAGGTGACGAGCCTTTTATCCAACCCCAGCAATTAAAGTCCATTATCGAATGTTTTAACGACGAGTCTATAGATATAGCCACGCTTGTAAAGCCATTTACCGCTGACGACGGAATATGCGCCCTTGAAAATGCCAACTCACCCAAAGTGGTTGTAAACAAGAATATGGAAGCCATGTACTTCAGTCGTTCCATTATCCCCTATATGCGCGGCAAAGACAAGAATGAATGGCTCAAAGGACATACATATTATAAACATATAGGACTTTATGCTTACCGGAGTAATGTTCTGAAAGAGATTACTTCTTTATGCCAGTCGCCTCTTGAAATTGCAGAATCTCTGGAACAATTAAGATGGTTGGAGAATGGATATAAGATTAAAGTAGGTATCAGCCATACAGAAACAATAGGTATTGATACCCCGGAAGATTTACAACACGCAGAAGAATTTTTGAGAAGACAAAAATGAACAGAAATATACAGCCGGAAATCAAACCGATAGAACGACTTACAATATGTAATCCGGAAAGTATGACAATGGCAAACGGTATCGAACTGAAATACATCAAAACAAACGACACCGAAATGGTCAAGATGGATTTCATGTTCAAGGGCGGACAATGGACACAAGAAGTTCCATTGCAGTCTTATTACGCATTCAAGCAGCTAAAAGAAGGCACACGTTCTTTCAACGGTGAAGACATAGCGGAAAGACTGGACTATTACGGCGCCACAATAGAAACGTATTCCAACATGTCATATTCTGTGGTTTCCCTACTTTGTCTAAGAAAGTATCTTGAACACATAATCCCCATACTACAGTCTATTCTATGGGAACCGACATACAACCAAGATAAACTTTCCATCGCTTTGACACAAGGAAAAGCAGCGTATGCAGCAAGTATGCAAAGTGTAGGGACACGATGCAAACAACTGTTCTATAAAAGTCTGTATGGAGAGGGGCATCCGATGGCACAATACCCTTCGCTTCAAGATTACGATACACTTACTCCAGAAACACTACGACGTTTCAGAGACAAAAACATCAGTTCCGATAACTGTAAGATATTCTTGACAGGAATGTATGACGACAATATAATAAAGATTGTCACTGACGCTTTTGGAGAAAAACATTGGGGAGGAAACGGAGGAAAATTCACCGGATACCATTCTTTTACTGTCGCCCAACCAAAGCAGAGCCGTTTCTCTGTCCAGATGGACAACATGACCGTACAGTCAGCCATAAAAGTCGGACGCTTATTTCCGGAACGTAACCATAAAGATTTCACCACACTTAACATAATGAGTACAATTCTCGGTGGATATTTCGGAAGCAGACTAATGTCAAATATCCGCGAAACAAAAGGTTATACATACGACATAAGTTCAGCCATATACCAATCTCCCCAAAACACCACATTCGTAATATCCACAGAGACTCCCAATGAATATACGGAATGCGTTATTGAGGAGATACACAAAGAAATGCTCAGACTATGCAAAGAGCCTGTATCTGACGAAGAATTAGCCAATGTAAAAAATTATCTTTCGGGACATATATGCCGCAATTGCGAAACCGGCTTCAATACGTCTGCCATGCTCATGCGTTTGGATGTAACCGCCAGAACGACCGATGATGTAGTCAGAGATTTTGAAACAATGAAACAGATCACACCAGAAGATATCATGAGATGCGCTTCATCATATTTAAGCCGCGAATCAATGACAGAGTGCATCGCCGGATACTTTTAAAATATAGTCGGCAGAGACACTCAAATAAGAAATAGACGTGTTTACGGCATTTCTCACGGACTTCCTCTTCACTCTTTCTTTTTTTAGTGCTACAACCAACTTTTATCCGCAATAATTTTATCAGTTATCTTTTTTATTGTACCTTTACATGGTTTAAGGAAATAATAAATTAAAAGAAAGTAGATGACAGATCAGGACAGAATTATCAAAGTTGACATCAACGAAACGATGAAGTCTTCATACATCGACTATTCTATGTCGGTGATTGTGGCTCGTGCGCTTCCTGATGTTCGCGACGGATTCAAGCCAGTTCACCGCCGTATTCTTTACGGAATGATGGAACTCGGCATCACTCAGGATAAACCAACAAAGAAATGTGCAAGAATTGTCGGTGAGGTACTTGGTAAATATCACCCTCACGGAGATTCTTCTGTATATGGAGCACTTGTACGTCTGGCACAGCCGTGGGCTATGCGCTATACCCTTGTTGACGGACAAGGAAACTTCGGTTCTGTAGATGGTGACGGTGCAGCAGCCATGCGTTATACGGAAGCTCGCCTCACCAAGCTTGGTGAAGCCATGATGGAAGACTTGTATAAAGAAACTGTTGACTTCCAGAACAACTTTGACGATTCATTGCAAGAACCAAAAGTTTTGCCAACCAGAATACCGAATCTGCTGGTCAACGGTGCAAGCGGAATTGCAGTCGGTATGGCAACCAATATACCAACGCACAACCTTGGAGAAGTCATTGACGGATGTGTCGCATATATAGACAATCCGGAAATATCATCCCTTGAGCTTATGCAATACATCAAAGCTCCGGATTTCCCGACAGGGGGTATAATATGTGGTATAGACGGTGTACGCGAAGCATACGAGACTGGTCGTGGACGTATTGTAATACGTTCAAAAACAGAAATAGAAACAGACGAAAATCACGACAAAATAATTGTAAATGAGATTCCATACAATGTAAACAAGGCCGAACTTATAAAGAAGATTGCAGATCTTGTAAACGAAAAAAGAATAGAAGGAATCTCAAATGTCAATGATGAGAGTGACCGCGAAGGTATGCGTATTGTCATTGATTTGAAGCGCGATGCCAATGCCAATGTCATATTGAATAAGCTATACAAGATGACAGAGTTGCAATCAAGCTTCAGCGTCAACTGTATCGCTCTTGTCGGAGCATCAGCAAAAAGTTCAGGAAGACCTAAGCTGTTGACTTTGCGCGATTGCATCAGCAACTTTATAGCTCACAGACATGATGTGGTCATTCGCCGTACACAATATGACAAGCGCAAAGCAGAAGAGCGTGCACATATTCTCAACGGACTTATAATTGCATGTGACAACATCGATGAAGTGGTACACATTATACGTGCAGCCAAATCTCCACAGGAGGCAATAGCCAACTTGATGAGCAGATTCAATCTGGATGATATTCAGGCAAAAGCAATTGTGGAAATGCGTCTGCGTCAGCTTACAGGTTTGGAGCAGGACAAGCTTCATGCAGAATATGACGAGC
This sequence comes from Bacteroidaceae bacterium, assembly GCA_017621515.1. Taxonomy (GTDB): domain Bacteria; phylum Bacteroidota; class Bacteroidia; order Bacteroidales; family Bacteroidaceae; genus RGIG8745. Next base: position 22,807 of record JAGASY010000132.1, read on the forward strand.
TGTTGAAATTGATAGACTATCTCAATAATATCCTCAATGATCCAGAGCTTTGTAAGAAAGTGATGAAAGATGAGCTTATAGAGGTTAAGGAAAAATGGGGTGACGTCCGCCGTACAGAGATAGACTATGCAGCAAGTGAGAACTTCAACCCTGAAGACTTCTATCCAAATCTGCCTGTAGTAATTACAGTTTCACACCTCGGTTACATAAAACGTACCCCTCTTACAGAGTTCCGTACTCAAGCACGTGGCGGTGTAGGCTCCAAAGGAAGTAACACACGCGACAAGGATTTCATTGAACACATCTATCCGGCAAACACTCACAACACAATGATGTTCTTTACTCAAAAAGGACGCTGTTTCTGGATGAAGGTTTATGAAATACCGGAAGGAAACAAAACTTATAAAGGACGCGCAGTGCAGAATCTGCTGAATATTGATAACGACGATAATGTAACAGCATTTATCTGCATTGAGAATATCAATGATCAGGAATGGATAAAGAATCATAATCTGATTTTCTGTACCAAGAACGGAACAGTAAAGAAATCTCGGTTCGAATTATATTCACATCCGCGTTCAAACGGACTCAATGCTATTAATATTGTAGAAGGAGACAAAGTAATAGAAGTATGTCTGACCTCAGGCAACGACGACATAATCATAGCCAATCGCAATGGACGCGCAATCAGATTTAATGAGAACGCAGTTCGTCTTATGGGACGTACAGCTACAGGTGTACGTGCACTCCGTCTTGACAACGATGGCGAAGATGAGGTAATAGGCATGATTTGCATGGCTTGTAATCCACCTTTGACACCGGAACAAATAGCAGCAACAGAAAGCGAGGATGAATCAGCAGAGTTCGCAGAAGATACTATCTGTGACACAGAGGAAACAGAAACTTGGGACGATTCTGTGACAGAAAATGCAGAAACTTCTTCAGAAGAATACCCGGAAACTGTAATGGTTGTTTCAGAAAAAGGCTTTGGTAAACGGTCATACCTCAGTGAATACAGGATTACTCACAGAGGCGGAAAAGGTGTCAAGACATTGAACATCACGGAAAAGACCGGCAAACTTATTGCATTGAAGGCTGTTACTGATGATGACGACTTAATGATTATCAACAAGAGTGGTATCACGATTCGTCTTGCACTAAACAATATCCGCGTTCAAGGACGTAATACTCAGGGAGTGTCGCTCATCAACCTTAAGAAACGTAACGATATTATCAGCAGTGTATGTAAAGTAGAGCATGTTGATGAAGAAGAATTAGAAGAAACAGAGAACATCCTTGAGAACACAGACGAGACAGAAAACATAAACAATCCGTCTGAAAGCTCAAACAATCCGGAAGATTCTTCAACATCACCGGCAAGCGAAATTTGACGGATGATAAAAAATTTATGATATAACAACTATAAAAGTCAAATCGTATGAAAAAGTTATTATTCACTTGCGCAACTTTGATGGCATCATCTGCCATGTTTGCACAAAAGGCAAATGTGAACAAAGCAATGTCTGCAATCACTGCGGCAACAGCTAATCCTAAGGAAATCAACTACGAGAAAGTAGCTGAAGCATGGGAACTTATACAGCCAGCAATGACAGATCCAGTATCTTCAGTAATGCCAGACACATGGTATATAGCAGGTCGTGTCAAATGTCTCTATATGAACAAGATGCTCAACGACCGCGCTGCAGGCATAGAAATGAACATGGGGGATTTCTTCGACAATCAATATGATATCGTCACATATTTCTCAAAATGTGATGAACTCGAACATACTCCAAATGCAAAAGGCAAAATGCCAAAAGAGAAATATCGTACAATGAACCAAACATTGGCAACAGGTCCGCGCCAGAACCTTCTAATAGCAGCAAGTAACCTTGTCAATACCGATTCTAAAAAATGTATCAAGTTCTTGGACTTGTATTTCGAGTCATTCAGCGATTCACTCTTCAACGGCATAGACCTCACAGCCAAAGATACGATGCGTAGTGATGCAAAGTATATATACGCAACAGCCCTCAAGACAGAGGCTAAAAGTTCAGCAGACACGACCAAGGTGATGAAGGCTTACGAAGAGGCATTGTCTTCTGCATCTTATGCAAAGAATGCCTGCTTCGAGTTAATGCAAATCTACAAGAACAAAGGACAAATGGACATGTGGGAGAAGTATTGCCACATGGGTGTAGAAAAATTCCCAGAAGAGTCCATGTTCCCAAAAGTCCTTATTGTTGAATACATGAACGACAAGAAATGGGCGGAAGCAAGTAGCCTATGCGACGGTCTCATCCAGAATCATCCTGAAGACGAATGGGCATATTACAATAAAGCCCTCATTGAATATAATCAGGAAAAGTTTGAAGCCGCTCTTGAAGCATTCCTTAAGACTACTAAAATAAAAGACGACTACTCTGATGCTTGGAATGCAGCAGGAAAAGCAGCATGGAAGTTAGCACAGGACAATGCCACAGACAAAGAACTATCAAAGAAGTATTATGCAACAGCAATAGAATGCTTTGAGAAAGTTCGCGAACTGGAACCAGACAAACCAGACTTGTGGGGTTATTCACTTTACGCTTGCTACAATAATTCTGGAAATCTCGAAAAATCGAAGGAATTTAAGCAGTATGTCAAGTAAACATATCTAAAGCGAAATAAATAAGCTACAAAAAGACCGTTTTGTTGGAAGAAAACAACAAAACGGTCTTTTCTTGTTTCAATAATAATATCTAACTTTGCATGAACTTATCATATATAGTATATATTCGTGTAATCATAAAAACAGACAATTATATAATTATGCAAAGCAGAGTATTAATTTGGGCAATCATGATTTCTCTCTTCTCGTCTGTCAACGCACAAGAAGTCACTGAATACAAGCGCAAAGCTGTCATGAAAGAAATCAATTCAAACATAAAATCAGAAAACTATCAGAAGGCTGACGAGCTTGTAAGAAATGCCATAAACAAATATGACGAAGCTAAAACGGATGCAGAGTACTATAATCTGGAAGTGAACATACAATATCAACTTACTCTTTCCGAAAACAGAAAAATGTATCTAAAGTCAAATCCGGACACAACAAAATATTTCGGGCACATTCTCAATATGTACCGATACGGAATACAGTGTGATAGCTTGGATGCACAACCGAATGAAAAAGGAGAGATAAAATTTTCATACAGAGATAACATTTCCTCCAAGATGAAAGCTCTCAGAAATAATCTGTGCAGCGCAGGCAAATACCATTATAAGAAAAAAAACTACAAAGAAGCATACGAGTTTCTTGACATGTATATGAGTACAACCAACTCCCCTCTTGTCAAAGAATCCAAAGGCAACCAGAATGCCCAAGCATCCAACAGCGACAGTGTTAAGCTATCTCAACTTGCAGTCCTTTCAGCATACGCATCCAAGAATTTCGACAAAGCCATCAAATATATATCCATAGCTCTCCTCGATTCAGGAATGCGCGCGCACATCTATGAAGTTGGAAGCATAGCATATAGCGAACTTGGAGACACCATCCACATGCTCGACATGCAAAATAAAGGTTTTCTATCTTACCCAACAAAAGAATATTTCTATACCTCTCTTCTCAAATATTATAATGACAATTCCCAATATGAGAAAGCCATAGATATAGCCAGAAGAACAGTAAAGTATAATCCGGAAAACCGTAAGTGCTGGTATATAAAAGGAAAGGTTGAGCGCTGTATGAACATGCAAGACTCCGCCATAGCCTCTTTCAGTCGCGCCATCGAGCTACAACCGGATGATGCGGAAACATATTCAAGTATAGGCAATATATATATGGAGCAAGCAAACAGCAAATACAAGAATCTTAACATCCCCATAAGCAACCCACATTATGCAGAGGCAAAAAAAGAAATAAACGCTCTCTATAGCAAAGCAAAAGACTATTATGAGAATGCCAGAAAATATGATGAAAAGAATACAGAACTTTGGCTTCCATACTTACGGGAAATATATTACAAATTAAATAAAGGTAAAGAACTCAAGGCACTGGAATCGTATGATTCCTCCAAATAAAATATAATAAAAAAGGACAGCCGACCAATCCAACAAGTCAGCTGTCCTTTTTTATTTTGCAATCAGAAAACCTTCTGCAAATTTCAAATCCTATTTTCCCCTTTACCAATTCCTCAAATCAATCTACCACACGGTTGGTCTCAGAATCCGGGAACACCACTTTCGGGACAAAAGTTTTAGCTTCTTCAAAATCCATCAAGGCATAAGCTATGATTATCACAATGTCGCCAACCTGCACCTTACGTGCCGCCGCACCATTGAGACAAATACACCCAGAACCTCTTTCGCCCTTAATGATGTATGTCTCAAAGCGTTCACCATTGTTGTTATCTACAATCTGCACTTTCTCGCCAGCAATCAAGTTTGCAGCATCCATCAAATCCTCATCTATAGTTATGCTGCCCATATAGTTCAGATTAGCTTCCGTAACCTTGACGCAATGCAGCTTCGATTTCATTACTTCTATCATCATGAGCCTGCTGTGATTTTTATGCTTTATACTTGACATTATCTATCAGACGGACAGGTATCGAACCGCAGAATACAGTGATACATCCCACTATATAGTCAGCATCCTCCCACGAAGAAAGACTCTTCAAAGAGTTGCCATCTACAATTTCATAATACTGCACCTCCAGTCCTTCCACCGCATTGATTGTATCTACAACCCACTGCTTTGTCTCAAAAAGAGTGTGGGACTTGGCATATTCCAAACTCTCAAAAAGAGTCTTCGAGATATTGAGTGCAATCTGTCTCTCACCGTCAGTCAGTAACATATTCCGGCTGCTCAGAGCAAGTCCGTCTTTTTCTCTGACAATCGGACACGGACATATCTCCAAAGGATATTTCTTGTCAGCCACCATAGCCTTGATTACAGCCACCTGCTGGAAATCCTTCTCGCCAAAGTAGGCACGATCCGGCTCCACAAACATAAACAACTTGCTTACAATCTGGCACACACCATTGAAATGCCCGGGACGAAAAGCACCTTCCATCACAATATCTGTCGGAGGATAGCTAAATGTACGTGTATCCGGTTCAGGATAGATTTCTTCCACCGATGGAGCAAATACAAGTGTCGCTCCCATAGCTTCAAGCAGCTTACAGTCGGCTTCAAGAGTACGAGGATACTTTTCAAGATCGTTTTTGTCGTTAAATTGAGTAGGATTGACAAAAACACTAACGACAGTAACGTCGTTTTCTTTAACGCTTCTGCTCACAAGAGAAGCATGTCCTTCGTGGAGAGCACCCATCGTAGGCACCAACCCCACTTTTTTGTTGTCAGCTCTGAAAACTTTCAGTTTGTCTTTCAGTTCCTTAACTGTACTAACGATTTCCATTTCTTTTTTTCTTTTGAAACTTGCGATTAGTTTTCTTATCTTAGCTTCGTTTCTTCAAATTCAAGGTGCAAAGTAACGTATTATTTGGGAGACTATAAAACTTTTCTGTCAAAAAATACTCTACGAACCCAAGCCCGATACCAATATTTTCACAAATAAAATTCCCTACAGAAAACCATAAACCATTTACATTTAAGGAGCAGCAAACACTTCAGCCAAAATTCCAGCAGACGAAATAATGAAAGATATAGGAGTGGAAGCATCCACACAATCCCGCATCCGTTCACAATTCTTACCTATATTCTTCAATGTATCTATCACTTCTTTCTTAGATTCTCCCAATACAGGAATCAAAAGCGGTGCTCCACACAATATAGACTTGCCAGTCATGGTGATGCGGAACATACGTGTCTCCGGATGACGCGACACAGCATAGAGTCTTTCGTCCGTTAACAAATATCTGCAACCCGGAAATATAGATGCCGTATGCATATCCTCCCCCACTCCAAGTATTATGCAGTCGAAGAAAGGGACATTTTTCCTCAAAAGCATCAGTCTTCTGATTTCAGACTCATACCTTTCCGCTTCCGTTTCCGGAACATTCTCTCCCCATATTCGATGAATATTCTCCGAACATATACCAAGAGGCATGAACAATTGTTCATTGGCATGACGATAGTTGCTATCAGCACTATCAGGAGCTACACAACGTTCATCAACCCAAAAGAAGTGAATCTGCCGCCAATCTATCTTCTCAGAATATTCTCGTACCCACAATTTAAAAACTTCAATTGCAGTATTCCCACCAGACAGGGCAAGATTAAAAACTTCATCTTTACCTTTCTCTGACATGCACGATATGAGACGTTGTGTCAGTGCATGTATCACCTCCGTAGTATTTGAATATTGTCTGAACATCATATAAATCAGAATTTATGGTAATCTGAAAATATCAAAACGATTCACCCTTGTTTTTGTTCAGATTTTCAAGCAAAACAAGAGGCTTACTTTTAAGAAACTGAATATTTATTACAGTTCCTATTGTCATTTGTGAGTGTTGTTTCAATTCCATAAGGTACAATTAAAAGAAGGCAGCATCTAAGGCGGCGGATAAGGCAGCATCTAATTTCAATTCCATAAGGTACAATTAAAAGCAGGTAAGGAGTTAAGCGGATGCAAGGAACTACGCAATTTCAATTCCATAAGGTACAATTAAAAGCCAGACTTGCTACAAACAAAAGATATGTACTTATATTTCAATTCCATAAGGTACAATTAAAAGCGCTATGAAAGAAATGTATGAAAAACAAAATCAAATTTCAATTCCATAAGGTACAATTAAAAGCGGTTGACCTGTCACAAATGACTGACTGTAAGGTGATTTCAATTCCATAAGGTACAATTAAAAGCTCAGGATTCAGGTGTTAAGCCTGATGGTATTTTATTTCAATTCCATAAGGTACAATTAAAAGCTATAGGTTATAACGGTACTCAATTTAATTGATTAATTTCAATTCCATAAGGTACAATTAAAAGCTTAAGTCTGACATTCGTTTTACTGATAAGTCTATTGATTTCAATTCCATAAGGTACAATTAAAAGCGTTTATTTAAGAAAATGGATTAATTCTATTAAAATATTTCAATTCCATAAGGTACAATTAAAAGGGAACCTCGCGGGCTAAAATTCAAAAGTCACATTCGAATTTCAATTCCATAAGGTACAATTAAAAGAATGATCCATATCATTAGAGGTCACCTGAAATATTATTTCAATTCCATAAGGTACAATTAAAAGCTCTGTTTCCCCGAATGCTCCGAATACACCTCAATACATTTCAATTCCATAAGGTACAATTAAAAGCATAACGAATAGCTTGACAACCGAGTTTATCGAATTCATTTCAATTCCATAAGGTACAATTAAAAGAAATCCTTTTTTAACAAATAATAACGAAATTGTCCTATTTCAATTCCATAAGATACAATTAAAAGACTTATAATCGAATATTTCAAGTTACGTCTAATGACAATTTCAATTCCATAAGGTACAATTAAAAGACGGCTTATCGTGTTTCTCAGATTGTTAATAGTTACATTTCAATTCCATAAGGTACAATTAAAAGATTTACTTTTTCAGAAATTAATCTTTAACGCATTAATTTCAATTCCATAAGGTACAATTAAAAGGAGCGTAATAATCAATATAATACGCTCGCTTCTCAAAATTTCAATTCCATAAGGTACAATTAAAAGCAAGTTATGCCCGAAGATGCTTTCGCACAAGCTTTATTTCAATTCCATAAGGTACAATTAAAAGGTGGAGGACAAAGACCTTTATGACGCATTCCTGTGTATTTCAATTCCATAAGGTACAATTAAAAGTAACCGCGACAACCCTAAAAACGGCACGAACAATAATTTCAATTCCATAAGGTACAATTAAAAGCATGTACGACAGCGATATAATTGCTAACCAAATGATTTCAATTCCATAAGGTACAATTAAAAGGATACTCTGACCTATCTTGACCTGTCCAGCAAGAGTATTTCAATTCCATAAGGTACAATTAAAAGGACATGAAAACAATTCAAAGTTCACAAATAAAGAGTATTTCAATTCCATAAGGTACAATTAAAAGTTATATCTGTATCTTTGCACTCGTAATCCTTCCATATTTCAATTCCATAAGGTACAATTAAAAGTCGGATCAGCTTCATTTTGCTGTAGAAGTTCCAGATTTCAATTCCATAAGGTACAATTAAAAGAGGCTCACGATGCCGCGCTTGCCGACGGCTACGGGAATTTCAATTCCATAAGGTACAATTAAAAGAAATGAGATTAGGGGCTACAAGTTTAAATATGTTAGCATTTCAATTCCATAAGGTACAATTAAAAGAGAGTAAACAAAGTATGTACATTCCATGCTGTTATATTTCAATTCCATAAGGTACAATTAAAAGTCCTCAACAAACATAATACATTTCATTTATGTTCAAGAACTTACATGAAGCAAAGGTACAAAATTTTACTGAGAAAATTGTCGATATACAATTATAAAAAAACACCTGACTTACGACAATCCTGTATCTATCTCATTTTCAGCATGTCAAAGAACGCATTCAAATATGAAGATGGTACGTGAAAGCACTCAACACCTCCACCGACAACTTTTCTGTTATAGAAAAACATCAGTCTCGCCCCGCTCCCGTCCCACGATTTCCTTCTCCATCCAATTTTTATCCCTCCCTTTAAACAGGATTATACTATCCTCCTCTTTTTTCATAAAACGCTCTGCACTCATCAACAACTCCTTCAGCTGCACAGCCGAAATCTCTCCTTCAAATACAGAGTTCTGCACCCAACATAAATATTTCCGGCACAACTTTAACATCTTACCAACACGTTTCTCACCAAAATCATATACTAATATAACATACATCACCAATACATTTTAAAAGGTTTATATTCTTCAATCTTAAGCAAATGCTTCGCCAATTTATAACACTCCAACTTTATCAAATGGCGATAGCTCACATTCCTATTCAAATGACGATGCTGAAAAGTCTCTGTCATTCTATCTTCTATCGCTTTCACGAATATCTTCTTTCCAGCATTATTCAACACACACTTATTCAGATGCCTATCAAAATGTTTAGACTGTATTTCTTTCTTATTCAAAACCTTGAATATAACCCTATCCACAATAATCGGCTTGAATATCTCCGCCATATCTAAAGCCAAAGAATACCGACGTTCCCCCGGAGTATGCAAATAACTGATTGTAGGGTTTAACTGTGTTTGATGTATCGCACGCAAACACATTGTATAACACATCATATTACCAAACGAAATCAAAGCATTCACTTCATTCCGAGGAGGCTGTTTTGTACGGACTCCCATCTCAAAATCATTCAATATCAAGTCAAAGGCATCGTAATAGTTTTGACGAATCATCCCTTCTATTCCCATCAGTTCTTCTACAGAAGTAGTCGAAGCAATCTGTCCGCCAAGCCCTTTCATCTTCTCCATAATATCTTCCAGGTCCTTTCCACGTCGATTATAGTATTGCAAATTTTTCAACATATTATTCGCTGCTCCTTCTATAAACTTCTGTGCAATCGCCACACGTTGTTTCTTATTCTGATAAGCAGCCGTTTGCGCCAGCAACATACGCCCCGAAAGCAAAAAGTCCCTCGGCATAAACGAACCCGTATAATTCTCATAATAATCGAAAAAATGCACTGCAATATCTTTCTGTCCTAAAAAGTTATATAAAGCACTGTTAGCTCTCAACGAACCAAACACATAAAACTCGCCAATGTCCTCCACAGGCAAATAACGAGTCTGGACCACCCGCCCATCCTCATCGTATGCCATAAACTTCAGCGTATTATCCTTGCGCTCCATTTCGCCCGGATTAAACAAATAATAAGTCTTTTTCATTCTTCCTCCTCTCCACTAAAACAAAAATCATAATAACTACAATTACGGCAAATCCCTTTACGCACACATGGCACAGGACATTCATCCGAAGACAGAATCATTTCTATATCCTCAGCCATACGCTCTATTTCCTCACGATCAACATCCGACAGTATTACATCCGAAGTTTTCCGAAGTAGAGGATATTCCAGCACACCCGTAACTCCGTCTATACCATTACGTTCAAACACATAAATATAATACTTAAGCTGCCATTCGTGAGCAATCTCCACCTTGTTCGATTTCTTTATCTCATGGATAACCCGATTCCTCACGTCATAAAAGTCAACCTTAATGCCTCCCAACTCCACCTCTTCATACTTTACTGAACGCTGTGGATAAGAATCCTCATGCACTAACTTTCCTTCATACACCAAATCAGATGTATGCTCCATATTGATACCATTTCCAAACAGCCACAATTTTCTTCGGCATATTTGATAATAATTAAAGTGTGTTCCGGTTATAATCATACATTCTTTATTTTTAGAGTTTCTTTCTGCATCCGCCCGCATAGCAAGAACAGAACACCATGTACTCCACGCACTCGATAGCCTATGACAAGCATCATTTCCAGTGAATAGAAAGTCTCATTATATTGCTTTCCTCAGCAGTTGTCAAATAGTCTTTGACAACTGAATTTGCATCTAACTCTTTCTCTTTTAGCATATTAATTATATGATAACTGATACTTTGTTTGGAGGTTCCAAAAAGTTCGGCAATCTGTTGTTGACTCAGCCAAATCTTTCCATCTTTGGCATACAGGGCAACGGAGGCTTTGCCGTCCATTGTACTGTAGATGATTATATTGTTTTGGTCGTTCATAAGATTAAATCATCTACTATTAATTTATTTTCTACTGGCATATCCATTCGTAAACCATATTCGTTATCATAATGGCATTTTATGATATAAACGTTCTTATCAACTACTTTTTCATCTGATTCATACGCAAAACTTTGCCTATATATACTACCGTCTTTTTGCATATACATCCATCGTCCTTTACGTATAGAGACCAGCAGACTATCAGCTTTTATAAATTGTAATTCATTTAAATAATCTTGATATTCTCTTTTTAACTCCTCCGGCAAAACTTTAATTCCTTCAAATTGCCGATAAAAAGCATCCTCTTTATTCTCATCATAATGTAAAGGTGAAAGGGTCGTTTGTATTTCGTTCATCAGTAATTTATAAATCCTATCATATTCCTTCTGTTGCTTTTCACTCCAAGAAGGATAGACATAATCTATATATTGCTGATATAAAGATTCCTGCAAGATACCTTCATGACTCTTTTCCACGTTTTCCAATACAAGTAAAGAACGTTCTACAATGGATGAATCATAAATACGTTTGTCATTCTCGTCGGCAGTGTTAAAAACATGACATAATGAAAGTCCTTTCTGACGCTTACGGTTCACACGTCCAAAGCGTTGTATCAAAGCATCCAAAGGAGCCGGTTCTGTATAGATTGTGTCATAATCAATATCAAGACTGACTTCAATTGCCTGCGTTCCAATCAGAAGTTGAACGTCTTCTTTCTGCAATTTCTGTTCGATAAGAAAACGGTCACGAGCATTAAAAGAACCATGCAAGAGAAGTTTCTCTCCACTACAAGATAAACACTGATAAACTAATTGGGATTGAGCAATAGTATTGCAAACAACGATGACTTTTTTCCCGGCATCAATATCTTCCTGTATCAACGATAATGAATCCAAGAGCAAACCATTTTCTACTTTCACTCGATGCCTATTAAACACTGAATATAAAGTTTTATCTGCTACAATATGATTATATGTACCCAATGCCTTGCCTAATATTTCTAACATGAAAGATGGTAATGTTGCTGTCATAACAAAACAATGCACCTTCATAAAGCGAGTACAAAATTCAATAAATACGATTATCTGTGCAAACAGTTCACTATCATAAGCATGTATTTCATCAAATATCAAATAGCCACCACACCATTCAACCATTCCTTTTTCAAAACCTTTCAACCCAAACAGGTGTCTTAATAATTGGAATGGTGTAACAATCTTTAAAGGAGTCACCAATGTGCGGAAATCTTTAAGTAGTAGTTCCTTGCATTTAGCCCCATTATCAGCTGATTCAAATTTAGCTTCTATATATTGAGCTAATTTACCATGCAACATCCCCACATAAGAATTACCTTCTTGAGAAATACCAAATTTAATGTTCAAACGTTCATACATGGCATTGATGGAAGCAGTATAAGGCAATATATAAAAAACTCTCCCTTCTCCATGAGTTTCTAATTGCTTCTTCAACCATAACAATGCAGATTCCGTTTTTCCCGAACCTGTAGGAGCAGATAATATAGAATTACCGGAACTCAAAGAAGACTGATTCTGATGCTTATATAAGGGATAATCGTATAGAAAAGAGAAGTCCGCATCTGACATATTATTGACTTTCAGTATTCCGGCAGAAGCCAAATGATCACATTGTTTTACGAAACCGACCAATAAAAGATAGAGAACAAAACAATTAGCATCATTACTTAAAGCAACATTCTGCTCTGAGATGCACTTTACCACCTTATTTATATCAATACTGCTTAATGACTCTGCATCCAATCCATATTCTCTCAATATCTTCCAAGTCTTATTTTTTAACAACAAATTACACTCAGAATCATAAGCGGAGATACCATTTCCCTGATTAAAAGAAATCCAATTTTCATCTTCATTCACTATATAATTATGTGACACAAATCCCTGTATTCCCTCTATAGATTTATGATGTCCGATTACAGCATACTGCAATAACGCTTTCTTTTCTTTTGGGAGATTTGACTGATGGATATAATTCAAAGAGAAAAGTTCGTGACGCTGGCTCTTCCAGTTATTTCTATGTCCATACAGTAACTTTTGAAACTCTTTATGAGACTTTCCTGTATCATGAAAAATAAGAGCAAAGCGAAGCAGTTCCCAAAACTCACATTCATTTTGCAAAGGAATGTTTTGGAAGCAAAGCTTTAGTCTGCTTAATACATTCAAGCAGTCATCTATATGTTGTTTGAGAGTTGTTTCAGGTTCCGACTTTGCCAGAACCTGAAAGTCCTCTTTCCTTATATTATTCATCTGAAAAGTTCAACTGATGAAAATAAATATCAATATATTCACCTTTCACACAATCGCGATAAGCTGTTATAGAGGTCTTTAAATCACGAGAATCATAAGATATAATGGAATAAGCCTGTGTACCAATATTCTTCCTCGGAATCGTATTAGTAAAATATGCAGGTAAGGCTTGTAAAATACCAGGTAAATGATTCCCTTGAAATGGAATTACTTGTCCCTTTATCTTATCCGCATTTGTTTGTTCATCTAAATCGACCTCCTTTACTTCCTCTATCGTAGCTAAATCAGAACTTCTTCCCATTAATACTGGATAGCACGGTGATGAGAACAAATTGACTAACTGTACATCCGTCAAATAAATGAATAAAGTACAATCATATAGAATTTCCCTACGTATAACATTTGACTTCATTTTATTTTTAGGCACATCCTTTGCATCATCAAGCTCCACCTGATAAATTGTCTCCAGATCCGTAGTCTTTGCATCATAAGAGAAATAATAGCCAATAGTCAATTGTTTATGTTCTATGTATTTGCCCGCACATGCATTCATCAATCCCAATACCGTACTAACAGGAGGAACAGCCAATGTGGGCTGTACTCCTGATATAATGTTAGGATAGCGAAAACTCGCTGTCCAAGAAGTTATTTTAATACGGTATGCTTTCATTATCTCATCTGATTGGCAAGTTGTTCACAATAAGCATCAATGGCAGCATTAACAGGAGTATAGCTTATCAAGTCGCTATAGTCTTTCTGCAACTCCTGTAAATCCTTGTCGTAATCATCCATAAAACCACTTCGCTTGCCAATAAATATCTTATCAACAAAAGTATCTTTATATTCTTCTATAACCTCTCTTATTCCATTAATACTTAGTTTTATCCTTTCTCCCCTTTCACCTTCACTTGAAACAATGTGTGAAAATGGATGATTACCAGTTATTGTCGTTGCCAATATAATGAATTTAGGTGTTACATCTCCCATATTATTTGTTTGCATAGCACCACCCGATATATATTTCAATGCCTTTATCGTATCTACAGCACGTTGTTTTCTGGTTTCTAAAGGCAATTGGACAAGCTCTTTATTAAGAACGTATGGGTCTTTAATAGTTTCATGTCCAGCAATCTCAACAATTTCATTTCTTAATTTCTCCGACAAGTTTTGATAGCCAGTCTTATTATAATTAGAAAACGTACCTATCATCCCTAAATCAAGACTAAACATACCTTTCATGATGGCACTGTATTCCTGTTTCCCGTACGGAACCGAGTCTCCTTCCTGACGAGCCATGCTTGACCAGTTTTCAACAGGTCTTACAGCAGAAGCAGAAACAATTACCGAATTTTTTAATGGAGAAACACGTGTTACGGTCACATTAATCTTTTTCTTTCTTCCTTTTGAATCTTCAATCTCCTCTGAAGCCGCCCTCATATAACCAAATACGTCATCATCGGGATATTCTAGCGGGTTGGCATTCGTATAGGCTATTTTATCTTCTCTGATTACAGGCGACAAATTCCAACCCAGATTCTTTTGAAGTGTATTACGCCACCAGTAACGCACGGCCTGTCCTGATACATAAGTATAGGTTCGACCATTCTTAATAATAGTCTTGGTTGCAATACCATTGTCGAAATTAGACATGACACTCTTACCTGCATTATTCAATGCAACAACATCTACATCAATCAAGAAAAAGCCTTGAGTCTTTAAATTGTTATACATATTTATAAGTTTTTAGTCATTATCATCTACAAAATCGTTGTCATCATCACCATCTTCCACTTCCACATGAATATTCTTTTCATGCAGCTTCTGATACAAACAAATTAGCAAGATATCCCGTGTTTCCGACCACAAACTTGTGTCTGGGAACAAGTAGTCTGTATATTCTTGCACTGTGATAATTGGCAATTCATTTCCTTGTTTATAATTTTCCTCTACAATCTTCAGAATAAAACGTCGTAATAAATACGCACTCTTTATGCCATTCAGCCTCGTCAACAATTTGCCTATACTTAAATCAGAATGAATTTGCAAAATAAAATCTGCAATCTGATTTATTTTTTCGATTGTTTCTCTTTTCATATTTCTAATGTTTAACAAATAATCAAATAGTAACATTAAGTCGAATTCTTTTTCTTCACTCCATTTTCTGATGTCGCAAACAATACTATTACCGAGCAACAGCTTATTATATATGGCATTGGTCCAATATCCATATTCTTGTTGAGATATTTCTATTTGCCGGTTATTCTTGTCTGTGACTTGAATAAACGTACTTGCATCGTCATATTCAAACTTTTTATAATCTTTTGTACGATAATAATGTGCCACGAATCGGTTCCAAGATTCTTTATATTTCCTGTTTTGTGTCTCTCGGTAAAATCTGAATACTGGAAATGGAAGGACAAACATCTGCATGTCCGGTGAAGCACCAAAATTAGTAAAATGATATAATGTCATACTTTCTCCATACCCTTCTTGTGAATAGTTAACAAAGACTTGGTCCAGGAAACGAAACAGAGCAGTACCGGCAGAGCGTGATTTATTTTTTAAGATACCATCAGAAACACCTTTACTTATATTGGCAAGATTCCGTTCAAGGCAATTTGTGGCATACATTCGTGAAGTGTTTACATTATTGCTACTAATAACGCAAATATGTCCTAACAATGACTCACATGCTAATGGTAAGAAATGATATTTTATCAGAACTTCTTTGGATAGCATGATTCCAGCATCAAAACCATGATGGAAGTTCGCAAATTTTCGTGAACCTGTCAAAACAGAATTGTCCCTTCCAGCAGCAAACAACTTCACCTTTCTTCCTGTTATACGGCAAAATCCTATTTCATGGCACTGTTTGTCATCCAGTAAGTCTTGAAAATATCTTCTAGTTTCTTCCTTCTTTCGCTGTTCTTTAAAAGAGGGTTGAGTTATTTTAGAATTCAAAAATAAAGCATTCAGCCCTGCGTTCCATTTATCTACATATATATCAGTTACCCACATTATGAGTTCTAATATATCTTTCTCTGGGAACAATTGCGAAAGTTTTTCCAATACAAACCCACCAGCATCTACAAATGGATCACCAGTAGGAGCAATTAAGGCATCATAATCTGCCTGACACATATCTCTCATATACTAAACTCCTTTTTTTGCAAATATAGAACTATTTTCTGGACAAGCATTTTATTCTCATCTATATTCATATTCTTTTCCTATTTTATCATTCCAAAACCCATACTGCACTTCTCTCCCAGTCCGCCTTCGTAAGCGATTCGCATCAGTTCTTCCGCTAAAGCCAACTTAAACCGGCACTTGTATCCTTTCACAAAAGTCTGTGCAGGAGTACCGGCTTTTATCTTCACCAATACAGGCTTTGCTTTACCTATCAATTGGAAATCAATGGAAGCATCGCCATCGAAATCATGTCCATACAATGCTTTATATCTTGCCAACAAACCTGTGAGCAAACCGTCTGCATAATTGGGGGCATCAGGTGAAAGATAATCGGTTTTACCTTGTTCATTCCGCTGTGAGACACAGATTGGTGAAAGAGTCTGAAACTCCATGACAGGCGCATACACCAATGGCGGCATTACTTGTACCTCACGTATGGCGAAAGACACTCCTGAAATGCGGTCAGCAATTTGGAATGTCTGGTCACTAAACACACCCTGAACGAATTGTTGAGTACTCTTCTCCGGCAAGAAGCCAATGTGCCATTCAACCATATCCGAATCTATCACAAGGCGCTGACGCTCCTTGTCAATTCCATAACAGGGTACAATTAACTGAGAGAACGTGAATAGTTTGAAACGCTTTTTATCCACGAAAAAGCCATTGTCATGCAACCAAGTAGCATATTCCAGATTAGCCTTTGACAAAATCCGGTAAATCGCCGCCGATAGTTCATACTGATAATTGATAGGTATCTTACGTCCCATCACCTGAGACAGAACCTCTAATTTAATTTTAAATCTCATAACATTATAATTATAAAAGTCGATAATGCCACTACTGATACAGTTCAACTATTCCCCGACAAAATCCTTCACATCCTCTTCTTTCACAACACCTTCCGCAATAGTCCTTTGTAAAAGGCACTCGTAGCTATCGGCGCATTCAAGAACATCATACCTTTTCGGAAATAAACTTTTCATAGGCATATTTTTGGTTATAAATATAGTTGAAATTCATTATACTTGTAAACTTAATACAAAAAAAATTACACTTCTCTCCGGTATAAAAGAGTTTTTCCAATATCATGAATGCTTACTTACTCCTTTTCCGCATACCTCTTCTCTATTTTACATAAACGCACACAACAAAAAGTCTGTCGAGCACATTCAGATAAACAGCGAAAAAACATACCCAAACAGCATTTTTCAATTTGACAAAATGATATTTTCGCTCAAAATGAAAATTTAACATTTCGGGAGATTTTTTGCCGATAACAAAGAGACGAAAAATTTAGATCAAAGATAAAACATTGACAATCAGGTAGATATAAAAAATTAAAAAATAGTCAGAAAAACGCGCCGGACGCAAATTTCTGAGATTTCCGAACATTCTGATAATTTATTGATTATCAATATTTTATAGATAAACTCTCCGTTTTCATACCCAAAAGCCACTCTAAAATCTCTCGCTTTTCAATTTTTGTTCAGACACACTTCCAAAGCAGCAAATTATATATTTCTTAACATTTCAACAGCACTCCGCTGTCTTTTTCTCCGCGTCCCAATGCTTTTTCAAAAACACCACGCTGAAAATTTCTCCAAACTACTAAGAAGCTGTTTTGATTTCATTCGATAAATTTGTTAAGCATGATTTGGATGAATGCAAGTTGTACCATAGCTTCCGCAGTTTCAGCAAGGAATTCATAATCAATGGTCAGCCTTCTGAA
>JAGASY010000133.1 GCA_017621515.1 Bacteroidaceae bacterium
AGAAAAAAACAGCGCGCTGAAAAGGAAAAAACAGTAGGATGCGGAAAAAAGGATGGTGGAGTGTGACTAAAATGTTAAGAAGTGTATAAATTCTTGTCTTAGAAGAATGTCTGAACAAAAACTGAAAAATGAGTGGATTTGAAGTGGTGTTTGAGGGTAAAAATAGCAAATTTGAATGTAAGATATTAATAACCAATAGATTATCAGAATATACAAATTTCTCGAAAAATTGCGTCCGGCGCGTTTTTTTGAGCGTTTTTTAGAAATTTATATCTTGTTGATTGTCAATTAGTTATTTTTGAATGAAATTTTTTCTCTTTTTGCCCTCGGTAAAAAATCGCTTCAAGTGTTAAATTTTCATTTTGGGCGAAAATATCATTTTGTCAAAATGAAAATATCAGTTTTGTCCTGTTTTTGTAATAGAAATATCCTATATAGGTTTATTTACTCTTGTCTATATTTGCAATTATATAAATTCTATTACAATAAAAACTTAAATTTATGGAGACAAAAGCTTTTTGTATGAAAACGGTCTTTCAGAAGTTTCTTGTTTTTGCCATGTTTCTGTTGTCTGGTACAGCAGGAAGGGCACAAGAAGATGTGACCGCACAGTATTTGACCAATGCTGACTTTGAGGATACTTATAGTATCTATGAAGAACAGCCAAAAAACGACCGTGCCATCTATCAGCCTAAAGGCTGGGAAGTTGACTGGGCTTCGAATGGCGATGATCTTACAGCACTGACAGAAGCTGACTTTTATGCGAATCTGATTACGGGAAGTTTTACAATGGTGGACACTGAGATTCGTGGTGCCCAAACTTATTGGATGCGACTTAAGTTTATCAATATTCCCTCTCCTCGATTCCGCATTTATCAGTCTGTTACCATGCCTGTCGGCAGATATAGGCTCAGTGCCGACATGTTGCAATACAATGAAGGTGGTGCCGACAATGGTGCACACCTTTTTGCGGGAACAAACACTAAGGCCTGTCCCGCTTCGTCTATAAAAAGCGATGAGGCAGGATGGCACCGTGTCGAACTGGAATTTTCTGTCGCAGAGACTACAACACTAAATGTAGGATTCAGTGTTGTTCACACTGCCAATCTGAAAGAACATATTGTCGGTGTTGATAACTTCAAGTTGGAGTATTTGGGCGAGCCCGATGAGGAAGAGGACAATCCGGAGACTTTCACATCTAAATATTTGGTAAACCCGAGTTTTGAATATATTGCAGAAGGCACACCATGGACTGCCACCTGGCGCGGAGACCCATGGGGATGGAACCGTCAGGGTGACTTGATAGGCAACAGTTTCGGTATTAGCAATGACGCTTCCGACTTTGACGGTGCTGCCATTTGTTGGTATCGGTCTGTGCCTATGCCTGAATTCTTTGAGTTGTCACAGACTGTCGAAGGTCTGCCTGCCGGCAAGTATGTTGTAAGCTGCCAATTGGCTTGTTTTTCTAATATGATTAGTAATCAGCGTCTCTTCGCCAATGACTATGCTCAATACTATGCCGGTGAGGCTTACTATGATAAGAATCTGGGTGACGAGACTCATCGCAGTTTTGCAGGTCACGCAGCAATAGCTGATGCAACGAAGTGTCAGTTGAAGCCGTTGTCTGTCGAAATACTGCTCTGTGAAGGTGAACCGCTCAAACTGGGTATCCGTTCAGGCAGTCTCATGTCAGACGGCAGTATCTCTACGGCTGGAGCAGGATGGTTCAAGGTTGATGACTTCCGGCTTGACTATCAGGGCTATGACGTACAGGACTTTC
Organism: Bacteroidaceae bacterium; assembly: GCA_017621515.1. Lineage (GTDB taxonomy): Bacteria > Bacteroidota > Bacteroidia > Bacteroidales > Bacteroidaceae > RGIG8745. The sequence goes on from JAGASY010000133.1 coordinate 1,781, forward strand.
TCAATGAGTTGAGACTATATATAGAGGAGGCTACGGATTTACTGGAGAAGAACATCAGTGATGAAGCGCGTGAAAAGCTGACCGACGCATTGACAGCAGCCAATGCGGTAGATGATAAATCCGAGAACACTGCCATCAAGGAGGCAGCAGATAGCTTGAAGAAGGCGATAGCAGCTGCCAAGGCTACGATAGAAGGCGGTGATGACAATCCGGACAACCAGCCGAAGGACATAAAACTTGTCATGGACATGGTGCATCACAACCCCGGTGACAAGCAGTATGATAGCCGGTACAACAATCCTGCCACGTTGGCGGCGATGGGTTATAATGCCAAATGTTTCTATCTGTTCGATTCTCCGACACTGGCAATCAACTGGGACGGGTACGACCCAAACGTCCTTCCTGAAGGAAGTGCTGACCGCGCATGGGTGGAGGCGAAGGCAAAACGCTTGAACTCACTGTATGATGAATGTAAGGAAAACGGTATAGACGTGTTTGCCATGTGCGACTTGGTGCTGCTGCCGAAACGTCTGGTGGCGCTCAAGAATATAGCCTCTATGTATGGAGACCCTACGAATGAAACGACACAAGAACTGTTGCGCTACCAAATTCAGCAGTCGTTTGCACAATTCCCGCAACTTGACGGATTGGTAGTCCGCATTGGTGAGACTTATCTGGAGGATGCGCCTTATCATCAGGGTAATATTCAGAACAAGACGGATGCTGACCGCTGCATCATACCACTCATGCAACTGCTGCGTGAGGAGATTTGCGTGAAGCTCAACAAAAGACTGGTATTCAGGACATGGATGTCGTTTGACGAGAATACTTCGCTCTACAGTTATGTAAGCAAAAGTGTAGAACCGCACGAAAATCTCTACATCGGCATAAAGCATTGCGAAGGCGATTTCCACCGGGGCAATGACTTCAGCGATGTGTTGGCTACAGGACGTCATCAACAAATAGTTGAAGTACAGTGCGCCCGCGAATATGAAGGCAAAGGAGCATTTCCAAATTATGTGGCGCGTGGTGTGATTGACGGTTTTGAAGAGCATCAGTCGTTGCAAGAAACTGGCAATGTGTGGAACTTGCGTGAAGTGCATCAGTCCGGCCGCCTGACAGGCATGTGGACTTGGACGCGTGGTGGTGGATGGGAAGGTCCATACATCAAGGATGAACTGTGGTGCGACATGAATGCGTGGATAATGGCGCAGTGGGCATTGCACCCGGAGAGTGACGAAGAGGCTCTGTTCAAAGCCTATTGTACAGAACGTTTGCAGTTGGACGAGAAGGGGACACAGCAACTTCGTGACATCGCTCTGCTTTCTGAACATGCCGTCATTCGCGGACTGCGTAGCGCACAATATCCCGACAAGGTGTTCTCCATGTGGGTACGCGACGAATACATTACATTCCCGAGTATGCCGGCAGACAAGACCGTCACCGCCACTATTCTTAAAGAACGCGACGAAGCTGTTGCAGACTGGGAGAAAATAGCTCATATTGCTCTGGAGTTCAACAGTAATGATGCTGCCCTTAATGAGGTTGTGAAAGTCACTTGCGAGTACGGATTACAGATGTTCCGGATTTTCCGGTCGGTAGGACACGTGGCTGCCATTCATCAGCAGTGTGCCGAAGGTGATATGATTCCATATTTCATTGAGTACTTTGATGCGTGGAAGAAACTGGATGCACTGGCTGCAGACTATTCTTCCAGTTGTCCGACACTGTTTAACCGCGAGAAGGTGTTGAGAACTTCTTCTATAGTGGCTCACAAGATGATGATGGAACTTTCGCACGGTGATTTTGAAGATTTGAAAGAATTGGTAAGGAAAACTCTTGATGAGGCTGTTTTGGGAATAAACACCGGACAGACCAGCCAATATGCAGTCGATAAACTTCAGGCGGCATTGGACGATGCTTCTGCTATAACAGACGAAAATTCTGTCGAAGAAAGAACAAAAGCCTACAAGGAACTGAATATGGCCTATGAAGAATATCTGAACAACGGACGAGTGCCTGGTGGTGCTCCTAATGAAGTAGGTTGTACGGATGTAACCACGGAATTTTTGATGGAAGCGGATAAGTTCAGTCGTGCTGATGCTGGTGTGACCACACGTTTCGCCTCGCCTGCAAACTGGACTGTGGAGAATTTCAAGATTCCTAATGGAAATGACGGTGTAAAGAACGGTCTTGACAAATACCCCGGATATGATTGTCTGTCATTAGGTGTATGGAACGACAGGGGAAATAATCAAGAAGGTTCACTCTCCAATGCGCGTATATATCGTAAAGTACATCTTGCTGCCGGACGCTATTACTTTGGTGCAAGCTATAACACAACGTACAATGTAAGTTCGAAAGCTTATCTTTTTGCCTCGTCCGAGATATTGCCTACGGAGAAGCTACCGGTGAATGCAATTGCATACTATGCCATCAACAATGCACCGGACGGAGCGGCGGATTGGCATGGGCTTTATTTCACTCTTACAGAAGAACAGGATGTGTATCTCGGTTTTCAGATGGATTTGAACAACGGCAGTGCCACGCAGGAGTTCCGCGCCAAGGCGGTGAAGCTTCTTTACTACGGAAAAATTAGTGTTGACGGATTGAAGGAACTTGTCGGACTCATCGAGACTGAACTGTCGGGGGTAAAGATTAACGAAAATACGGGATATTATAATAAGGAGTCACATGATGCTCTTATGAATATAGTGTCAGAGGCAAAATCTGTGTCCGATGATGCGATGCCGGATGTGGTTTCCGACATGTACAACAAACTGATGGACGCTTATGCCGACTTCAAGGCGAATGGTAAGAATGTGGGAGGAAAGCCTGACGAGACAGGCTCTAAAGATATTACGGTGGAAAAACTCACAGAAGCAGAGAACTTCTCTCGCACGGAAGACTGCGGGACCTTGCGTTTCGGCACTCCGAAATATTGGACTGTGGAGAACATTCTTATCGACAAGGGTACGGAAGGTGTGAAGAACGGTCTAGACAAATATCCGGGAAAGGACTGTCTGATGCTCGGTGTATTGATTGACCGTGATGACAATCAGGAAGGCGACATTGCCGACGCACGGGTGTATCAGCGTATCCATCTCGACAAGGGACGCTATTATTTCGGCGGGCAGTTCGATGCACTGTACCGGTTGTATGCAGGCTATATCTTTGTGGCTGAGAAACCGATACCGACAAGTGAGATGGAAACAGAGTCTGTGGCATACTATAATATGATGGATGGCGCCATAGACAGTAACCACTATGGTGTCTATTTTACACTCGAAAAGCCTTCCGATGTGGTTCTCGGAATACAGGCGGACTTGAGTGATGGCGATTCTGCACAGGAAGTGCGTCTCAGCCATGTCATGCTGCTGCAATATTCGGATGAGACCGATGCTATAGAAGATGTGACTGTCAAAGAGAATGGGATTTCAAAGCCTGAATACTATTCTCTCCAAGGCTTACGGCTCAAATCTGCTCCTGCTAAGGGCCTGTATATCATGCGACAGAACGGCAAGGCATCCGTGCTTATGGCACGTTAAGTATGTACCAGTTTGATGTTCTTGCTTTAAAAGTTAAGAAATGGCGGCCCCCTCCGTCACGACTGCAACGAAGGGGGATGTAAGAAGCTGTTTTAAATTTATTTTCGTGGGGTTTAGAGAGGTATTTTTGAGATGTTTTCTCAAGTTGAAGAGGGAGCATAGCGGACTATGTGACCGAAGAGACTTGGAGAAAACAGCCAAAAAGACCCTCTAAATTCCCGAAAGACGGTCTATAATAATTTTTCGTAATAAATTTAAAACAGCTTCTAAGTATATTCGCATAAATAGGGTGGGGTTATCGCACCATCACCTTGTAGTGTTGCCGGGTTTCGTTTGAATATGTGATTTCAAGAATTGCGGCAGACTGTGAAATCGGTACATTAATAGTGATGTTTTCTGTATCGGGTGCTGTTACAGTCTGTACCATTTGGCCTTGCATATTGAATATGCTGATATGTCGTATGGGATTCTTTGAATGAATCGTCAGGCAACCTTCTGCTCCGGTCTTTATTTCTGTAGCATTTGGGGAACTGTCGGCTTGTGGATTGCTGATACCCGTGTCTATATCTTTTGTGAATCTATAAACGCGTGCATCTTTTCCGGGTACGTTGTATGTGAGGGCATCTTCTGTTATTTCCGATAAATCTCCAGTCCAGAGTTCCTTTATCTCATTGATGTCAGATGCTTTTATCCCGAGCAGTTCCAGAGGTATGCTTCCGTTCATGGCTGTTCCCGCATAGTTGATGACTGCCACATACAGATATTTGTCTGTATGGTGCATGAAGAAGGATTCTGCACCGTTGGCATTGCCGTTATATTCTTTGTATCCATAAACAGGTTTGAATGAACGTCCGAGGTCTGCCATTTCATTGATGTCCTTGTTCATCATGATTTTCTCAGCACGCATACGTGACAGTTCCGCACTTCCTCTTCCGCTCATGTCGCTCAGGCTGTAATTATCTGCCACGAGCATCATTCCTGTGATTGCACCGTTGGTGTATCGTGCTCTGTTTTCGCCTTCGCTTGCCCACAATTGGTCACCTTTACCTACGAGCACAAGATGGTCAGGGTCATTGTACTGATACAGCCCGTCTGTCCACCATCCGCCGGATATTGCATTCATGCTGTATTCTGTCTGGTCGATGCGTCCCCATGTGTCACAGGCTATACGTCGCGAATTGCCGTATTGGTAAGGGAACAGTGGGGCAATGGAGAGGGCAACGAAAATGCCGTACTTGTCTGCTTGCTTGATGAAGTATGACATGCCTTCGTTATAAGCTTCTATGGCTGTTTTTACATTTTTATTATAATAGGAGTCAGCCTGAACGATTCCGCAATTGGTGAAATCTACTTTTACGTACTTGTAACCGTATGTCGCCATAGAGCGTAGGAAATTGTTGATGTCGCTCTTGGTCGATGGATGGGTTGGGTCTCGGCAGAAAGCTCCGTCATACTTATACGGTTTTCCATCCACATGAAGCACGACATCGCGCATGGTGTATTTTGTACCGTCAGCTCCGGTGTAGATGTAATTATCCAGTTCGCTTTCCTGCCACCACAGAGCGAAAGGAGTGGAGTATCCTCCTACCATTTGTCCGTTGGCATTGGCATGTTTGATGAAATTGAGATGTTCTGTCTGATTCATTCCGTCGCTTGCATCAAGACTAAAGATTACGTTCCCTTGTGAGTTGCAAAAGCCTGCCGGCTGAAGCACTTCGTGGTAATAGTCTGAAATCTCAATATCTGTAGCGTATGAATTCTTTTCCGCCAAAACACCCCAGCTCTGCCAGCCGAAAGGTGTGCCTGCTGTCCATGTGTCATGTTTCGGGACAATGAATGTATTGGCACGTGCATATTCTTCCATTCCTGTGCGCCAGTCTTCATAGAAACCGATGAACATGCGGGCTGAGGATATTTCTGTACCGGAGAGTTTGCCGTGCGGTATCTCATCGCGTGTTTCTGTGTCCGAAACTCCGGAGAAGAGACAGAGCGATTTGATTTTGCCGTTGGATGAACCGGATACTTTGACAGCACTTTTCCAATGGTCGTGATCGACAGAACCGAGTACAAGTCCATTGCGGCTTTCTCCTTCATATATGGCAGACACTTCGTATGATGTCATGCTTGTGTCTATCTTATATTTATGGTAGCGTCCGAAACCGTCGTTGTCGAAAGGTACTTTCAGCATACGGTTGTTGGAATTGTTGACAAACATCGTGTATTCGGCAGATGTAGAGATTGGAGCGAGATAGTTTGATTGTATCTGCTGACTGCTCTCAATAGTGAGATTCGTAACTATGTAAGAATGTTTTGTATAGAAACGGAACTTCTGACACATTGTTATGTCATTTCCGTTGTCCGCATTCCTGAACACGAATGAATGGCATGTTCCATGTCCCTGTTCGTCTTCAATATCTGCGCTTGTGTATTCAACTTCTGCAAAAGAAGAAGAACTGACAGTAGATGTTTTGCCTTCGGCATTGTCGTATGTGGCTTCCGGCTTTGAAGATATGATGACAGGGCGGTAGCTTCCGTCAGGTTTACGGTAGTTTAGTTTGAATGAACGGTTTTGTTCTGTATAAGTGAGTCTCCAGCTGCCGTCTTCTATTACGATATCATCGGCGGAAACATGGTTGCAGACAGCAATCAGTGCAGTGAGGATTACACAACTTTTTCTTAATATGTTCATACCTTTTATTTATTGTTCATGGTGAATCTGAATATCTGGGCATCTTTTCCGTCTATGCTGTATGTGAGTTTGTCGGAGCAGCTGACAGTCTTGCCACTCCATAGCTCCTTGACGGTACTGAAGTCATTCTTGTTAATTCCAAGACGTTCAAAAGCTATCTCGCCATTGAGAGTTTCTGCCTTGTAATTGATGACAGCCACATAAAGATATTTGTCAGTGCGGAGCATGACGCAGTTTTCAGCATCTCCGTCGCCACCGTTGTATGTGTTATATCCGAATATAGGGCGGAAGGAACGTCCGATGTTTCCCATTTCGTTTACATCCGGGTTCATCAGAATCTTTTTTGCCCTTTCTCGGGAGAGTGTGGCATTGCCGCATCCCGATTTGTCTTCAAGACTGTAATTGTCTGATACAAGAAGCATTCCGCTTGCCGCACCATTAGTGACACGTGCACGGTTCTCTCCTTCTGTTTCTTTCTCTTCATCATTGCCGACAAGCACGAGGTGGTCTGGGTCGTTGTATTGATAGAACTCATTGGTCCACCATCCTCCGCTCACTGCGTTCATGCTATATTCCGACTGGTTAATCTTTCCCCATGTATCACATGCGATGCGCCGTGAGTTTCCGTATTGGTAAGGGAATATCGGAGCGATGGACAGGGCGATGAAAAGCGGTTCTCCTTTGTCTGCCTCATCAAGGAAATGGCTGAAACCTTCGTTGTAAGCCTCAACAGCTGTCTTTATATTTTTGTTATAGTATGAATCAGCTTGTACCATACCGTTGCTTGTAAAGTCAACTTTCACATATTTGAATCCTTCTGACTTGTAGTCGCGCAGTGTACGTGAAATCATGTGTTTAGTTCCCGGATGAGTCGGGTCTAAGCAATAGGCGCCATCCAGCTTGTATGGCTGTCCGTTGACTTTAATCACACAGTCGCGTCCTGTATATTCGCTTTCATTGTCAATCTTGTTGTCAAGCATGTCTTCGTTCCACCATAATGCAAATGGAGAGCAATATATACCTGCAATCTGATTGTTGCGCTCACAGTGGCGGCAAAGTTCAATCTTCTGTTCGTGTGAAAGATTATCCCATGCGTCTATGCTCATGATGTTTAACCCTTTGTTGTTGCAGAATCCACCAGGGTTCAAGGTGTCATGGAAATAGTCAGAGACTGCCACATCTACATCAAATGAGTTATGTGTGGACATGACACCCCAGCTCTGCCAACCAAAAGGTGTACCGCCTTTCCATGTGGTGCGTCCCGGTTGTATCTTTACATTGGCACGTGCATATTCTTCCATACCATTGCGCCAATCGCTGTGATGACCTATATACATGAGTGCGGAACGCACGGATTTGCCTTCTATCTTTCCATGAGGTATGATGTCACGTGTTTCTTCATTTGCAACTCCGGAAAAAACTTTCAGACTGTTTATGGTATTATTGCCGGATGCGTTGACTGTCACTGCGCTCTTCCAATGATTGTGTTCTACGGAACCGAAGACAATACCGTTGCGACTTTTTCCTTCATATATGGCTCCGACTTCATACGAAGTCATCTCACCGTTGAGGTGATATTTGTGATAGCGCACGAAACTGTCGTTGTCGAAAGGTACTTTCAACATACGATTATCTTCATCTGCCACACATACTGTATATGAACCGTTTGTACAGATTGGTGCAAGATAGTTTGAACTTATCGTAGAGGTTGAATTGACAGACAAATCTGTTAATATATAATCAGTGTCATACACATAGAAGTTCTGCGTCATGCTTATGTCTTTCTGTGTAGAATTGCTGAAAGTGAAAGAATGACATGTACCTTTTCCGAAAGCAGTTTCAATTTTGTGCTTTTCGTATTTCATGTTACTGAAATCCTTTGACTGCACTTTATACTCTTTACCGCCAACTTGGGTGTATATAGCTTCCGGTTGTGAGTTTCTGACCACAGGGACATAGCCTTTCATGTTGTCCTTGTAATCTATATTGAACCTGTTTTCTGTTTCCGTGTATGTGATGCGCCAAGCTCCTTTTTTTACTACTATATCTTTGGCTTGCAATGATGCCGCAGACATGAGTAGAAATGAGGAGCACAACATTCCTGCTGTTTTTATAGTTCTATTCATTTTTTGTCTTAAATTTATTTTTTTTATTTGAAGTATGTTTGTAAGGTTACATTGCTGTCAGTTCGAGTACGCAACTTGCATATTCTTTGCCGAGAGGCATTTCAATGCCTGTATTCATCAGCAATGCACCTGAGAATTCTTTTCCGTCAAGACCACACGGATTGTTCCCTGTTTCTACATTTATTTCACGTACCTTATATGTGCGTGAAGGGTCAAGTCCTGCCATACATACTCTCGGTACAGTTTGGTTCATGAAATGCTCCAGTTTGTATGCAAAGAAAACGGCTTTGCTCTTGTCGTCATTTGTGTACATCAAAGAAGCTATGCCCTTCTTGTCGTATGGAGAGATAAGCCGGTACAGATTTCCAAGCTGAACAGTCTGACGTATTGTCTTGTAATCTTTGATAGCTTGTTTTGACTGAGCTTTTTCCTGCTCTGTCATGTTTTTCGGCTGAATCTCCATACCGAGGCGTCCACTCATTGCTACATCGCATCTAAACTTTATAGGCAGTGAACGTCCTGTCTGGTGGTTCGGAGCGGCACTGATGTGTTGCGCCATTGCGTTGGATGGGTAGAAATAAGACGTTCCCCACTGCATGAATATGCGCTGCAAAGCATCCGTATCATCGCTTACCCAGAACTCATCAAAATATGGCATGACACCGTAGTTCACGCGTCCGCCTCCGCCGCCACATGCTTGCATCACCACATTAGGGTACTTTGCACGTATGCGCTCCAGTACACTGTTCAGTCCGCGATGATATTCTACATATATGTGCGACTGTTTGTCTTTCGGCAGATAGTTGGAACCGTAATTCCTCAGCTCTGCATTCGCATCCCATTTAATATATGCAATCTGTGGATAATCTGTCAGCAGCTTATCAACCATATCGAACATGAAGTCCTGAACCTTCGGGTTGCAGACGTCAAGCAACAGTTGGTTGCCTCCGCGCCCATAGTTGAAAGGTCTGTTCTTGGCTTGAAGTGCCCATTCCGGATGTTTCTCGAACAATTCGCTCTTGGAATTAAAGCTTTCCGGTTCAATCCAGATACCGAACTTGATATTGTTCTTATGTGCTTCGTCAATCAAGCCTTGTATTCCATTAGGCAGTTTCCGCTTGTCTGTTGTCCAGTCGCCAAGTGAAGAAGAATCGTTGTTGCGTGGATATTTGTCGCCGAACCATCCGTCGTCCATTACGAACAGCTCTCCGCCAAGTTCTGCTATGTCCTTCATCATGGCTGCCATTCCGTCTTCCGTGATGTCGAAATACACACCCTCCCAGCTGTTGAGGAGAATGTCACGTACAGCATTGCCGTTATGGAGCATCCCTCCTTTTCTTGCCCACTTATGGAAGTTGCGGCTTGCTCCGCTCTGTCCTTCATGGGAGTATGTGAGTGCGAGGTGAGGAGTCGTAAATGTTTCTTTTGGTGATAATTTATATTCGGAAGAAGCATTGTCGATGCCGAAGAATATCCGGTGAACAAAGTTGTTGTCTGTAATCATTCGTATAGCATAGTTGCCGCTCCAGCACAATGCCGCACCGATTACCCTTCCGCTGTTCTCCTTAGGACTACCGTCGAGCGAGAACATTACTTCCGGATGGTCGTTTTGTGCATTACGTGAACCATCGAGGTTCGTAATCATCTTTATGCCCGGAGTCAGAGGTTCTGATGTGACAATTGTTTCAGAAGCCCAGCTTCCGTGAAGATGTGATGTCCATACGTCTCCGCGTCTGATCATGAAATGTCCGGAGTCGAAACGCTTCAATGTAACATTGCCCTTTTCTGTATGTGAAATCTCACTCCATGTTTCTATCATATCTATACTATTGTATGCTTTGTAATTAAGCTTTACAATAAATGGATACACCTTGTCTTTAAGAGTGATGATGGTCAGTGTGGCATCTTTTGTGTCTTTCTTCTCCACATTGTCAACAATCAAATCCAATGTCCAGTTTCCGTCAGCATGAACAACCTGTATTGCCGGATCTTGCATTGTCACATTTCCGAATGCAGGATAGGCAGGGCGGTTGATTCCGTCCCATGCATCATGAATCTGGTGTATCTGGTTTTCTTCTATGCGGTCGCCAAAATAAGCGAAGCGCAAATCTTCTCCGTCATTTGCATGCAGCAGCATGGATGTGTTTTCTGTAGATACCAATACACTGCCTCCCCATGCCAATGCTTTGCTGTTTTGCAATGCAAAAGCCGATAACAGGCAGAACGTACATTTCAATAATCTTTTGTCCATTTTCTATAATATATGATTTAGAGTTTATTTTTCAAGAACCTGACTATCTGATAACATGTTGCGTACAGGCTCACTTTCTTCTTGCAAAGAGACAAAAAAATGTCAATAAATATAGGTATAAAATGTTCATAAAATAGAAAAAATGCGGATTTTTAGGTTCTTTTTTCGTAAAATGCACTATTTGTACACTTATTTGTGGTGAATATATTGGAAAAATAAAGGAAAAATTATGGGTGTTATTTCTAATTTCCTAATTTTGCATTTATTAATATATCCCTTTATGATGGGAAAGCAAACTTTGTGAACAATAATAAAATCTAACTCAACACTAACAAAATTATTAAAGATGAACAAATTTGTCGTATTTGCAGCGTCTTTATCTGTAAGTGTAGCTTCGTTTGCACAGTGGATGAAACCGGCAGCTCCTGCCGCTATGCCTCTTACTGTGGGTAAGGAATGTTATCTTTACAATAAAGATGCGGGTGCTTTTTTCATTGGTGCCAATGATTATGGGACACGTGCCAGTGTCAGTGAGACAGCCGGTCACAAAGTGATTCTTGTCCGGTCGGAAACAGATGAGAACTCATTTATGGTGACTAATGCGGCTGAAAGTTCTACCAACTTTCTTCCTCTTTACATCAAGCAGGATGGTATTTGGGTGGATGAGAGCGGAAGCAATACCGGAGATGACCTGTTTTGTTTTGAACCTCAAGGTGACGGAACTTACAGATTTGGTTTCTCTGCTTTGAACTCCGAGTGGACACCTTCTGCTTATCCCGGTGCTTATCTGGGTATTATTCCGTCAAGGAATGATACTCGTATTTATGTGTGTGATCCTGAAGAGATGGATGATTATGCCATGTCCGATTGTCATCTTTCATGGTATTTTGTGGAGCCTGTGAATTATACGGCGCACGTTGCAGACATGAAGCAATACAATGCGGCTGTCGTGCTTGGTGAGCTTATCACAGAGGCGGAGAGTGTGAGCGGAGTAGATGCTAATACTCTTTCTGCCGCAAAATCTGTATATGACAATACATCGAGCACGGTTGAAGCATTGGAATTGCAGGCTGGAACTCTTGAAATTGCCATAAGGAATGCCAAACTGTCGGTAGCCACAATAAGCAATCCTGTAGAGGCACTTTCTCTTCTGGGCATTGCTACAGATTTCAATGACGGCGCGTTTCCGGGATGGACATCAACTACCGGTGCTGCCAACAAACAGGCTTCCAATGGTAACAATGCCGTAGATTTCTCTGTAACGGGCAACCATTATGAGAACTGGAACTGGGATGCATTTAGTGTGGGAAAGGTTTCGGCCTCAGCTACAGAACTCCCTACAGGTGTCTATCATCTGAATGCGCTTGCTTTCACAACAACTCCGGGCGGAACTTATCTCTATGCCGGTGAGGCTTGTAAGCTTGTAGAGGCTGACAAAATAGACATAGAGAAGCCTATGGATGTTTATACCATTGTGGCAGACGGTAATCTTGAAATCGGTCTTGATGTGCAGGTGAAAGGCACAAACTGGATTGGTCTTGACAATGTATATCTCTATTATCTTGGCAATACTGTTGAGGCATACAATCTGCTTGTTTCCGAGACTCTCGCATCGGAGCCTGATTATGAAACTTTGGTTGCAGAAGAACAAATATATTGCCAAAAATCAGTATTTGAAACATACAAGTCTGCCAAATCAGCCCTCGTCAATGCTTCTGCTGCTGTAGATGTTGCTAAGGCTCTTTCTGCTTTCAGTGCAGCTTCAAAGGCTATGGTTGAGAGTGTGGCTGTCTATGGCAAATATGCGGATAAGATGAATGAAGCTGCTGAATGGGTAGGCTCAACAGCAAGCGAGAGTGACGAGGTGAATCTTCTGAGCGACTATCTCATGCTTGAAGAAGCCGGTGACACGGAATTTAATGGCAACGGAAGTGCTTTGTACATCCTTAAATCCGGTCTGTTGGATGAAGCGGGAATCATGGCAGAGCTTGTTTATCTGGAGAAGATACTGACAGATGCCAAGGCGAATGCTAAGGTTGACGGTGACGATTGCACTGATTTGCTTAAAAATCCTCGTTTTTCTGAAGCTGGAGGATGGCAGGGAGTAACAAATTCTTCCATCATTTGGCCTACCGGCAATACGGAGGTTTATCCTGTTATGCAGGCACACAATGTAGCTTGTGATATCTATCAGGAACTGAACGGACTACAGAATGGTTTGTACGAGTTTAAATTGCAGGCGGCATTCCGTCCGGGCGATGTATATACAGACGAGTATGAAGACATTGCCACTGCATACGCTTATATTAATTCATACGAAACAAAGATTCCTTCCGGCAACCTTGGCGAAACAGTCCTCAACGAGGCGGAAGAAGCTTCTAATGCCTTTAGCGAAGAGTTGTTCCCTGTCGTTGTCTATGGGCTTGTGACTGACGGAACCATGAAAATTGGTGTGACAAACAAGGTGCGTACAGTGGAGAATTGCCGCCTTTGGGCTGGCGGTGCAACTCTTACTTTCCGTGGAAAGAATGAAGAAGTGCTTGCACAGGTGATTTCTCAGACTGTTCCGAATGCACAGTCGCTGCTTGATAATTATGCCGGAAAACCGGAACTTGACGCACTTGCCGATGCAATAGCCAAGGCACAAAGTGCGGAAGATGCTTATCATGCTCTTGTTGACTTGAAGAAGGCTATGGAAAATGTAGAGGAGGGTACTTCCTTGTATGTGAACTTCGCGGTTGCACTTAAAACTCTTTCCGATGCCATTGAAAATAACACTACAGCCAATCAGGTGACAATCAACAATGCCAAGGCCGTACTTGCTACTGCTCAGGAAGCATACGACAACCGGGCATATTCTAATGATGAAGCCGCACAGGCTATTTCCGACCTCAATGCTACATCGGTGTCTGTAAAAATGGGTGGCGACAAGGCTACTGAAGATAACCCTGTTGACTATTCTTCAATGATTGTCAACAACAATTTCGACCCTGCTCGTGGCGACAAGAACACTTCTACAATTGAAGGCTGGACTACCACCACACTGAATGGTTACAAGGAGAATACTGCTTCTTACAATAAGAACACTTTTGCACTCAGCCAGAAGCTTTCCGGTCTGCCAAAAGGAAAGTACAAAGTGACAGTCCACGCTTACTATCGTGCCGGAAGCTACGAGGAAGAGGAGGCTAACATCAACAATGGTGTAGATACCCATCTGGCTATTCTTTATGCACAGACTGCAGAAGAAAAGTATTCAAAACCGGTCATGAACCTTTCTGAGGGCGGTGTGACATCTGCCGATGAGATTCCTGATGGTGTGAAGACAAGAACAATCAACGGCATCTATGTTCCGGACGGAACCACTCCTTCTGTGGCATTCTACAAAGCTGGATATTATCTCAACGAACTTGAGTTTGTTGTGGGTGAAGAAGGTGATGCTACAATCGGTATGCGCCTTGACAAGACTATCGGTTCAAACGACTATGTAGTGGTTGGTGAATGGAAGTTGTGGTATATGGGCGATCCGGATGAAGGACAGACAGAACAGAAGGTGAGCGAACTGATTGTCAACAATAATTTCGATCCTGCCCGTGGCGACAAGAACACTTCTACAATTGAAGGCTGGACTACTACCACACTGAATGGTTACAAGGAGAATACAGCTTCTTATAACAAGAATACTTTTGCACTTAGCCAGAAGCTTTCCGGTCTGCCTGAAGGCACTTACAAAGTGACAGTCCATGCTTACTATCGTGCCGGAAGCTACGAGGAAGAGGAGGCTAACATCAACAATGGTGCGGATACTCATCTGACTATTCTCTATGCACAGACATCTGAAAAAGAATATTCAAAACCGGTCATGAACCTTTCTGAAGGTGGTGTGACATCTGCCGATGAGATTCCTGACGGTGTGAAGACAAGGACAATCAACGGTATCTATGTTCCGGACGGAACCACTCCTTCTGTAGCATTCTACAAAGCCGGATATTATCTCAACGAGTTGCCGTTCTATGTGGGAGAAGATGGTACAGCTACAATCGGTATGCATCTTGACAAGACTATCGGTTCAAACGACTATGTAGTGGTTGGCGAATGGAATCTGTACTACTATGGTCCGGGCAAGAACTCAGACATACTTAATGGTGAGATTAATGCCATTGACACTCCAAATTCAGAGTCAGAAGTGGCAGTTCCTGTAGCTTATTATTCTGTATCCGGAATGCAATCAGCAGCTCCGCAGAAAGGCATTAACATTGTGAAGATGAGTGATGGAACTGTAAGGAAGATATTGATTAAGTAATCATCTTCTCATTCTATTTTAGAAAGTCAGGGATATACGGGATTTTTACTGTGTATTCCTGACTTTTTTGTTTGAGTGAATGCATTTGACGGACTTTTCGTACTTGTTTAAGCGGTTGTATTCGACAGGATCCTGTCGAATACAACCGCTTAAAATGGCTAAAAGCATGGCAAAACCGATCTTTTCAATTTGACAAAATGATATTTTCGTTCAAAATGTAAATTTAACATTTGGAGCAAGTTTTTGCCGATGGTGAAAAGATGAAATTTTTGGCTTAAAGATAAATACTTGATAATCAATTGAATATGAATTTTCTTGAAATGCTCAAAAAAATGCACTGGACGCAATTTTTCGAACAATTTTATATATTCTGATAATCTGTTGACTATTAATATGTTATGACTGAATCCGCCGCTTTTTCCAAAAAATCACACTCAAAATCCACTTGCTTTTAAGTTCCTGTTCAGAGACGCTTTCAAAACAGTGAATTATACACTTCTTAACATTCTGCTCGAATCTCACAGCTTTTTAATCTGAAGAACGCAGCCTTTTCTATTTTCAGCGCGCTGTTGTCAGATTTTCAGCGCACAGCAAATAAAAAAGCAGCGCACTGTGGCTAAAAAAACAGTGCACTGAAAAAGTAACGACAGTGCGCTGGAAATTTGAAAACTTAGTACATTCTTTCAAAAAACTCTTCGCCGGAGATAAATAAATGTGAAAGAATTGCTTCAAAACGAAACACTATTTCACATTTTTCGAAGGCTTCACGAAATGCGCGTAGAATCCCCATTCTCCGAGAAAAGTTCAGCGCGCTTCATTTTGACGCGTGCCAGAGGGCTTAGAATTTTAACATTTGGCAAAATCAAAAAGATAGTATTCTGTCTTGATTTGTTAGATTTTGATGTTATTTTGGTGTAAAATATTGCCATTTTGTCAAAATGAAATGCCCCTCTAAAAAACGATATCAAAAATTTTTTTATGGGAGTGTTTAGAGGTGATTTTGTAGCTGTATTCAATAGATTCCTTTTTAAATTCATATTATCACTTGAAATGTCAGATGAACTCTTTTGTTTGTTTGAAGTGGATGTACTCAATATTTTTAAGTGAATGTACTCAATGTTTTAAATGGTTGTATTAATGTTTTAAGTAGTTGTATTCGACAGACTCCTCCGTCGCTACGCGCCACCTCCCCTAACAGGGAGAGCCAAGTTACTATGTTGGTTGTCAGTGCTATACACCCGCATCATAGTCTTTTCAGGGAGAGGTATATAGGCTCCTCCCTAAGTGTTAGGGGAGGTGGCGCGTAGCGACGGAGGAGTCTGTCGAATACAACTACTTAAAACATTAATACAACCATTTAAAACATTGAGTACATTCATTTAAAAACATAAAGTATATTCATTTCAAACAACCAAAAAACTGCATCCCGAAAGTATTGAGTACTTTCAGAATGCAGTCTGACGTGGTTGTTTTTATTATATGTTCTTACATTACATCGCTGTTATCTCAATGACACGGCTGTTAAGTTTATTTCCAGTGAATATGTCAAGACCGACAGTCATGAGGTAGTCGCCGGAATAAATGCGGTCATTGCCGTTGAGAGAAGAAGATGCATTAGGCATCATATTGATTTCACAGACCTTGTATTGGCGGTTGGCATCAAGACCCTCCAGACACACATTGTGACGTTTGTCGCCGAAACGAGGATAGATGTCGAATGCAAATACTACAGCTTTCTGTTTGTCTTTGCCTACGAACATGGTTGAAGCATGTGGACCTGTGTAAGGAGAAACAAGGCGGTACATGTCACCTTCCATTACGACTGGTTTCAGTCGGTTGTAGTTCTTTACAGCAGTATGACAGTATGTGGCATCGTCTTCGTTTATGTCGTCAAGCTTGATGTCGAATCCCAGTTTGCCCATCATGGCTACATCAGTACGGAATTTGACAGATGCATTGCGGTTCCATGTAGTTACGTGTGCACAAGTGGCTTTTGCCGGATAGAAGAATGAATAGCCGTACTGGATGAACAGACGCTCGATAGGGTCGGTGTTGTCACTTGCCCAGAACTCAGTGAAATAGTTGAGTGCCTGATAGTCGATACGTCCGCTACCGCCGGAGCAGAGCATCATTGGCAGATTCGGATATTTGGCCTTGATACGGTCGAGAACCTTGTAAAGACCATGCACATAATCTACGTAAAGATGAGTCTGCTTGTCCTTGAGATACAGAGAATAGATGTTTGTGATAGGGCTGTTGCAGTCCCACTTGAAGAATGCTATTCCGGGATATTTGGTCATCAGATTATCAACTACACCATAAACGAAGTCTTGCACTTTAGGGTTGCTGAGGTCGAGAACCATCTGGTTGCGGAAATAGTATTCGTCGCGGTTTGGAAGGTGTATAACCCAGTCTTTATGCTTCTCGTACAGTTCGCTTTTAGGGTTCACCATTTCCGGTTCAATCCATATTCCGAACTTGATGCCTTTTTTTGCAGCCTCATCTACAAGTCTGCCTACACCGTTAGGCAGTTTGTCTTTTGTCTCATCCCAGTCGCCGAGTCCCTGAGTGTCGCTGTGGCGAGGGTATTTGTTGGCAAACCATCCGTCGTCGAGAAGGAACATATCTACACCGAGTTTGACAGCTTCGCCCATGAGTCCGCAGAGCTTCTCCTCGTTGAAGTCGAAGTAGGTAGCCTCCCAGTTGTTGAGCAATGTCATACGGTTTCCCTGTCCGTTTTTGAGCTGATATTTGCGTGCCCAGTCATGGAAGTTGCGACTTGCTTTTCCTGTTCCGCTGTGGCTGTAGGCAAAATAAAACTCAGGAGTGGTGAACGTCTGTCCGGCAGCGAGTGAATACTCGGATGCGTATGGATTGATTCCTGAAATGACACGGAGATTTCCTTTGTTGTCAACCTCGAAAGTGAAACGGAAGTTACCAGTCCATCCTAATGTCCCGAGCAGACATTCTCCTGTACGTTCTGTAGCTTCTCCATCGAGAGAGAGTATGAACATAGGCGGAGTGAACATATTGGCACGTGAACCCAATTTTGTGTCAAGAATTTTCTTGCCGAAATTGAGCTGTGTCGTGGATATATGGGCCTCGTCTGCCCAGTCTCCTGAAAACTCTGTGAGATAGTAGCTGGCATTGCTGAAGTGAAGCATACTTGAAGCGTACTTTTTCAGAACGATTGCACCCTTCTCCTTGTTTTCTATTTCCGTATATGTCTTGATGATGTCTTCTTTCGGATAGGCTATATAGTGCAGCTTAACAGTAATCGGATACTTGTCGTCTTTCAGAGTGACCACTGTTTCATTTCCTCCGTCTTTAGAAGATGTCGTGTTCGATACATACTTAAGCAAGAGTGAAGGGTTTTTGTCGGTATGCTGGATGTCGATGGCAGGCTCGAAATAATCTTCCATTCCGTGAGTGAGATAGGCTTCTGTACCGTCCGGAAGATTCTGTAGGTCTGCTTCATATCGGAGGTGTTTACCAAGATAAGATTGATATACTCTTCCGTTGTCTTTGACGCGTAATACAAGGTCCACATTGTCTGTGTTTATTCTTATAAAATCGTCAGCAAAGACAGATTGCGCTAATGCAAGTGTGCAGAGAGCAATTGTTGATTTTAAGTTCATAAGATATTTATTTTAATTTGTTTGATATTTGATTTCTGAAAATATTTACCAGTTGTCGCTTCGGAAAGGAGCTACTTTGAGTCCGGACGGAGTGCCGAGGGTGCATTCTGGGTTGTTTGCCCATCCGTAGCGTACTGCCACGGGCATCTTAACCTTGTCGGAGAATACGATGACCTTGCCGTTCTCTGTATATGCCTGAGCTTCGTGCCATACATGGTCTGGTC
>JAGASY010000008.1 GCA_017621515.1 Bacteroidaceae bacterium
TATAAAATAAGATGAGTCTGTGGGTGCATCTACTTAAAACGCTTAAGCACATCTATTTACAAACAAGAAAAAGCGAATTTAATGGTCGTCTGTCACACCTTTTTTCCCTCTGTTTGTCCGCCTCTTGCGCAGAGGTGGACAGCATGTAGCACTTATGCCTATATAGATGCGAGAACTATTATATATTAACGAAAAGCGAATAAAACAAGGATGGAGAGGAGGCCATAGACATACAAAACAGAAAGTATATGAATGAAATTGAAATCTCGGCTTTGGGTATATGGGACACTTTCCTGAACGAGAAAATAGTTGCGAAAGATGATGCTTATTTTGAGAAACAACAATCTTAATTTTTAGATTTATAAATTTAAAATTTTAATTATGAACAAAAAGTATTTAAGTGTACTCCTGTTTGGAGCAATGATTGCTACCACGGCAGGTACATTTACGTCCTGTAAAGACTATGATGACGACATCGATGGTCTGAGGACTGAAATCAATGACAATGCGACTGCGGCTGCATCGGAACTGGCTTCAAAGGTTACTGAACTGAAGAACCAGATTACGTCGCTGGAGTCTGCTAAGGACAAATTGAGCACAGAGCTTGCTGCTGCAAAGCAGGAGGCTGCAACTGCTGCTGCTAATGCTCTTTCTGCTGCACAGAAAGCACAAGCTGCTGCTGACGCTGCACAGAAGGGTGGCGACGAGGCTAAGGCTGCTGCCGCTGCTGCACAGCAGACTGCTGATCAGGCTACCAAAGACCTTGCAAGCGCAGTGGCACGTGTGGCTACTCTCGAAACAAAGGTGGCTTCTCTCGAATCTGCAGTTGCCGATTTGAAGAAGGCTGACAGCGAATTCTCAAGCAGACTGACTGTTCTTGAGAACTCGATTAAGCTCAACCAAGAGGCTATCGCTACTAACAAGAACGGTATCGCTGAGAACAAGCAGGCTATCGCTGACGCTAACGCTGCTATTCTGGCTAAGGCTACAGAACTCAATTCTGCCATCAACGACCTTTCTGTAAAGGTAGGCGCACAGATTGACGTTATCAATGCCGAACTGAACACTATAAAATCAAACTACGCTACAAAGGACGAACTTAACAGCAAGTATCAGGAGTTGGCTGCAATGGACGCTCAGCTGAAGAACCAGATTGAGACCAATGCTAACTATATCTCTGCTTTGCAGGCTACTGTGAAGGATCTTGCTGCAAAAGACGCTGAACTCGCTTCTAAGATTGAGAGCAACTACAATGCTGTTATCGAGAAGCTCAACGCTACAAATACTGAACTGACTGCTGCAAGCAAGAAGATTGAGGCTATTGAGAACACTGTCAACTCTCTCTCTTCACAGTACAGCGCACTCCAGTCGGCTAAGGCTGACCTCACATACGTAGATAACATCAACAACCAGTTGACTACGCTTATCAACTCTCTCCAGAGCACACTGAACGACCTTTCTACTTCTAACGCTTCTCAAGACCGCACTATCGGCGAATTGCTTACAAGTGTGAAGAATCTTCAGGAGAAAACTCAGGACTTGCAGAACCAAGTTGACAAGAACGACGCTGCACAGACTGCTGCTCTTCAGAGTGCTGTGGCTCAGTTGCAGAAAGAAATCGCTGATGCTGTTAAGGCTGCACAGGATGAGCTGACTGTGGCTGTTGAAGACGTGAAGTCTCTTGCTGAAAGCAATAAGGACGAGATCGAGACTATCAAGACAGACCTTGCAAAGAAGGCTGAACAGTCTGCCTTGGACCTTTTGGCTGCTGACTTGGTTGAGAACTATGCAACCGTAGCTGGTGTTAACGCTGAAATCGCTGCAGTACAGAGTGACCTTGCTCAACAGAAGGCTGACCTTGAAGTAGAAATTGCTGCTGCTGAGACTGCTGCTAAGGCATACGCTAAACAGATTGTAGATGAACTTTCAGAGAAAGTTGAACTTAACTCAAGTGACATCGCTACGAACAAACAGAACATCAAGGCTCTTCAGGACTTCATGACAGACCTGACTAACATCAGCGGTGAAGACCTCAGCTCGTTTGTTACTGACAATAAGATGAGTACAGCTATCAACGATGCTCTTGATGACTTCTATAGTGGTATTTCACAGGAGTTCTTGGGACAGACTGAGTTCACTGAGTGGATTAGAACAGAACTTCGTGGTGAGATTCTCACTAAATATGTGACTAACGACAAACTTTCTCAGACTCTTGCTGACTATGTGACTAAGGATACTTACGAACAGAAGATGAGCGAGCTGGACAAGATTATCAGCAATGATGACGAGGAGAATCCTGGATTCGAACAGAGAATAAAAAATCTTGAAGACAAACTCTTTGACCTCAATCTTTTTGGAGGAACAATTTCAAAGAGATTGACAAGCATCACACTCGTGCCGAATCATTATATCGATGGTATAGAAGCTATCAATTTCAAGACTCTTAAATATACTATCTATAAGAATAATGTTCCTGTAACATATCGTCTGACTAACGATGAGGGTGCAAAAGTTACTTATCGTATGAACCCGAGCGGTGTGACGCTCGATTGCATAGACAAGGACAATGTTTCATATATTGCTAACTTGGCTACTACTACAAGAGCATCTGTTGAATCTCCTATTAAGGTGACTGGATGTGAGGTTGATGAGGACGGCGACTTGGTTGTCAATGTTAAGAAGATTGATTCTTATGTAAATCAGGATCTTGGCAATAGAAGTGATGGGAAAATATGGATTGCAGCACTTAGCATACCTATCAACAAGAATTACTGGACTGTTGAAGATGAGAAAGCGGTAGTATATTCTGAATATACTCGTCTTTCTGAGACTGTGTTTACTCCGATTCTTACGAAGAAGGGTGAAAATATTAATCACAACACTCCTAACATTCACTTGTGGAGTGAGAATGATTTGTATTCTTCTACAGTTAATCAGAATGTTTACAAGGAATTTGCTTTTGATTCAGAGCCTATAGACCTCATGACCCTCGTAGATGTTTGTGAAGGTGTCGGTGGTAATCATGTTACTTTCGAAGACTATGAGTCTTACGGACTTAAAATTGTATTCGACATCCCTACAAAAGCTTATAACCAGGGTAATCCGACTACAGACCAGCAGAAGTTCGCTTATCTTGTAGATGAAACTCACATCGCATCTTGTGTATATGACGGTGGAACACAATATACAAAGAATGGTGCAGCTATTGACCGTGAGCCGATTGTAAGGGCACGTTTGGTTGATACTAATCACGACAACAATATTGTAAGTGAGAAGTACTTCAAGATTAAGTGGACAAAGAAGACTCCAGTAGATCTCGGCTCTATATCTGAATCTACAAATGACTTTGCTTGCAATGGATTCGCTCAGACTTTGACAACTCAGGAGATGAACCAGAAGATTTATGGTGCTGATAAGATTAATATGGGTTCTGCTACATTCCATACAATCTATCCTGATGCTAATCTTAAGAAAGTGGACGGTGTTGGTACTATCACATTGGTAACAAACACTGTGAACGGTGTAACTTCATACAACTTGAAGTGGAATGTAACTGAGTCTGAATTCTATGCTGTACAGAGCAATCCATTCACAAACGACAAAGAGCTTGTTGTAAACTATGTATGGGAAGCTGCTGATGGAAGTGGTGACATCAAGTTCAGCATGAAGAAGACTGTTAAAGCTCCTTCCTTCGGTATCAAGGGTCATAATGGCTCATTCTGGGATGATAACTATTCAGTATTGACTATGAATCCTATTGTTTATGGAACAGATAATGCAAGGAATTTGTGTGTAATCAATGCTGACCTCGTTAATAACTTCGCTGCTGGAAATAAGCCTGCAGAAAGCATGTTGGACGCTATAACTAAGTCTAATTTTGTTGACCTTCCGGGCGATGCACAGATTCTCTTCAAGAGTGGTAATGGCTATAATGCTTCTGCTGATGGCAAGACACTTTATAAGAACAACCAAGTAGCTGCAACAATCGAAGCAGACGGTGGCAAGCAGATTCTCGTATTGCGTGAAGAGACTGCAACTGGTAACATTACTTATGGTACTGCTCAGTATGGTACTGCTCAGTCTCATCCTACAGCTGCTGCACTCTCTCTTATCGGAAAGGATGTTCCTGTTAAGGTTCTGGTAGATGCATGTGGAGACGGAAAATATACTTACACTGCTAAAGATTTCAGCGTGAAGATTAAAGAGCCGTTCAAGATTGACAGCGACCTGAATGAAGTATTCTATGAAAGCCGTGTTAATGGTTCTCGTATCAGTGTGGCAAACGCATTGACTATGACAGACTGGAATGGTTATGTCGTGGCACAAGCTGCTGATGGTACACTTGGAACAGCTGAGAAGTATAAGTGGACAAATACTCTTTACAGCTACTACGGCATAGAGAAAGTTGAATGGGATACTAAGGAGGCTACAACAAACATTGTAAATGTAAATGGCAACCTTGTTCCTACAGCTGGTAAGAGAAACAAATTGTTCCCTGATGGAGCTTCATTCGATTTCGATCCAAACACAAATGAACTTGTTTACAAGAATAATGGTGTTGTTCTTAACAGGGAATTTGAAATCTATTGCCCTGTAAAGGTTACTTACAAGTGGGGTGTTGCTGAAGTTGTCGGTGGTGTTACTATCACAGTGAAGGCTGGTTCAGGTATTTAATGACTAATCCCCATAGTCAACTATCAGTTAGAATCGTAAGATTATAACGATACAATCTGTGGAGGGGTATTCCTGACATGATGGAATGCCCCTCCTTTATTATCAAATCAAAATTGTCAGGAACAATGAATAGAAGATTCAGATCAGGTGTGTTTGCAGGCTGTGCAGCGGTGATGGTATGTCTTGTCATGCTCTCCGTATATTCTTGCCATTCCAATACATCTTCGCAAGAGGAACCGGAATTTACACAGCAAGACACGACGGACATACGCAATATTGCTGTAGTTTATATGGATTTGCTGAAGAGCGGCGATTATGAGAGTGCTGCCCGTATGCTTCTGAAAGAACAGGAGGACAGCAGTTTGTCTGTTCTTACAGAGGAAGAAATAAGGAGCGAGGTGGCGCGTTCGGAAATGTTTCCATGTCTGAACTACACAATCGACACGTTGATGCTGAATGCCGACGGAGGCAGCGTGGTCAAGTGTATCGTGGAATTTTTCGAGAAAGATCCGAATGACCCGCGTCCGAATACCATCGGATTCACGCTCTGCCCGGTAAAGGACGAGAATGGCGAGTGGAAGCTCGTGAAGGCAGACAAAATATGAAAGCCCGGACAATAAATACCAATACATATAAAAAATTATACGGCTATGACAGTTAAGAAATTCTCTCTCCTCGCATTGCTGGCGGCATTTCAGGTTTCCGCATCGGCACAGGAGGTAAATGAAGAGATGGTTAAGTTTCATCCGCACTGGTATTTGCAGGTGCAGGGTGGTGCAAGTTACACTCGCGGAGAGACAAGCTTCGGCGACCTTTTGTCTCCTGCTGGGCAGGTGGCGGTAGGCTACAGGTTTGACAAGGTGCTCGGTGTGCGTCTCCACGGAGAAATCACGGAGGGCAAGGGTGGCATGGTGTCTCCTGACGCGAAGTACAGTTTCTACAGCGCCGGTGCAGGTCTTGACCTTCATGCAGACCTCAGCACTCTCGTGTGCGGATATAATCCGAAGCGTGTGTTCAATGTAGGTGCTTTCATCGGAGGTGGTGCGAACATCGCTTGGAGCAACGGAAGAGCGAACCGCCTTGCAAACATGGGCTATGAGTTGCTGTACGTATGGGACGGCACAAAGGTACGTCCTTTCGGACGCGCAGGTGTAGATGTTAATTTCCGCATCAGCAACCGCGTGAGCCTCGGACTGGAAGGCAATGCGAACATCATTTCAGACAAGTTCAACTCTAAGAACGGAGAGAATGCCGACTGGTATTTCAATGTGCTTGCCGGAGTGAAGGTGGCTCTCGGAAAGACACATACGAAAACGGTGCGTGAGCCGATGCCTGTAGTTGTGACTCCGGTGGAGGAACCGCGCAAAGAAGAGGTGAAGAAGGAAGAGCCGAAGACGGAAACGGTGAAGGTGGTGAAAGAGACAAGAACAGACATCTTCTTCAAGATTTCTTCCTCATATATCAGCGATTCGGAGCAAATCAAGATGTTGGAGCTGGTGAGATTCCTGAAAGACAATGCAGATGCCAAGGTTACACTGACCGGATATGCGGACTCTGGTACGGGAAATCCTCGTGTCAACATGAAATATGCGGAAGACAGAGTAGCGGCAGTGAAGTCTTTCCTTGTCAATGCCGGCATATCTGCTGACAGAGTTTCGACAGTGGCAAAGGGCGACACGGAGCAGCCGTTTGAGGAGAATGCGAAGAACCGTGTCTGCATTTGTGTAGCGAAGTAGTT
Organism: Bacteroidaceae bacterium; assembly: GCA_017621515.1. Classification (GTDB taxonomy): domain Bacteria; phylum Bacteroidota; class Bacteroidia; order Bacteroidales; family Bacteroidaceae; genus RGIG8745. Next base: position 6,413 of record JAGASY010000008.1, read on the forward strand.
TAGTTTGATATATATTCCGGCAGGATACAGCTTTTTTATGGTTCGTGAGAATAGTAGCGTGAAGGTTTCATTTTTCATCCCCCTTTGATAATTACACAAATAATTGCCTTTCAACTGTATCCTGCTGTTTCTCGACAAAAGTATAGCTTATTCATAAATATATAATTCCTAATCTTATGTTTATATCCCCTTGGACATAAGAATTACAGTAAAGAGTAGGCAGGATGGAGCCTGTGCGGCAGGCGTGCCGCAAGGCTCCGTCCGTTTTTTTATGAAGATTGTTTTGATTTTTCTTCTTTCATTATCTTGCAGACTGCTTGTGTCGCACCACTGACCAAGTTGTATTCGGTATTTTTTCGCTGAACATCGTTATTAAACACTGTATTCAATAATATACAGTACTTGCAAAATATACCCGTAATAAATTGAAAATAAAATAGGCAATGTGCAACGAAGAGCCTGTTGAATGTATCCACATAAATCCATAATAGAGAAGTGCCCAAACACCTCTATGCAAAATACATGCCAAATGCGAAAAACAAGAGGAAATAAAAATCCATTTTGTCATATAAAATACTGCGTGAAATTCAGAATGTCAGCAGAAGTGGCTGTTTGTTGACATTCTGAATTTGCCAAATGTTAAAATTCCAACCCCTCTGGCACGCGTCAAAATGAAGCGTACCGAACTTTCCTCGAAGAACGGGGATTCTACGCGCGTTTCGTAAGGCTTTCGCGAATTGTGAAATAGTGTTTCATTTTCGGGCGGTTCTTTTACATTCATTTATCTTCGGCGAGGAACTTTTTGAAAAAAAGTACTAAGTTTTCAAATTTCCAGCGCACTGTCGTCACATTTTCAGCGCACTACAATTTTATTTGCAGTGCGCTGCAGTTTTAAAAACTTAGTAGTTTGGAGAAATTTTCAGCGTAGATTTTTTGAAAAAGCACTGTGGAACGGGAAAAAAGACAGTGGAGTTCAGCTGAAATGTTAAGAAGTGTATAATCGGCTGCTCGGGGAGAGCGTCTGAACAGAAACTTAAAAGTGGGTAGATTTCTGAGGGATTTTGAGGATAAAAATGGTGGAATCGCGTATAAGGTATTGATAATCAATGTGTTATCAGAATATTCGAATTTCTCGAAAAATTGCGTCCGGCAATCTTTTTTCAATGTTTTGAGATTTTTCTTATTTCTTTGATTACCAGATGTTTATCTTCACACCAAAAATTTCGTCTCTTCGCCGTCGGCAAAAAATCGCTCGAAGTGTTAAATTTTTATTTTGGGCGAAAATATCATTTTGTCAAATCGAAAAAGTCGATTTTTAATAATGTTCAAAAAAATAACTTCAGCAATTTTTGAGTCTCAAAATCTCTACTTTCTGATGCATGTATGCAGAAAACGGCAGAAGGTTATTTTTTTGAACATTACTATATAACTAAATTTTTAATGAAGTATTATATCATACCGAACAGAACAACTCCCATTGCCTCTAATTTGTCTCGGAGTAATTGGTTCGCTATTCGACTTTTATATTCCATAAAATGAACTTTTTGCAGATATACTTCATTTATTTGTATTTCAAGTACTTTCTTTATTCTATTTGGCAATTTGGCGCGATTTTATTTGGCAATTTGGCGCATTTTTGTTTGGCAATTTGGCGGATGATTTTTTCGCTTTACTCTGCCTGTTGCGGAAAGCGGATATCTCCCTGTCAGTCTCTCCGAATGGTCTGTCTGCGAGGTTGTTGTGATTATTCCGCACTAAATATATACGAAATCTCTGCAAAAGTGTTTACCTTTGCAGAGATTTATTGTAGAGTAAAAAGAATGTAAGAAGATTATGTATTATGTGTCAAAGCAGATGGAGATTGCCGGATGTCACAGGCTTGAGCTTCCGTATGAGAGCAAATGCTGTAACATGCACGGTCACAACTGGATTGTGACTGTACATTGCAAGGCGAAAGAACTCAATGCGGAAGGAATGGTTGTTGATTTCAAGCATGTGAAGGACAAAATCCATTCTTATCTCGACCATGGAAATTTCAATGAACTGCTGCCGTTCAATCCCACAGCGGAGAATATCGCGCGCTGGATTTGCGAGCAGGTACCTCACTGCTATCGTGTGGATGTGGAAGAAAGCAAGGCGAATGTGGCTACTTATATAAAGGATGATGAGGCATGAGAGTGAACGAGATATTCTATTCGTTGCAGGGCGAGGGGAGACATGTCGGTACTCCCGCCATATTCATCCGCTTCTCCGGATGTAATCAGCATTGCAGCTTCTGCGATACGGAACATGAGCATGGCGAGGAACTGACAGAGGAGGACATTCTGGAACGAATCAAGGACTTCCCGGCGAGGCACATGGTCATTACCGGTGGTGAACCGACTCTGCAACTTACGTCATCGCTTGTCGATAAGCTTCATTCCGCCGGCAAGTTCGTGCAGATAGAGACAAACGGCTCTGTCGCTTTGCCGGAAGGGTGCGCGGTTGATTGGATTACCTGTTCGCCGAAAGGGCTTCCGGTGATGCTCCACAGGATAGACGAACTGAAGGTGGTCTATAGAGGACAGGACATGTCGCAGTATGACAAGTTCGAGGCAAAGGAATATTATCTTCAGCCTTGCGACGTCAAAGATGAGGCGAAGAATGAATGTTATACAACAGAAACTATTAATTATATAAAAAGCAATCCAAAATGGAAATTGTCGCTCCAAACGCAGAAGATATTAAAAGTGCGATAAGGACACTGCTGCTGGCGATAGGCGAGAATCCCGACCGTGAGGGGCTTGCCGAAACACCAGACCGCATCTTGCGGATGTGGAAAGAGATATTCCGGGGATATGACGAGAGCCGTAAACCGACGATAACTACTTTTGAGAACGAGGAAGGAATGTCGGACATCATTTTCGACAGCGGTGACTTCTATTCCATGTGCGAACATCATGTCCTTCCGTTCTTCGGACGGTATTACTTTGCGTACATACCTTCTCCCGGCGGACGCATTCTCGGCATATCGAAGGTTGCGCGCGTGGTGGGTTATTGTTCTGCCCGTCTGCAGCTTCAGGAGCGTCTGGCACGCGAAGTGGTGGAGATGCTTTCTGAGGCCTTGGAAGGTGAAGCCTTAGGATTTGCCATCGTGATGAAAGGAAAACATCTGTGCAAGGCTATGCGTGGAGTGCGCAATGAAGGCAACATGTGTGTGGCGCATTTCACAGGAGTGTTCAAGCAACAGGCGGAACTTCGGAATGAGTTCTACAGGTTGGTTGAAATGCAGAATGATAGATTGTAGGTGTGTTTTCTGGGGTGTACTTGACAGAGGAATCTGTCGAATACACCTATTTATAACGAACAATTAAAAAAATATTTTTAAATAAAAAAAGAGAGCATCATAAAAATGCTCTCATATAATCAGTTTTTAAATCTGTCTTTTAAATGTATCTTCTTTTTGTAAGTCAAAACCTATTTTCCACTCAAATACTATAATCCTTTATACTTATATTCCTTGCAAATATAGTGCAATCATCTTATACATGCAAGTTTTTCTATACTTTTAACCATTCATCGTCTGGTTTGGCGATTAATCTGGCATTATTTATCGCCATATCAAGTGTCAGACATGTTGATGCTCGATAAACACCATTCTCTTTCTCTATTACCAAAGCTAAATCAGCAGATGCCTTAGATGTCAAACATAATGGTAATAATAATTGTAAGCGTCCATCATAATATTGAGGAACAGCAGTTTTGTAATTTCGTCTAATTCTTCTAATGGCATCATTTATTGTACCTTGAAGTAGAACTCCTAATTGATATTTATCCATAGCTTGTAAAGCTGCTGGGAATCTCGCTATATTGTCATCTATAATATGATTGACATTGGTACGCAATTCCAATTTTGTGTCATATATTAAATCAGACGAATTTTCAAAGTAGTTAGCATTTTCGGGCAGACTTGTAAACTTCATCAAATCTCTGTCGCTTGCCTTACGCCATCCTAAGAAAAACCATTGGATAGATCCGGGACGTCTGTTCTTTTGACACAATGCAAATATTTCTTCTTGATAATCAGTAACCAATCCGGTGTTGAACAATGAATATCCGTTTTGTTCTAACACTTTATTCTCTTCGTAGAGCTTTACGAATGTATGTTTTATGTAATTCTCTAATATAGGATTTTTCCCGATAGGGCTATTTTTATAATCCCAATCCTCTTTCATAGCCATAGATTTTAGCTCCTCTATAACCCCATGAAAATCAACAAACCAAGCGTATTCAAAAAGTTTCATATTGTTTTCTTTTAAAATTATAAATTATTTCATCAAAACTTTGCTGCTATAACTTTGTTGCGCTGTTTCGATGCAGACAATATATATTCCTTTGGCAAGTGGCAGGGCGATGCTGTTTGACGAAAGATTCTTCTTCAACAGCTTGTCGCCGGATGGGGAATATAGTGTCAGCATAGGAACAGAAGATGTGGAATATGCTTCTTTATTCATTGAGACATTCAAAATGCCGTTGTCGCAGGAAAAGGAAAACGGATTGCCGTTCTCATCGTTTTCTTTAATATTTCCGATTCTGTCAACAATACTCTTGTCCGGCAGACGCATGAGAAGCCAGTTGCGGTGACCGGCTGCCACGGAAGTGCCGTAGTCCCACAGTCCTACGCGAGTACCGCTGGAATACGATTCGCTATCCAAATCGAAAGCTTTCACTCCGTCTTTTGTGGTGATTTTTACCAGATACTTCTCCACCGGAGTGACAATGAACCACTGATTGCCTGTCTTTTGCTTCTTGGTCGTGAGATAATAGTCCGGAAGTGTACCAGTCAGTATGTCCCCATTCCGGTTCTGCAAGGTGTAGGCATCCCCGTCCTTGTGGAAAAACCATGTCTGGGCAGCGGACATGCCGGACACATCCGTCAGGTCTGTGGCACACTCTTCAATGCTCACATTTCCGTTGCTTGCCGAAAGACAAACATGCGCGTTATATTGCGGAACAATCATGTAGGGGACATCTTCCTCAATGGCAGTGTCCTCCTGTTTGTTGGTCTTGACCGGGATGACAAACGTGACGACGCTGAGCTTAGGCAATGTGAAGCGCAGCATATTGTTCTCCAATGTGTAGTCCTTTATCTCTTTCATGCTTTCGCTTTCAGATGTCCTTTTGCATGCGATGTCTCCGTCTGGCTGGCAGAAGATAAGATTAGCCTCGTGTGCGACAGGCTCCGAAGACGGATTGATGGCAACAAGCACAAGCGTGTCCGCATTCTCGTTGACAGCAGCCAGAGTCTGCGGATTCGATGTGGCAATGTAGGTATATCCTTGCTTGATATACTGGCTGAAGTGCATACGCACATAGAAGTTCTTTGTGCGTTCATACGTCTGTTCGCCGAAGTTCGCTTTGACAAGTCCCCACTGGTCACTCCATTCCTCTATGTACTGCCAGTCCATCCACGCATCCGGCATGATATATCGAATGTCGTTGATTAGTCGTTGTGCCATGTTCAGATTGCCACCAATGCCTTCGCCACCGTCGCCAGTTTCGCTCATCCACAGCCGTTTACCCGCATCTCTTGCCATAGAGCCTATTTTGCTCTTGTCCTTGTCTGTGCCGCTGTAAGTGTGCGTGTTCCATTGTCCCACAAGGTCGAGCACTCCGGCAGACTTGTATTCTTCAAAAGCATGAATGGATTGCCAGACGTTGGTCTCGTCTGAAGCGGAAATGATTGTGTTCAGCCCCGATTCTTTGAGGATGGGAGAAAGGACTTTAAGAAATTCAATTTGTGATTTTACATCAAAATGGCATCCTTCTTGAGCACCGTTTGCATACCAGTAATCTGTCTGAGACTCGTTGAACGGTTCAAGAGTCTTGAATTCTATGCCGTATTCGTCTTTATAGTGTTTGCATACGTCAACAAGATAATGTGCAAACTCCTCATAATACTCCGGTTTCAGATTGTCCTTCAATCCATTCGTGTTCCCGGCACAGCAGCCGCTGTATGTCATATAATAAGGTGCGGAATTGCTGAAAGCCTCGAAGATGGCATCAGGACGCTTCTCTTTTATCTTCAGCATGATTTTTCGCTGTGCCTCGTCACGGCTCCACACATATTCTCCGTCCGAAGAATCCTTGAACCCTTCCATTTCCGCCCTGAGGCCTTTGCCGCCTTCTGCACCCATGTGGTGAGGAGTGCAGTTCTTGTTCTCCGGATCGTCGCCACCGCCGATGTTGTAGCGGAATATGTTGTAGTTCAGAACTTTCGGACTGGTAAGCCAGTTTACGATAGTGGTGATGCGGTTGTTCGTCCATTTGCCGCACATGTTTGCCCACCAGCACAGCGAGACACCCCAGCCCTCGTTCTTCTGACGAAGTGCTGTCGGATTCACTATGTATGAAGTTTTGTTTTCTTCCGCATTTTCATTCTGCGCATTAACCGTACATGTGTCGGCTGCTGTAGATAGCAAGACGGCAGCTATCGTACTTTTAGTAAAGATATTCATAAACTATATTCAGATAATAAGGTTTAACATTCTGTTTCTTTTTATTATAAGGCAAAGGTATATTAAAATGTGTTCTTGTCAAAATTTACCTTTGGAAATTCCTTTTCCTTCCTCTTTTTCCGCCTTTTCTTTGCATGGTAAGCCCCTGTGTTTTTTTGCGTCCCGCTTTTTTGTTGTAACTTTGGGGCATGACTTTAAGGGGTTGGCTTATGAAAAAAATAGGGCTGAAGCGTTTTCTGAACAAAGAAAACCTGTATAGAATCATATTCGAGTCGGACACATGGGGAGGAAAAGCCTTCGATGTGGCGGTGATGCTTGCCATCATACTCAGCATCTTGGTGGCTTTTGTCGAAAGTATGCCTTTCGTGGCAGGTCATTATAAACTTGCCCTTGAGGTTCTGGAGTATGTGCTCACCTTCTTCTTTACGGTGGAATATGTGCTCCGCATCTATTGTTCACCGCGTCCGCGCACCTACGTGCTGAGTTTCTTCGGCATTATTGACTTGTTGTCAACCTTGCCCCTTTATCTCTCTTTCTTCCTGCCCGCTACTCGCTACATGCTACTGTTGCGCTCGTTCAGGCTCATACGTGTATTCCGTGTGTTCAAGTTGTTCGCCTTTATCAACGAAGGCTATCTACTGCTGTACTCCATCAGGAGAAGTCTGAACAAAATCTTGGTGTATTTCCTGTTTGTCATTGTCCTTGTGATAGCTATCGGCACGCTGATGTTCATGATAGAAGGAAGCATTCCGGGCTCGCATTTCACGGATATTCCTACAAGTATCTACTGGGCAATAGTCACTCTGACGACTGTCGGCTACGGTGACATCACCCCAGTCACTCCTTTGGGACGTTTCCTCTCCGCTGTGGTCATGATTCTTGGCTATACCATCATTGCCGTTCCCACAGGAATCGTCTCTGCTACAATGATTGACGAAACAAAGAAGAAAGGCAAGGATGGGAAATGTCCGCGCTGCAATCAGAATACAGACTTGGATGCAAATTATTGCAAATATTGTGGTGAGAGGTTGTAGGGCGAGCTTTTAGAAACTTTATTTTATTTATGGTGTAGGTGTATTCGCAGACTGCTCTGTTGCTTAAACATTCTAAAAATTCGACTTTTTCAATTTGACAAAATGATATTTTCGCTCAAAATGAAAATTTAACACTTCGAGCGATTTTATGCTGAGAAAGAAGAGATAAAAATTTTAGCTTAAAGATATTTAATTGATAATCAGCTAAATACAAAAATCTTCGAAACGCTCAAAAAAACGCACCGGATGCAATTTTTCGAGAATTTTGAATATTCTGATAATCTATTGATTATTAATATTTTACAATCAAAAACATCATTTTCGCTCTCAAATGCCCTCAAAAATTCACTCGCTTTTAAGATTCTGTTCAGACTCATTGCCAAAGCAGTAAATTATACACTTCTTAATACTCCAAGCGGAGCAAACTGTCTTTTTCTCCGCTTCCCACTGTTTTTTTTCTTTGCAGCGCGCTGTTTTTATTTTTTCAGCGCACAGTGCAGAAAACTGTAGCGCACAGGAAATAAAATTACAGTGCGCTGTGGAGAAAAAAACTGTGCGCTGAAAATTTGAAAACTTAGTACTTTTTTTCCGAGAACTCTTCGCTTAGGATAAATAAATGTAAAAGAACTGTTCCAAAACGAAACACAATTTCACATTTTGCAGAGCCTTTAGAAAATGCGTGTAGAATCCCCGTTCTTCGAGAAAAGTTCGTCGCGCTTCATTTTGACGCGTGCCAGAGGACTTGGAATTTTAACATTTGGCAAAATCAAAAGGATGGTGTTTTGGGCGTAAATTTGGCAAAATGAAATAAAATGGCTAATTATGTTGTTATTTTGCCAGAAAAATAACTTTGTTAAAATGTGCATATCAATTTTTTTTGTTATGGACACTTTTTGGGCATGTTTTTGACTGTCTATGTGATTATGCTCCACAGGCACCTTTTGTTGTCTTTTGTGGAAGTCTTTGACTGATTTCTTCTTAAAACCCAAAAGGATTCTGTAAATACATCTAATTGAAAATAGTATGATGAATATATGAATATACCCGCTTGAACCATTCACTTTCCCAACTGACAAAATGTTAATTAAACCTACAGAAATTTGTGTTCCCTTTTACTTTCTTTTTGTAAACAAAAACCGTTAAATTATTACATAAAACACATAAACATACACTTTTTTGCATCCTAAAGCTATGAAATTAATAAATATTCACCTAAAAATTTTGTTTGAAACATTTGTTTGCGTATTTTTGTCCTCAATTTACAAAAAGATAGTAAAACGACGCAAAATAAAATCATAAAGAAAGCGACAAATTCATTTTTACGGCGACACTACATTTAATATCCCACCAAGTGAATCTTAATGCTTTTCTTGAGAATATGATGCTATTGCAATTTTTTAATTAATTATTTTAAATAAAAGTTTGAGAGAATGAAAAAAAGAGTATGTTTGTTCTTCGTCAGTTTGATGCTGACGCTCAGTGCAGCTCTTGCCCAAAAAACGGTGACGGGAGTTGTTATCAACAGTGATACAGGTGAGCCGGTTATTGGTGCATCAGTACTTGTTAAGGGAACTACAATCGGAAATGCTACAGATCTTGACGGACGTTTCGTCATAGCCGGAGTGCCTGACAATGCCCAGACACTGAAGATTTCCTACATCGGAATGAAAGACACAGAAGCAACTATCAAGCCTCAGATGAAAGTCTATATGGCACCGGCTACAAAATATATAGACGATGTGATGGTTGTGGCATACGGAACACAGAAGAAATCTTCTTTCACCGGTTCTGCTGCTGAAATAAAGGCTGAAGCAATCGAAGATCATATTGTATCGAATGTGACCAGTGCGCTTGCAGGACAGATGGCAGGTGTGCAGATGACAAGTGCAAACGGAGACCCGGGCGACAACTCTCCGAGCATCTGCATACGTGGTATCGGTTCTATGTCGGCATCCAACTCTCCACTCTATGTGGTGGATGGAATGCCTTTCAGCGGAAGCATCGCATCTATCAACCCTGCTGATATCGAGTCGCTCAACGTGTTGAAGGACGCTGCTGCAAGTGCTATCTATGGTGCGCGTGGTGCAAACGGTGTGGTTCTCATCACCACAAAGAAAGGACGTGCGCAGGATGCAGAGGTGAAGTTCGACGCAAGATGGGGCTCAAACTCTCGCTTTATACCTCAGTATGACGTCATCACAGACCCGGGACAGTATATGGAGAACCACTATAAAGCCATGTACAACTCTCAGTACTATGCTGGCAAGTCCGCTGCAGAGAGCTATGCATACGCTGATGCCAACCTCTACAACAAAAACAATGGCGGTCTTGGCTATCAGATTTTCACTGTTCCGACAGGAGAGAAGCTCATTGGTTCAAACTTCAGACTTAACCCGAATGCCAAGCTCGGCTATTCGGACGGACAGTATTATTATACTCCGGATGACTGGTATGACGAGGCTTTCCACAATTCTTTCCGTCAGGAGTACAATGTCTCTTTGAGTGGAGTAAGCGACCGTATCAACTACTATGCAAGCGTGGGTTACTTGAAGGACGGCGGTATCGTCAACAACTCTGAGTTGCAGCGTTACACTGGTCGTGTCAATGTGGACTACAAGGCTAAGAAGTGGCTCACTGTGAACACGTCTTTGAATTATACACACACAGACACGGAGTCTCCGTCGTATGATAACACTACATACATGAGCAGCGGTAACATATTCTATATTAGTAATACCATTGCACCAATCTATCCGCTCTATGTACGTAATGCAGACGGCAGCATCATGACTGAGAACGGACGCACCATATATGATGCCAACCAAACTAACTTTGGTCGTCCAAGCGTGGTAGGTAATGCTATCCGTGACAATGAATATAACAAGTCACAGGGATTCCGTGACGCATTCTCAGGTAAGTGGTCGGCAAGAATCACTCCGATAGAGGGTTTGACGCTCATGGCAAACATCGGTGCAGATGTGAACAACACCCGTTCTAATACGCTCTACAGTCCTTTCGGCTCGTACAGCGTTACAGACGGAGGTGCAGCTGTGCTTACAACCCGAAGCATGGGTGTCACTAACCAGTACCTCGGACAGTATCAGAAGGAGTTCAACAATGTGCATCATTTGGACATCACTGCCGGTTATGAGCAGTACAAATATAAGTATCAGTACTTCTACGGTTTCAACGACCACCTCTATTCACCATTCGTTGGCGAACTTGGCAACGCTGTGGGCAACGACTCTAAGAACCTGAACTCTTACACGGAGAACTACATGGTGGAAGGTTATCTGGGACGCGTACAGTATGACTATGACGAGAAATACTTCATCAGTGCATCTTATCGTCGTGACGCTTCTTCACGTTTTGCACCGGGACACCGTTGGGGTAACTTCGGAAGTGTGGGTGCTGCATGGCAGCTCAACAAAGAGAAGTTCATGGAGGATATTAAATGGGTGGATTTGCTCAAGTTCAAAATCAGCTACGGTGTACAAGGTAATGACAACTTCCTCTCCGGTGGCTATTCAGACTATTATCCGTATGCCGACAGATATGAAACAAGCTACAACTCTGCCACAGGCGAATATTCTATCGTTCTTGTGCAGAAAGGAAACGACGAATTGACATGGGAGACAAGCCATTCATTCAACACTGGTTTTGACTTCACTTTGTTCAACCATCGCCTCTATGGTAGCATCGAATATTTCAGCCGTAAGACAACAGACTTGCTTTACAACAAGCCGACTCCGCTTTCTTCAGGAATCGTGACAGGCTCATTCCCTGTGAACGTAGGTTCAATTCTTAATAAAGGTGTCGAACTTACCCTCAACGGAACACTTGTAAGAACTAACGATATTCAGTGGGACATGAATTTGAACCTCACTCACTACACTAATGAGATTACGGAACTCGACCCTTCTGTAGCAGAAAACGGTATAAAGGGTTCTTACTACATCTACCGTGTGGGCGGTTCACTCTACAACGCATACGCTTATAAGTTTGCAGGTGTTGACAAGGAAACAGGAAAGGCACTTTACTATTATGAAGCCACAGTGCAGGATCCTAAGTTCCCGGACGACCCGACAAAGACTATCACAAAGACAGAGAAGACCGACGATTTCTCTAAGGCTTCACAGTATGACCTCGGCTCTACACTCCCGAAGGTTTATGGAGGTTTCGGAACAACTTTGAAACTGTACGGATTCGACCTTTCAGCGCAGTTCTCTTATCAACTCGGCGGTAAGATGTATGACGGTATGTACCAGACATTCATGCACAATGGTGGTGGACAAGGAACAGGTCAGAACTGGCACAAGGACATTCTGAATGCTTGGACACCGGAAAACAAAAATACGGACGTGCCTCGTCTCAACCCGGCTGACAATATTGGAAGCCAAGCATCTATCGACCGCTTCTATACAAGCTCTGACTATCTCAGCTTGAACAACCTGACGATAGGCTACACATTCCCTAAACACTGGCTGGTTCCTGCCGGCATATCCGGACTGCGTGTCTATGTGGCTGGAGAGAATCTTGCTATTCTCACTTCGCGCAAGGGACTTGACCCGCGCTTCTCTATGGGTATAGGAAGCATGACCTACGGTTCTGGTGCAAGCGGCAACTACTATTCAGCTATGCGTACAATCACAGCAGGTATCACACTTACATTCTAATTCATAAAACAGACAGACATGAAACAATATAAATTTCCGTTATTTTTGGCAGCGGGCTTGATGGCTTTCTCTGCCTGCGACGACATAGACGAACAAGACCCTATGAGCGGACAGCTCACTGCATCGCAAGTGCAGCAGACCAACGGTGCGATGCCAAGCCGTACCCAATCGACATTCTCAGGAATGTTCACCATGATGGGAAAGCCTTGCTACACATTCGGTGAAAGTTCAGGACGTGCCGACGACTTCGGATTCATCACAATGGCTATTTCGCAGGACTTTGAGGGACCGGACTGTGGTGGTGTCAACAGTGGCTACAACTGGTTCAGTGCATGTGGAGAATATACCACACGTGACCCGTCGTATGCAAACCCTTATCTCCGCTATGCCATGCCGTACAACCAGATTAAGGTGGCAAATGATGTCATAGCTTCATTTGCGGCTGACACAGAAGACGAGAATGCCATCAACCAGATTGCTCAGGCAAGAGCTATGCGTGCTTTCGACTATTTGTCAATCGCTCCTTACTTCCAGTTCCGCTACGAGGATGCCAAGGACAAACCTTGTGTGCCGATTGTGACAGCAGAGACTGCCGACCCGGCAAATAATCCTCGCGCTACTGTGGAAGAGGTATATAAGTTGATTATCGAAGACCTTACATACGCTATTGAGCATCTTGACGGTTTCCAGCGTCCGAACAAGGGACAGATTGACCTTAATGTGGCATACGGACTTCGCGCGCGTGCATACCTTAATATGGGTATGTTTGCAGAAGCTGCTAAAGATGCAGCCAAGGCGATGGAAGGATACACACCGGCAAGTGTCGGCGAATTGGCTGCTCCTTCATTCTATGACATAAACGACCATAACTGGATTTGGGGTATCAATATCGACGCTTCGATGGTGACAGACTGGAGTTACCCGACTTCAGCATCATGGATTGGTTCTTTCTCTGCTGCCAGCTACTCGGCAGGTGTACAGTGCTATGCCTTTATCAACAATCTGTTGTATGACAAGATTTCAGCAACAGACGTGCGTAAGGGATGGTGGGTTGACGAGAATCTGCATTCACCGTTACTCAGCAATATCTCTTGGAGCGGTGTGACAGGAGATGCTATTAGCTCACTGGAGATAGACGATGTGAAGATGGCATTCCTTCCTTATACAAACGTGAAGTTCGGTATGAAGTCGGGCATCGGCTCTGAAATCAACAATAACGACTGGCCTCTCATGCGTGTGGAGGAAATGATACTCATTGAAATCGAAGGTCTTGCAAAGAGCGGACAGGAAGCTCAGGCACGCACCAAACTGGAGAACTTTGTGAAAACATACCGCGACCCTTCATACCGCATACCTTCAAGTCGCACTTTCAATGATGAAATCTGGTTCCAGCGCAGAGTCGAGTTGTGGGGTGAAGGTTTTGCAATGAGCGACATCATGCGTCTCAAGAAGCCGGTGGTAAGATTCCATGCAAATGCTGCAAGTTGTTATCCGGATGCCTTCCAATTCAACATTTCACCGGAAGACGGATGGTTGCTGATGCGTTTCCCGCAGAGCGAAATAAATGCTAACAGTGCTATCGTGAACAATAGTGACGGTACACAGCCTGAACCGGGGCAGAATGCTGAATTGCGCGACGGTGTGACAGACTAACATCAATGATTATTACTCAACAAGAATAAAAAATAATACGTATATAATATGAAACTGAATAAATATTTCTTACTTATCGGCATGGCTGTTGCAGGAGTACTGTCCTCTTGTGGTGATGACGAGGATTTTCAGCCCGGACCTCAAACTGTGGGTCAGGGAGTGTCATTCGGAACAGTAAGCAGTGCGGCCAGTGAGACCTTTTTGCCGACAGATGAACCTGCGTTGACAATTCCTGTATATCGCAAGGCTTCTGAAGAAGCTGCGGATATTAAGGTCATTGTGAATCTGAATGACTCTGTTGATGGCGAAGCCATCTTTGAAATTCCGACATCTGTACACTTCAATGCCGGAGAAGACATGGCGAATCTGACCATCAAGTTCCCGAAAGCAGAACTTGGAGTTTCTTATTCTTTTGAGATAGAACTTCCTGCAGAGGACAAGAATCCGTATGCTACTAATTTGTTGCGCCGCAATGTGATGCGCGATTACAAGTGGATTGCATACGAAGGGACAATCTCAACTGAATTTGACGGAATAAATAGCAATGTAACAGTGGAGAAGGCTGAAGGATTCTCTCTTTGGAGAGTTGTCGATCCTTTCGCAGACTATTGGGAAGAAAATTATGGAGATGATAATCCAGACTACTCGATTGTAGCGCAGTACATTAATTTCACTGTTAATGAAGATGGTAGTGTCAAGTTCGAGACATACGTGAACGATGCTTACGATGCAGAAGGAAATCTTATCTATGCATTCTGGCCTCTTGACCTTAGTCCAAGTTTGACAGCTGAGGCTGCTATGAGCACGGTTGTGGACGAACAGACTATAACACTTTATCCTTACTATTATGTCCCTGGATTAGGAGGATGGGGTGTATCTGCTGTCACAATAACATTGGATGAAGATGGAGCCTCATTCATTGAAGAATAAGAAAATATACTTATTTGGCGGAAAGAAAATGTCCCGACTGCAAAGGGCATGAATCTTCATCAAGGTCTATAAATGAATCAAAATAGGAGGAAGACGGAATCGTTCTCCTCCTATTTTATTATGTGGGGACATAGGGGAGGCTCTCTCGTATCCGTGTGATTTGGATGTGTTAAGTGGGTGTATTTGCAGGCTGCTCTTTTAGTGTGTCTTAGTGGGTGTATTTACAGACTACTCATTTAGTGAATACACCTACTTTAATAATATGATGATGTATTGATTGACATGTAGGGATGCACCCCGGTGCATCCGCTTCTTCGCTTCTCCATTTCCTTGAAAAAAACATGTCACAGAGGCGGATGCACCGGGGTGCATCCCTACAAGTGGTTCATGGACATTCAATTCGGATTGGTAAGTATTTACAACATGGAGTAAACACATACAAAAACACTATTCCTCAAAATGACAAAATGATATTTTCGCCCAGAATGAAAATTTAACACTTCGAGCAATTTTTTGCCGATGGCAAAAAAGAGAAAAATTTGAAGCGAAAATAAATTATTGATAATCAATTAAATATAAAATTCTCAAAAACGCTCAAGAAATTGTGCTGGACGCAATTTTTTTGTAAATTCTGAATATTTGACAATGTGCTGACTATCAATGTCTTACAGGTGAAAGCTCCATTTTCACCCTCAAATACCTCCAAAAACTCATTCGCTTTTCTGCTTCTGTTCAGCCACACTTTCAAAACAGGAATTATACACTTCTTAACATTTCAACCGAATTTCGCTGTCTTTTTTCCCCTTTCCCAGTGCATTTTCAAAAAATCTATACTGAAAATTTCTCCAATCTACTAAGCGCGCGAATTTGTAGCGCACTGTCGTTGTCGGAACAGTGCGCTGAAAAAGTGGTGACAGTGCGCTGGAAATATCAAAACTTAGTAGATTGGAGAAAACAATTCTTCGCCAAAGATAAATGAATGTAAAAGAACTGTCAAAAAAGAAACACTATTTCACAATTCGCAGAGCCTTTAGAAAATGCGCGTAGAATCCCCGTTCTCCGAGAAAAGTTCGGTGCGCCTCATTTTGACGCGTGCCAGCGGGCTTGGAATTTTAACATTTGACAAAATCAAAAAGAAAGTATTCCAATGTAAAATGATTGAATTATAATCAAAATATATGAAATATGCTATCATTTTGTCAAAACAGGGCATCCCTCAAAAAAACGATGTCAAAAATTTTTTTATGGAGCTTCATTTTTAGGGCGAACAAGACTCTTGAAACTTATGTTTGTTTTGAAATCATCCCGGCAAAACAGGACAAAAAATATCAGCAGGTGCAATATATATTTTTCTCATGCAACGGTTCATTCCCTTTTATTTTCTTTTCAGGGATTAAGCCTGAAGAGGAAACAGCTCGAAGACTGTGGGAAGAAGGGATGAGACCGGCGGCGATTGCCGCATAACTGCCAATTCAAAATTTAACGGGCTGTTACTTTTATGATATGGCATGTTTGATAACCTTTTTCGTTCTTTTTGTAGCAGAAAACCGTAAATTTGTTCTCCTTGTAATGCTAATTTATGCAAAATACTATCAAGCAGTCTGTTTTGTAATCCTTTTTTCATATTTTTGTAGCGAAAATAATCAAATCTCTGAGAAAATGCTTTCTAAAAAGGGAAGAACTAATGAAATTATAATTTTACAAACAAAAGATTTATGAAAAGATTTTCATTGTCTGCATTCCTCATTATGCTTGTAGGAATGCTGTCTTGTACGTTTTCGTACGCACAAGAGACAAACAGACCAATCTTTCATGTCTATGATTTCGAAGATGGAGGTATCATGCAGAATATCTCCAATAACGGAAAATGGGCAGTGGTGGAGCAGGCTCTTACGAGCGACGGTCTGACGACAAAACCCAAGTTGGTTAATTTGGAGACGGATGAGATTACCGATCTTATTCCAAGTATTGAAGTCTGTGATAACTGTACGGCAAAGGACGTTACTGATGACGGAACGATTGTCGTAGGTAGTTTTGACGGTCGTCCTGCATACTGGTCAAAGGCTATCGGAGACTGGGAATTTCTTGAGATAGAAGAGTATTGGAATGGAGGAGAAGTCGTAGCTGTTACTCCTGACGGTAGGTTTGGTGTAGGTAATCTCGCTGTCGAGGAAGTCATAGTGTATAATGAAGACGGAACTCCGAAAACGGAAAAGAACCCGTTCACCGGTGAAATAACTATTGTCCGCGAGAAGCAGGAGTGGAACTACAAGGCTACGATGTGGGACCTTGCAACAGGCAAGATTATTGAGCTTGAGGGTCTTCCTGAGCTGAACAGAGCACATGAGTTTATCACAGCTTCCACATTCAATGCTATCTCTCCGGACGGACGTTATCTGCTTGATGCCATATCATGGTTCTATCCGCAGGAGAATGCTACTTGCGTCTATGACCGTGTGGAAAAGACCTATAAGGTGGTTGGCTTCACGGAGCATGATAATATGGCATGGACACCGCTCTACCCGGAACTTGATAATGTGGACGATGTCACTATGAGCGCGAACGGTATGTGGGTTGTTGGTGGTGCTAATACTTACACAGCGTCATATCCTTTCAGATATAATGTGCTCACGGGAGAGTTTGAAGTGCTTGACGGAACTAATGATGTGGGTTTCGCACTTTGCGTTGCAGACGGACAGGGCAATATATTCAGTGCTACAGAAGTTACAGGTCCTTTGCGCGAGTTGAAGCTTAGAAAAGACGGCTTTTGGTATGATTTTCGCAAAATATTGAGCAATACATACGGAATAGACTTTGAAGCGTATGTAGGACTTGACTATACAGGTACTCCATTCGCGTTAAGTGAAGACGGAACCAAGCTTGTCTGTATGTCTTCAGTTTATGACCAAAGTTATGTGGTTGAGTTTGACCATCCGGTGATAGACGAGTGTGCAAAGCTCAATCTTCTTGATCTTTACACTGTTAATCCTGCTTCCGGAGTTTCTTTCTCTACATTGCAGCAAATAGACCTGACATTTGAATATGATGTAGAGGTACTTGCTTCTAACAGAAGTATCGAACTTAAGGATGAGGATGGCAACGTAGTAAGAAACTCATTGACATTTGCTACTGCAAACGACAACTCGAAGCGTGTGAGAATCGCGTTCAGAACTCAGAGGCTTGATGCCGGAAAGAAATATTCTATTACGATTCCTGCCGGAGCTTTGTGCGTAAAGGGAGATAGGAACAGAGTGAACGAAGCGATAGAACTGGAATATATCGGACGTGAGAAGAAGTCGATAGAACTGGTTTCTGCATTCCCTGAGTCTGGTTCGTCTGTAGCAAAGATAGACTACTCTTCAAGCTACATCACTCTGACAATGGATGCTGATATAGCTGTGACAGATACGGCTTCTGCAGCTCTTTATCGTGTAGAGGGAGGCAAGGAATATCATATCGGCAATCTTTCTTTCTTGGCGAACAAAAATCAGGTGGCGCTGTATCCTTCCGGTGTCGTGTACATGTATGAAGGCAGTACATATAAGATTGTGGTTGAAAAAGGTTCTATTTCTGATGCGGCCCAAAGTGCAGCAAGCGATACTAACGATGAGTTTTCTGTCGTTTACAATGGTGCGTATGTGAGAGAAATTGAGCAGACAGACAGAGTGTTGTTCAACTGTGATTTCCAAGATTTGTCGGGTGCTCTCATCGATATGTTTATGTTCTTTGATGGAGACAATAACACCATGTCTGATGAGTTCAAGAACCTTGACGGATGGGATTTCAACTCTTCATGGAACTTGTCTATTCGTGATGAGGGTAGTGCAGACGCATGTGCAATGTCTGTATCTTCATATAATCCGGCAGGAAAGAGCGATGACTGGATGGTTATTCCTCGTCTGAACATTCCGGATGATATGTGTGTGCTCAGCTTTGATGCTCAGAGTTATTATAGCAGCAAGACCGACCGCCTGAAGGTTTATATTTGGGAATGTGATGAAGAGTTCAATGTGCTTAATAAAGAACTTACAGAAAGAATAAAGGCAGAAGGTAAACTTGCATTTGACGAAGTGCTTTCACCTGGATTCTCTGACCAGACTCTTGCAGGTGACTGGACAAATTACAGTGTCGATCTTAAAGAATATGCTGGAAAGAATATTTATATTGCATTCTTGAATGACAATGAAGACCAGAGTGCGGTGTTTGTTGACAACGTGATTGTACAGCGTGACCTTCGCTATTCAATTGCGCTTATCACAGAGAATGCTGTCATAGCAAAGGAGAGTCAGACTATCTCTGGTGTGTTTACTGCAAGCTCTGCTATTGAAAAATACAATGAAGTAACTCTTACACTGAAGAACAGTGAGGGTACTGTAATAGATGAGATAATACACACACAGGATGGAGGAATGTCGCAAGGCGAAAACTTCCGATTCGACTTCAAGCCGCTCCCATTGACTATCGGAAAGAAGAATGACTTCACTATTGAAGTAGGGCTTAAAGGATTGAGCTTATCCAGTGGCAATGATGTTGCTGTTACAGATGTAGTAAGCAGTTCTATCAGCGACCTTGTATTTGAAACTACTAAGCGTGTCGTATTGGAAGAATATACTGGTGAGAACTGTCCGAACTGTCCTCGCGGTCATCTTGCCATTGAGAATATCGAAAATGCAGTAGGCGACCAGTTCATTCCTATTGCTATACATACTTATTCGGGCGGCGACAGATATTCAACTCCTGCTATGACGGAGTATTCAAACTTCCTTAACTTTAACGCTGCTCCTACAGGACGAATCAACCGTAATTATATTTCTTCACCGATGTATGCAAACATGAGCACTGGCGAGGTTTCATTCGTAGGTGGAGAAGGTGAGAAGACATGGTTCGATTATGTTCAGGAAGAACTTGAAACTCCTGCCGATGCTAATATAAGTGTTGCTCCGGTTGCTACAAATGGCATAGAGGGTAAGCTTGAAGTGCCTGTAACAGTGCGTTACGCTCTTGACGCTAATGGTGTAAACGTGAATGTTTTTGCAGTAGTACTTCAGGACAACCTTCCGGGTGTACAATCTAACAATCTTGGTGGTCTTGAAGGTAGCATCTATGGAGATTGGGGCAAGGGCGGTAAGTACGAAGCTTCTTCCGTTCCTATGTTCTTTAAGGATGTTGCACGTTACTGTTTAACTCCTTTTGGAGGCACACAGGGCTTGTTGCCACAAAATATGGAAGCTGGAAAGGATTATACAGCTACTATTACGGTTGACTTCCCGCAGATGATTAAGTCTTTGTCTAATGTAAAAGTAGCGGTAATGCTTATCGATGCGAATACAGACAAAGTATTGAATGCAGCTTGTGCTCCTATTATAGACGCAGTGGGCATCAATGGTGTCAATGCTGATGAAGATGTGATTGCTGTTTCTGCAACAGAAGGCAATGTAACAGTGATAGCTTCAGACGATGTGAGAGCAGAACTTTACAGTACAAGCGGTCAGCTTATCGGTATTGCAGAAGGCAACGGCGCAGTGTCTGTCGATGCAAACGGTTATAAGGGAATCTCTGTTGTTAAGGTTGTTACAAGCAATGGTACAGTAACCAAGAAAATTATGGTTAAATAAAGAACGGACAAATATAAGTTTGCTTTGCTCTAATAAGGAAAACAGAAGTCTGTAAAAACGGAGCAGGGCATCCTTGTCGATAAAGAGAGCCATATCACTACTCGCAAAGAGTGTGGTATGGCTCTCTTTTATATGCTGAGAAATCATACAGTTAAGTTTCTTGCGAGACTTGAAAAAAATATCTACATTTGCTCCCGACAAATAGTAAATCTTATGAAAACAGACATTGAAATTGCGAGAGAGTGCCGGCTTGCTGAGATAGACGAAGTGGCACGCAAGATAGATATTCCGACAGACCGACTTGAATATTACGGCAAGAATATCGCCAAGGTTCCAGAAAGCCTTATTGATGAGGAAAAAGTCAAGAAAAGCAACTTGATTCTTGTCACAGCCATAACTCCGACAAAAGCAGGAATCGGTAAGACAACCGTATCAATAGGTCTGGCTCTTGGTTTGAACAAGATTGGCAAGAAGGCGGTGGTGGCACTGCGTGAGCCTTCTCTCGGTCCGTGTTTCGGACTTAAGGGAGGAGCCGCGGGAGGTGGATATGCCCAGGTGCTGCCTATGGAGAAGATTAATCTGCATTTCACGGGCGACTTCCATGCCATCACATCTGCACACAATATGATAAGCGCATTGCTTGATAACTATATATATCAGCACCGCGAAGAAGGATTTGCTCTGAAAGAAGTGTTGTGGAAACGAGTTCTTGATGTCAACGACCGCAACCTGCGTTTCGTTGTCACCGGACTGGGTGCAAAGACTGACGGAACTGTGCAGGAAAGTGGGTTCGATATAACTCCGGCAAGTGAGATTATGGCAATTCTGTGTCTGGCGAAAGATAGGGACGACTTGCGTCGTCGTGTAGAGAACATACTTCTCGGAATCACGACAGACGGACGGCCGTTTACTGTGAAAGACATGGGAGTCGGAGGTGCCATAACAGTGCTTCTGATGGATGCCATTCATCCGAATCTTGTGCAGACAACGGAGCAGACTCCGGCATTCGTACACGGAGGGCCGTTTGCTAACATCGCCCACGGATGCAGTTCTATCCTATCGACCAAGCTTGCTATGACATTCGGAGATTATGTTGTCACGGAAGCTGGTTTCGGTGCTGACCTTGGCGCAGAGAAATTCTTTGACATAAAGTGCCGGAAAGCCGGTTTGCAGCCTAAACTTACTGTCATTGTTGCTACAACACAGGGACTGAAGATGCATGGCGGTGTTAGTCTGGACAACATCAAACTTCCAAATGAACAAGGACTGAAAGATGGACTCAAGAATCTTGATCGTCATATCCATAATATGCAGTCATACGGACAGACTGTCGTGGTGGCTTTCAATCGCTATGCGACAGATACGGACGAAGAACTTGACATTGTGCGTCGCCATTGCGAGGAACTCGGTGTGGGATTCGCCATAAATAATGCTTTCCTTGAAGGAGGAGAAGGGGCTGTTGAACTTGCCAAGGTAGTTTGCGAACAGATAGACAGCCGTCCGTCGCAGCCGCTTCAGTTATGCTATGATGACCAAGACGATATTAAAACTAAGGTGGAGAAGGTTTGTACGAAGATCTATGGTGCAGCAAGTGTAAGCTATGCCAAGGCCGCTGAAAAAATGCTGCAAAGAATAAAGTCGCTTGGTCTGGAGCATTATCCGGTATGTATTGCCAAGACTCAGTATTCATTTTCTGCCGATCCGGGTCTGTACGGCACTCCGTCAGGTTTCTCCATCCGCATACGCGACTTTGTCATCAACCGTGGTGCGGAAATGATTGTTGCGATTGCCGGTGACATATTGCGTATGCCGGGATTGCCTCGCTCACCGCAAGCGGAGAGAATAGACATTGTTAATGGACAGATTGAAGGATTGTCCTGATTTTGAATTCATACCGGAGATTGAATGGCTCTTTATATGCGAAAGCTACATTCAGTCTCCGGAATATTTAGCCATCTTCAATATTTTGTGCAGATGAAGATAAATCTAAAAAAATTCTTCCATATCAGTATCACGGAAGAAGAACAGCAACAAACAATTGATTCAATTGTAAGCGGAATACAGTTCAAGGGGATGAATCTGTGGGTGCTTATATTCGCCATATTTATTGCTTCACTCGGACTGAATGTTAACTCGACAGCCGTCATAATCGGTGCCATGCTTATATCACCTCTGATGGGACCTATCATCGGAATGGGACTCTCCATTGGCATTACGGACTTTGATTACTAAAACGGTCGCTCAAGAACTTCGGTGTGGCAACAGGTATCTCGGTACTTACGGCAACCATTTATTTTACGGTCACTCCACTGACTGAAGCACAATCTGAATTGCTGGCGCGCACGTCGCCTAATATCTATGACGTGTTGATAGCCTTGTTTGGAGGACTGGCAGGTATTGTGGCGATATGTGCAAGAGAAAAAGGCAATGTGCTTCCGGGAGTTGCCATAGCTACAGCCCTTATGCCTCCGCTATGTACAGCCGGCTACGGAATTGCCACAGGGCAATGGATGTACTTTTTCGGAGCGTTCTATTTGTATTTCATAAACACCGTGTTCATCACTGTTGCTACATTCGTAGGAGTCAGAATGATGAATTTCTCATATAAGACATATATAGACAAGAAGCGGGGAAGCATATTGAAACGCTATATCTATATCATCGTCATTGCCACCATTATTCCTTCTGTAGTGATGACTTATAGCATCGTAAAAGAATCATTCTACAAGTCGCATGCAGGCGCATTCATCAACAATGAATTTAATTTCAGTCACACTCAGGTGATACAGAAAGAAATTTCCTACAAAAACAAGGAAATAAGGGTTGTGCTCATGGGTGAAGAACTACCGGCGAAAATGATTGCAACCGTAGAACAGAGAATGGATGGTTACAAACTGAAAGGCACAAAACTTATTGTCATACAGGGAATCAACAACAGTAACAATGTAGATGTCTCATCCATTAAAACCATCGTAATGAAAGACCTGTATGAGAAGAATGAAAAAACGATAGAGGAGCAGCGCAAGCAAATAGAAACACTTGAAAATGCTGCGGAGCAGGAGAAGAAGTTTGGTGAACTTACTATGGCGCTAAGCTGTGAAATATCTACGCTTTTTCCCGGTATAAAGTCGCTCACGCTCAACCGCACTGTCAGATGCTATACTACAGACTCCATAGCTCCTGACACATTGTGTCTTGCCACTCTTTCTTTCGACAAACAACCGAAGCAGGAGGAGCTGACGCGGTTGAAAAACTGGCTTATGAAGCGTACTCAAGAAAAGAATCTGGAGATTCTATATTAATCTGGGAACAGGGGGAGTAAAGAAAAAGAGGGAATAAGAAGTTTTTCATTCGAGCGCAGCTATAGGGGCAGATTTATGTCTGACATCATCTATACATATTGAAGGGGACAGGTGAGAAGTAACCTTTGGCATATTATCTGATATTATTTTGATATTCAGCATATATAATGAAACAAATATGTTAACATGTAAACAAATCGATTACAAAAATATTGTTGCAAAAGTTAATTTTTCTATTTCTTTGCAGATAATATATAAATAAAAGGGAGGAGAACATGAAAAATGAATAAAAGAATATATAGAAGATCGGGAGATAAGAAACGATTTCACATAAATCTATAGAAAACAAACATTGCATGGGAGGCAGATTCTGGCTTTCCATGCAATACCGGAATCAGCCTATACATTATAACAGAGAAGCATAATATGGATGCCTTGTCAGTAAATATAACAGGGAATTACCAATAAAAAATAATAACATACAGATATGCACATAGGGAATCAAATAAAAATGAAGATGAAGGAGAAAAAGAAAAGTGTCGTATGGTTAGCAAACGAGCTTGGATATAGCCGCATAAACATATACAAAATCTTTGATAAAAGAAGCATTGACTCCAACATATTATTGCGCATATCAACAATACTTGATTTCGATTTTTTCAGTCTATACACAGAAGAACTTGAACAGAAAAAGCAGCACTGCGATCAAGAAGTGTAGTAAAAACAGAATATCTTCTATCTAAAATCGAAAAATACAGACCTTTTTTTGGTCACAAACAAAAAAAGTAATACCTTTGCAACGCATTCGGAAATGCAGAATGCCCAGATGGCGGAATCGGTAGACGCGCTGGTCTCAAACACCAGTGGAGCAATCCATCCCGGTTCGATCCCGGGTCTGGGTACAGGTAAAAGCTAAGTATTGATTTTTTCAATTACTTGGCTTTTCTTTTTTATCAGACTCTTCGGGTCAGCAGATTTGGGTATAAAAAAGGTCAGCTAATAAATATTATCGCTGATTTTGCTATATGAAGAAGAAACTTAAATTGAATATAATGAAAAATAAAATGAACTTATTCGGGGCGATGGCACAGTTGTTCCTGCGCGATGAAAGTGAGGAACAAAATAATCTTGCCATTATTCCTTTGTCAGAGTCGTTTAAGAAGTTATACCCGAAAAGTGCTTGGATGCCGTTGGTAGATAGAGCCGTTGCCAAAAATAAAGCATTCAATAAAGTGGAGACATCTGACTATATCCATTTTCCTGATATAGAGAATATAAAGACGTTTGGTGAGGTGATAGACAGATATAAAGGAAAGGTCGTTTTCATGGATATTTGGGCAACTTGGTGCGCCCCATGCCGAAAATCGTTTGCGTACATCAAACCGTTGCAGGAGTATGTGAAGAGTCATGACGATATTGTTCTGCTTTATCTGAGCATTGACCGTCAAGAAGACGATGCGAAATGGCATAAGATGGTCGCATCATACGGCTTGATGGGAGAGCGCATACGCATGCAGGAAGCTTTCCATAGTGAAATATATAAAACATTTGGGGACATACATGGAGTCTTGTCTATACCTCGTTATGTCATTTTCGATAAAAGCGGAAAGATTCACTTCAATGCGGCTGCGTCTCCCGAAAACATGGAAGAGCTGCAATCGCAACTTGAAGAAGCATCAAGAGCTAATAAAAGATGAATGGTTCTCAAAAAAGGCTGTTTTTGAGAACCATTCATCGCAATACTTCTCAAAAATCGTCTTTTTTGAGAAGTGTTTTTCTTCTAATTCAAATTCAATTGGAAGAATAGAGATTTTTAGTTTCATTCTGACTTCTCCGCATATATTTCAAAATTTAATAGGCTATTGTCGTAGATAAGTTTAACTAATTATTCTGGTTTATACATTGTTGTAACCTATATTTAAAGCTCCATAAAAAATTTTTTGACATCGTTTTTTGAGGTATATTTTGTTTTGATAAAATGTCGATGTATTTTGAATAATACAATCATATTGACAAATAATATTTGTTCTCGCTGTCTTTTTGATTTTGCCAAATGTTAAAATCCTGAGCCCTCTGGAATGCTTCAAAATGAGGCGCGCCGAACTTTTCTCAAAGAATGGGGATTTTGTGAGCGTTTTCAAAAGCTTTCACGAATTGTGAAATAGTGTTTCGTTTTAGAACGGTTCTTTCACATTTGTTTATTCTTGACGAAGAGTTTTCTGGAGAAGAGTACTAAGTTTTTAAATTTTCAGCGTACTGTTTTTTTCTTCGCAGCGCACTGCAATTTTCTTCACAGCGCACTGGAAATTCTCTCACTGTGCGCTGAAAATTTGATGATAGTGCGCTGAAATTAAAAAAATACTGGGATGTGGAGAATAAGACAGCGGAGTTCATCCTAAATGTTAAGAAGTGTATAATTTGTTGCATGGGAAGAGGGGCAGAACAGAAACTGAAAAATGGGTATTGTTCGGGCGGTATTTGGGAACGGAAACGGTGGACTTATTTGTAATATATTAATAATCAGAGATTTATCAGAATACTCAAATTTATCGAAAAATTGCGTCCGGCGCATTTTTTGAACGATTTCTATAAAATTATATCTTTTTGATTATCAGAGTCTTATCTTTGAGTCAAAATTTTCGTCTTCTCGCCATCGACAAAATATCGCTCCAAGTGTTAAATTTTCATTTTGAGTGAAAATATCATTTTGTCAAATTGAAAAATGCCGTTTTAGCATGATTTTCTACTGTTTTATGTGGTATCCGTCACAGGTCTCCCCCTCCCCAAAAATAGAATAAGGTTAGGAGAGCCTGTGATGAAGAATGCTGTAGAATATGATTATTTTAAAAATAAGATAGTTTATAGGTCTTCGCCATTTGCCCTATTGTATTCATTATCATAGAACATAGTAATATAGTATTTTCCAAAATATTGAGAAATTATAAACCATACAGGCTTTTTTGTAATAGTTTCAGTAACATAGTTTAAAGATGCTTTGTATATTATATCTTTTTTGGTTTCTTCTGTGAGGTTGTCAAATTCTTGTTGAGTGTATTTTTCTAAAATATACGCTTGTAATTTGTTAGCGATTTCTATAGAATCTGCAATTAGTGCTCTTTGATAAAATATAGCTTGGTATCTTTTGTTATTCACTGTTAATTCATAGGATATGTTTTCATCGTCAGCTATTGTATAATCGTCAAAACTTATATAATTAGAGTTGCTTTGAAATTGCTGACATAATTTATTAAAGCGGATTTTAATGTTTGTTTCATCTGTTTGATGCATGTCACATACCATAATTCGGCATACTTTATTATTGTTCGTCGCAATATGTACATACACTTGTGTGCCGTTAAATTCTCCTTCTAACACATCTTTGTCAGTTGCAGAATTTACGAATCCTTTTCCTTTAAGTTTTTGGATCATTTCAGATTTAAAACCATCGATAGGAATTCCCATAAATTTAGTTACATCTTTTTGAGCAAATAGAGAATTTGAGATTACCAATAAAACAATAATAAATAGTTTTCTTCTCATAGCTTTTTAATTTTATCTTACCTCCAGCTACCACAAGGATTGTTTATTATATCACAGAAGCGTGGAACTGCAATGCCACGTCTTAGTTTGAAGGTCGTAGGAAACCCATATATACAGATGTAGTAATAGCAGCCCACGCTATAGCGTGAGAACCACTATGCTATCCTCGTATATATTTTTGAAAATTTCCTACGTTTTCAAACTACAAGATAAGCATAACGCTTCTTCTTTTTCTAATATGTCTTGGATGTAGGTTTTCCTACTCCGGTGGCAAAGATATAAAAATAGTCTGATATAATGCAATATATGAGTAGATTATAATTTTGTTTTTCTTCTTTCCTTTTTATGCTTCTGGGTTACGCTGAATCAATATCTTTGGTATGTTGTTATATTATGAGTGTCAAAACAAAGATAATGTATATAAGATTAGAATACTTAGAAGAAGTGGTGTGGTAGCGACGGAGGAGTCTGTCGGATACATCCATAAAGATACATGGTAGGTTTATTCTTGCAACTATGTAGAATCTCCGAAGATGTTTTAAACTGGAAGAATCTCAGCTCTATATTCAGAACTGAGATTCTTTCGACATTGGACAGTCCTTGTAGAGGACTTATAGTTAGGTAGGATAAATTACAATACGGCCTTCAGTCTGGCGATGAAGTCGTCAGCTTCCGCCATTGTCAGGCAAAGAGGAGGAAGCAGACGGAGCGTGTTTGTTCCGCTGCATCCGGTGAAACAATGTTGCTCGTGGATAAGGCGGTTGCGCACCTCCTTGTAAGGGGTGTCAAGTTCTATGCCAATCATGAGACCGCGACCGCGAACATCAACCACGTGAGGCAGGTTGGCAGCCTTGAGCTGTTCCATCAGGTATTCTCCGACCTTTTCTGCATTCTCTATCAGGTTCTCGTTCTCGATGATGTCGAGTACGGCAAGGGCGCCGGCACATGCAAGATGGTTTCCGCCGAAAGTGGTTCCCAGTTGTCCATAGACTGGCTTGAATTTCGGAGAAATAAGCAGACCGCTCATCGGGAATCCATTGGCAATTCCTTTTGCCACCGTGATGAGGTCTGGTTTTATACCAAGATGCTGGTGGGCGAAAAAGCGTCCGGAACGACCGTATCCGCACTGGATTTCATCGCATATAAGTATGGTGTTGTGCTTCTCGCACAGAGCACTGAGCTCCTGCATGAACTCGGCTGTTGCCAAGCGTATGCCGCCGACACCTTGTATGCACTCGATGATACATGCGCATACGTCTCCCTTTTCAATTTCTTTCTTCCATGCCTCAATTTCGTTGAGAGGGAGGTATGTCACATGGCCGTTGGCATTGATCGGCGCGATAATCTTTGGATTGGCTGTAGCTTCTACAGCAAGCGATGTGCGTCCGTGAAACGCTTTCTCGGCAGATAAGATGCGTGTGCGTCCGTTATAGAAGGACGCAAGTTTCAGTGCGTTCTCATTGGCTTCTGCACCCGAATTGATTAGGAACAGTTGGTAGTCCTCATATCCGCAGACCTTTCCGAGTCGTTCTGCCAGTTTCTGCTGGAGAGGGTTGATGACTGAATTGCTGTAGAAACCGAGCTTGTTCAGCTGTTTCGTCATGGCATCCACATAGTGGGGATGGCAATGTCCCACGCTGATTACGGCATGTCCGCCATAGAAGTCAAGATATTCTTGTCCTTTGTTGTCCCAGACTTTGCATCCGAGACCTTTCTCTATGGCTATATCAAATAATGGATATACGTCAAATAATTGCATGATGCTTGTTTTATAATTAAAATGCTGATGGCTTCAGGCGGAGACCCGATGTCTCGTCAATTCCGAACATGAGATTCATGTTCTGCACTGCCTGACCTACTGCACCTTTGAGCAGATTGTCGATGACAGAGGTGATGACCGCCTTGTTGCCGAACTTGTCGATGTGGACAAGGGCTTTGTTGGTGTTGACCACCTGCTTCAAGTCAATCTGTTTGTCTGTGTAATGTGTAAAAGCTGCTGTGGCATAGAATGTCTTGTACATTTCTGCAAGCTGTTCGCCTGTCGGGTTTGTCGGACTTCCTTCCTCACCCTCAAACTTGACCACCTCGGTACAGAATATTCCGCGTGCAAAATCTCCGCGATAAGGGATAAAGTCGATGCTTGCTTCAAGAGAACCTTGAAGCTCTGTGAGTGACTGACGTATTTCGTGCAGATGTTGGTGATTGAACACTTTATACACGCTCATATTATTGTTGCGCCATGAGAAATGTGTTGTTGCGCCGGGCTTTTGTCCTGCTCCGGTGGAACCGGTGATGGCATTTACTGCCACATCGTTGGTCAGCAGTCCGGCTTTTGCCAGAGGAAGTAGTCCGAGTTGTATGCAGGTGGCAAAGCATCCCGGATTGGCAAGGTGGCAGCAGTTCTTTATTTCCTCCTTGTGTATTTCCGGCAGACCATATATATAGTCGTGTGTCGGAGAAGCTATGCGGAAATCTTGGGCAAGATCTATGATTTTTACATGGGCAGGGATTGTGCGCTCTTTAAGAAAAGCCTCGCTTTTGCCGTGTCCGAAGCAGAAGAATACGACATCAACATGGTCAAAAGGCATTGCGTCCGTGAACTCCATGTCTGTTTCGCCGATAAGTCCTTCGTGTACGTCTGTAATTTTGTTGCCCGCATTCGAGCCGCTGTTCACGAATACAATCTCTGCGTCCGGATGGTTGAGCAGAAGACGGATAAGTTCGCCTCCTGTGTATCCGGCTCCGCCGAGTATTCCGATTCTAATCATTGTCTGTATATGTTAGGCTCTTCCGGTATGATGAAGAGCAAGATGATATAAACGATAATTCCTGAGAATGCTGTAAATACGGTCAGAAGCGTATAGATGACGCGTATGACTGTCGGATCCATTCCTAAATAGTTGGCGATTCCTGCACAGACTCCGCCAAGCATACGTCCTGTCCGAGGACGTACAAGTCTTTTGTCGTTGGTTTCCATAATTATATATGGTATTGATGAATATTGCTTGTTTTGACTGACGGGAAGGAATATTTATCTTTCCTCGTCAGGATGGCAAGCATAGTAGAGACGGAGTGGGGTAGAAGTGACTTTGATGAATCCTTTGGCATCTTCTGCTGTCCAACCTTTCTGTACTTCGCCATATTCGCCGAACTTGTTCTTTACGAGGTCGTCTGGTGAATCTACTCCGACTGTCTGGAAGCTGAGTGGGCGAAGTTCGAGTGTGACAACTCCGTTCACATTGCGCTGTGAGCTTGTCAGCATGGCTTCTATGTCCGGCATGACTGGTTCGAGATACTGGCTTTCGTGCAGGAACATTCCGTACCAGTTGCTGACTTGGTCTTTCCAGTATTGCTGCCACTTGGAAAGTGTGTATTTCTCAAGGAAGCGGTGTGCTCCGATAATCAACATTGGAGCGGCAGCTTCAAAACCTACACGTCCTTTGATGCCTATGATAGTGTCGCCCACATGGCAGTCGCGTCCGATGCCGTATGCAGCCCCGATTTCTTCCACTTTCTGTATGGCAAGTATCTTGTCCTCATATTCCACTCCGTTCACAGAGCACAGTTCGCCGTTCTTGAATCCTAATTTCAGAAGCTCAGGACCTTCTTTGGTTGGGTGTTTAAGATAAGCGGATTCAGGTAGTCCTTGGTTAGAGTCAAGGATTTCGCCACCGCAGATGCTTGTTCCCCAGATTCCCACGTTATAGCTGTATTTGAGTTTGGTGAAGTCTGCATTAAATCCGTGGGCATTCAGGTAATCTACTTCCTCTTTGCGTGTCAGGTTCTTGTCGCGTGTGAGTGTGATGATTTCCACACCCGGAGCCATAACAAGGAATGTCATGTCAAAACGAATCTGGTCGTTTCCTGCACCGGTTGAACCGTGGGCAATTGCCGATGCTCCTATTTCGTTGGCATATCTTGCTATTGCAATGGCTTGGAATATACGCTCTGAAGATACGGAGATAGGGTAGCAGTTGTTGCGGAGCACATTGCCGAATACCATGTATTTCAGACTTTTCTCGTAATATTCCTGAGTAACATCGAGAGTGACGTACTTGGTTGCTCCTAACTTGTATGCATTCTCTTCGTTGGTTTTCAGTTGCTCGGCACTGAAGCCGCCTGTGTTGGCACATGCTGCATGAACTTCATATCCCATCTCTTTTGCGAGATACATCACAGTGTATGATGTGTCAAGACCGCCGCTGAATGCTACGACGACTTTTTTCTTTGTCTGTTCCATTATTGTAGTTTTTTATTAGATTTTCTTGATTGCTTTCGTTTTGAGCGTTATCTCAAATTCATCTTTGCTGCTTTCTGTGCCATTTCCACGACATCGGGAGGAAGCTGTACTGGCAGCGGCTCGCCTTCATGGTCTTTCGGGTCGAATAGCATGGCGGTGCATATACAGTATTTGCGCCCTGTACGTGCCAGTATGTCGCAGTTTATGCAACACGGCTTTTCCGGAGTGCCGCATCCCGCCCAGTAAGCGTCGTCCTGAGTAAGTTCGGCGAAAGTAACAGGGACATATCCTAAAGAAGTGTTTATCTTCATGACTGCCGCCTGACTGGTCAGACCGAACAACTTGGCATGTGGCCAGCGCAATCGGCTGAGTGTGAATGCCGTTTGTTTGATGCGTGTGGCGAGATGATGTTTACGAAACTTCTCTACCACAATGAGTCCGGAGTTCGCCACATATTCCTTGTTGCCCCAGCTTTCAATATAGCAGAAGCCGGCAAACTCTTCTTCTTCTCCTGCAAGGGCGATAATCGCCTTGCGTTCACGCATTTTTGTTGCAAGATATTCATGTGTTCGTGATGCTATCCCGCTGCCACGTTTTTTTGCCGAATCGGTAATTGTGGCGAGAATGATGTCAACATACTTCTCGTGAGAAGCATTGGCAACCACTACCTTTATGCCATCATCGTATTCCATTTCTTTCCTTTGTGTATCTATGCTGTTTTTTTTAATAAATCGGTATTATTTGTGAAATGGCGACTTTCACCATTTCTTTAGAACATCCTTCTTCCAGAATGAGCAGTATTGTGTCGTCGCCGGCGATTGTGCCTATGACCGACTCTATTTCTGCATGGTCAATGTCTGAAGCAAGGCTGCTTGCATATCCGGGACGTGTTTTCACTACTGCGAGATTTCCGGAGAAACGGATGGATATGAATCCGTTGCGCTTCATTATTTCTTCTGGTGTCTGGTTCTCTCTTATGCGTCTGAACATTGTGTGTTCGGGGAGCACATAGTAGGGAATGCCACCTTTGGATATGGCTTTTGCGACTTTCAGTTGTTTCAAGTCGCGTGAGAGGGTTGCCTGAGTCAGTTTGTATCCTTTGTCCGCCAGTGCAGACAGAAGTTCGTCCTGATTACTTATTTTCCTACTTGATATGATGATTTTTATTGCGTCTAATCGTGAATCTTTTATTCCCATATTGATATAGTTCTGAAAGACGCTGCAAAATTAATGAATAAAATGCATAAAAATGCAGTTTGTGTGTATATTTTTTACTCTTTTGAATGAATATTTTGTATAAGCTGCATATTTTAAGTCTGCGGACAATATAAAATCGTGGGGCTATAGAGTTGCGGCATATCTGTTCTGCTTTGCTTTTCTGACTCTATAACCCCACGATTTTATCTTACCCACAGTTCGGGATTGAGACGTGTGCTTTCTTTTCGTAATTGGAAGTGCAATACCGTATTTCCGTTTGCATCTTTGCCGATGTTTCCCAATGTCTGCTTAGTAGATACTTTCTGTCCTTTCTTTACATTTACAGACGAAAGTCCCGAATATACGGATATGTAGCTTCCATGTCTGAGCATGATGATGTAGCTGGTGCCGTACTGGAAAATGGATGATACTTCTCCGTCGAATATAGCACGCGCTGCCGCACCTTGCTGTCCGCGAATGTCTATGCCCTTGTTGTCCAGCTGCACATTTCTTAAGCCGGATACCGTATATTTTCCGTAGTGTCCTACAACAGAATAAGAACCAGTGATAGGCATCGGGAGCTTTCCCTTGTTGTTCGCGAAGCTTGACGACAGGCGGACATCACTACTGTTGTCCGATTTCCATGCGGCAATTTTCTCACCAGCCCTGTTGTTCTTCTCGGCTGTGCGCACATCCTTATCCGCGCGTTCCAACTCTTTCTTTGCCGCCTTTTTTTCGGCATCGTTCTTCGCGGCTTTTTTTGCCGCGAGTGCACGTTCCCTTGCCGCTTTCGCTTCTGCCAGTTTCCGTTCTCTTTCTCTCTTCTCCGCTTCTGCCTTCCTGCGTGCCGCCTCTTCCCTGCGCTTGCGTTCCGCTTCGATTTCCTGTTTGATGATGCGGTCTATCTCGGCATTCAGTGCGGCTTCTTGCTTCTGGTACTCTGCGATTTGCCGTTGTACGGTGGTCAGGTTGCGGTTCAGATAGTTGATTTTTGTCTGACAGCTGCTTTTCAGGCTCACCAGTGCGGTTTTGTTAGCTTCCACTATTTGCAGATTTTTTTGCACCTGTGCTTTTGCGGCAAGTAGTTCATTCTGCTTTTTCTTTACTTCCTGCTGTTGCTCCTTGATAATTGCTCCCTGCGCTTTCTGATATGTGGCATATTCTTGAAGATACCTCATGCGTCGTATGATTTGTGCAAAGTTGTCTGCAGAGAAGATAAACATCATCTTGTTCTGCACACTGCGGTGACGTCGCAGACGTACAAGGGCATTCGAATATCTGTTCTTCTTGATTTGTAATTCTTTCTCCAGTTGAGAAAGTTCCTTTTGCAATGTGGAGACAAGTTTGTTGAGGCGTACTATTTCTGTATTCAGGCTGTCGATAGACGCTTGCTGCTTGCCTATCCGGTTGTCCAGAATCAGTACGCTGTCCAAATTAGCCTTTATCGAACGGTTCAGATTGGCGGCTTGCTGTTGAGATTGCTTGCGCTTGTTCTGTGTGGCAGTGGCTTCTTTTTTTAACCTTGTCTTCTTGTCAACGACCGTTGTGGTGGCTTTCTTTTTTGTGGTGCTCTTTCTTCTGTTCTGCGGAAAAGCAGTGATGACAGAACAGATACAGAGTATGATGATGAGTATTCGTTTCATTTAACGAGCATTTTGAGTATCTTTTCCGGGGACGCTTTCCGATATTTTGCCGGAATACTGGTGCGTGCAATCCAGTCGGATGAGTTCTTTATGGACGACAACTTGAATGCCAGTGATGCCGATTTTGTGCCGGATGTGAACGCCAGTGTCAGTTCTCTTGGAAACTTGCAACCTTCAAAGTCTGTGAAGTTTCCATAGTCGAAATGCAACTGATAGCTGTCTGTTGCCGTGTCGGTCACCTTAGTCTTGTTCAGTATGCCTGTTTGTTTCTCTGTGTCGAAACTGTATGTCAGCAGTCTGTCCGCATATCCTATTTCTATATTTCCGTCTTCATGGTCTTTATAGGTAAAAGCCGATGCGTCCGGTTGCTTCTTGCCCGGTTCGAACACTTCGTTCCAGAATAACGACTGCAGAGTGTTGAAGTCAATGTTTGCCTTCTTCAGAAAATCTACATCCTCATACGGCACGTCAATGTATTGCTTGTTGAGGCGGTCGATGATAAGCACCTTGTTACGGGTGAACTCCATTCTCCCCACTTCCATCATTCCGAGGATGGGATCGACAAGAGAAACCTGTATCACATCGTCCTTTTTCATTTTTAATGTACCGTTGGTGCTCATCGACTTGCTTCCAGATGAAATGGTCACATTTATCTTTGCCGTAAGGTCTTTCTCCCGTGAGTCATTGCTTTTGACGAGAGATAGAAAGGCTTCAGGCGAAAAAGCCGTACTTGCAGAAACCGCATCTGCTTTGCCGATTCCTTTGCGTGAAGAGCCACATGAGGTGGTTGATATTACCAAAGCGAACACGCTTAATAATAAAATGTATGATTTTGCCGATTTTTTCATGCTGTAATGGTCTGTTTATATCTTCTTTTTTCTGATTTTCTGTTCCAAAGCCTCACTGGCTTGCTCTTCTGCAAGTTTCCGGGCTTTTTTCCATAGCTCTACCGCCTGTTCCGTCTGCCCAGCTTTGAAATAGATGTCTCCCGCATGTTCCACGATGTTCGCATCCTCTTTCGTGATGCTGTCGCCGAGCAGGACGAGCGCACTGTCGATATACACCTGTGCCTCCTTGTATCTTTTCTGCTGGAACAGAATCCATGCGAAGGTGTCGAGGTAGGTTGGGTTGTCGCCGTTCTTTTCCAGTGACCTTGCGCTCATCTCTTCCGCTTTTTGGAGGTCTCGCTTATGGAGAGAAAGATAGTAGGCATAGTTGTTCAGCACAAGAGCGTCGTCCGGTCTGTATATCAGACAGGAGTCGTATGCCTCAAATGCTTTTTCGTCTTCTCCTGCTTCGTGGTACAGGTCGCCTAAAATGGAATATAAGTTGGTGAGCAGAGTGACACTGCTGTTCTCATCCACATGCGACAGTCCTCCGCGCAGGGCTTCTATGGCAAGTCTGGTGCTGTCCTGCTGGAAATAAGCCACACCGAGATAATAATAATATACAGGGTCTTGCGCCCCATATTCAGTGGCAGGCTTGCAGATATGTATGATTCCGGCTGTGTCCTCTTCCTGTATGGCGTATGAAAGGAGCTGATTGCGGGCAATATCATTTTCCGGGTCAATGTCCAACATGCTGTATAGCAGCGGTTTGATTTCAGCCTGAGGCATCTTCTTTGTCACCATATATCTGACACACAATTCTGTCATTGCCACATCTGTCTGAGGCTGTTCAAGTGCTTTGTTGAACAGACGCATGATTTTAACGGAATCGCCTCCGTTCTGCACATCCTGATAGACAAAGCTGCTCATGAGCGAAAGGCGCGTCTGTTTGTCGAGTTGAGGATTGGACACAAGCTGCTCAAGCTGCTTCTGATAGAGTTCGTTCTCCCCAGTCTTTTCATAATACGAAGCCAGCGAAAGCATCACATTCACATTCATGGAGTCGATGGCTTCCACTTCTTTATATACCTTATATGCTTGTTCCGGTTTGTCGTTGTCGAGATACAAATCTCCAATCAGCACTCTGTAGCGCAGGTCGTTGGGATATTCCGCTGCAAGGTCGCTCATTTCCTTGAATGCGTTCTTCTCGTCCTTCATCTGCACATAGATTCTGAACTTCTCCATACTCAGTTGTTCGCTCTTGCCTTCTTTCGTTTCAAGTCGGTCGAGCGTCTTTATCACATTGGCATAGTCCTGCTTGTCGTTGTATATGCCCATCTGCATCATCAGCAGTTCGCTCTTTTCCGGAAACTGCTCTATCATGCCTTCAAGCACGGGCAGAGCCTCGTCCATGAGGTTCTTGCTCATGTAAAATCTCACGAGCGCGTTCTTGTACCAGTAGTTCTTAGGTTCAAGTTTGACCGCCAGTTCCAAACAATCCCTTGCTTTTGCCTCCTCTTTCAGAAAGAGCCAGTAGTTCGACAACTCGTAGCAGACAGCTGCCGACTGCGGGTCCAGTTCCCGGCAGTATGTCAGCAGGTCAAATGTCGCATCATGGTTGCCGAGTTGCCGCTGTCTCTGTGCTTCATAAAAAATATAGTCGAACTTACGTTGCACCTCGTCCGTCAAACGAAGCGTGTCCGCAATGTCTGCTTGTCTGCTGTTTGCAGTTGTGCCATAGACATGAGCCGGGCATATTCCTGCAAATGTCATCAGCAATACTATGATATACGTCTTTTTTATTCTGTGAAACATGCTATATCCTTCTTGCGGTGTAGATGATATTTCTTCTGTCATTCGCCGTCTCCGTTTTATTTTGTTCCGGAATGTCCGAATCCTCCTTCTCCGCGTTCCGTCTCGTCCAGAGTCTCAACCACACTCCATTCCACAGTCTCGTGCTTTGCCACAACCATCTGTGCAATTCTTTCTCCGTCGTTGATGGTGAAAGGTTCGGCAGACAGATTGACCAGTATGACGCATACTTCGCCCCGGTAGTCGGCATCTATGGTTCCCGGACTATTGAGCACGGTAATCCCTTTCTTGATGGCAAGACCACTGCGGGGACGAACCTGTGCTTCATATCCGGCAGGCAGAGAAAGATACAGTCCTGTCGGAACAAGTGTGCGCTGCATCGGGGCAAGCACGATAGGCTCATCAATATTGGCTCTTAAGTCCATGCCGGCTGACAGTTCTGTCGAATAGGCTGGCAACTCGTGGTGTGACTTGTTGATTATTTTTACCTTCATCATTTTCTTTCTTTTGTGTGTTGGAGAAATATGTATATATAGAAATTTTACGCTTCCGTCATAGCCGGAATCGTATTTGTCATATTTTCAATACAAAACTAACAAAAAAATAGCAAGTAGGGGAGAATGCCGTATATAAAAAATGAAAAAAAACTTCTTTTACCTCTTATTTGAGATAATGATAACTTGCTTAATATATCATATAATAAATAAAATACCTATTTTTGCAGTATTAAAATATATGTTGGTATGGCAAAAAACACAATGGGCACTAAGTTGCCTCGAAGACTGGAACAAAAAATGATCTTGATGGGCGAGCAAATTAAGCTTGCCCGTCTGCGCCGAAATCTCTCGATAGCTCAGGTTGCAGAACGAGCAACCTGTTCACCGCTGACAATTGCACGCATTGAAAAAGGTTCTTCTACCGTTTCTATCGGTATATATGCCCGTGTCCTTTATGCTTTGCAGCTTGATGATGACCTTTTGCTGATTGCAAAAGAGGACACACTCGGTCGTACCTTGCAAGATCTTAGCCTAAAACACCGTCAACGCGCATCAAAAAAGGAATAAACCATGCAAAGATTATATGTATATGCCGATTTCGATTGCATCGATACACCTCAATTAGTTGGGATATTGTCGTGCGATTCAGTACGTGGCAATGAGACTTATAGCTTCTCGTATGATAAAGATTGGCTTGCCATGTACGGAAATATTTTTTTGAGTAACGATTTGCAGAATTATCCCGGCATCCAATATACAAGACCGGAGCGAGATATATTTGCTTGTTTCTCGGATGCATTACCCGATAGATGGGGACGCACATTACTGAATCGACGTGAACAGATTGCAGCTGTGGAGGAAAAGAGGAAGGTGCGCCGTTTGACTTCATTCGACTATCTGATGGGTATTGATGATGCGTCAAGGATGGGGGGATTTAGGTTTGCTGAAACTCCCGGAAGTAAATTCCTCAATTGTGATGACAGATTGCGAGTTCCACCATTGACAAGCGTCAGAGAACTGATGCATGCTGCACATGAGG
Source organism: Bacteroidaceae bacterium (assembly GCA_017621515.1). Taxonomy (GTDB): domain Bacteria; phylum Bacteroidota; class Bacteroidia; order Bacteroidales; family Bacteroidaceae; genus RGIG8745. Next base: position 44,915 of record JAGASY010000008.1, read on the forward strand.
TTGAAGTCAGCGAAGAAAAGCATTTATTGCCCTCAAAGAAATGGTTAGCACAGTTGTTGCATCCCGGAACATCACTCGGTGGAGCCAGACCTAAAGCGTCTGTCATTGACGATGCCGGAAGGTTAACTATTGCCAAATTTCCTTCTCGCAAAGATGATTATGATGTCGCTCAATGGGAGCATTTCTGTCATATTATGGGACGCAAAGCTGGGATTAATGTAGCCGAAACACGCACAGTACCGGGAGAAAATTACCATATCTTACTTTCGAGACGATTTGACAGAACAGACAATGGTAAAAGAATACATTTCGCTTCATCACTGACATTGTTAGGGCTGACAGATGGCGACAATGCATCAACAGGCTATGGCTATACCGATATAGTTGATTTCATTATTCAGCATGGATGCGATGTAGAACAAAATCTTGAAGAGTTGTATCGCCGTGTGGCATTCTACATCATTATTGGCAATTCCGATGACCATTTCCGTAATCATGGATTTCTATTGACACGTAAAGGTTGGAAACTTTCTCCAGCCTACGACATCAACCCAACACTTGCTGAAAATCAAAGCCTATTGATTAATCGTACAACCGATGAGTCTAACTTGAATATTCTTTTAGAATCTTCCGGAGACTACATGCTTTCAGCCACGAAAGCTCAAACTATTATTATGGAAGTAAAAACTGCTATGGAATCGTGGCATCACGAAGCTCGAAAGCTCGGATTGCCACAACGAGACATTGATATGTTTGCGCCTCGCTTTGAAAAATGTATGTCATGATATTTCTTTAGTGGTTGTATTCACAGACTCCTCATGTTTGTTTAGAAGTCTGTGAATACAACCACTTAAACAAACATTACATACATCTATAAAAGGCTTCATAACAAAATTTTTTATATATAATTTTTAACAAAAATATTTTCTGACAAAATGATAGTGTATCTTTGCTTGTGAGGCTCTTGATTGTAGTAATTTAGCCAAAATACTTTCTTTTTGATTTTGTCAAATGTTAAAATCCCAAGCCCTCTGGAACGCTCCAAAATGAAGCGTGCTGAACTTTTCTCGAAGAATGAGGATTCTGTGCGTATTTTCTGAAGGCTCTACAAAATGTGAAATAGTGTTTCATTTTGGAGCAGCTCTTTTACATTTATTTATTTCCGGCGAAGAGTCTTTTTGAAAAAAGTACTAAGTTCTCAAATTTTCAGCGCGCAGTTTTTTTCTCCACAGCGCACTGCAATTTTATTTCCTGTGCGCTACAATTTTCTGCACTGTGCGCTGAAAAAATAAAAACAGCGCGCTGAAAAGATGAAAACAGTGGGCAGCGGAGAAAAAGACATTTTGCTTCGGTTGAAATGTTAAGAAGTGTATAGTTCATTGCTTCGAAAGAGTGTCTGAACAGAACTTTAAAAGTGAATGAATTTGAAATAGCATTTTGGAGTAAAAATGTTAGGTTTGCTTGTAATATATTAATAATCAGTAGATTATCAGAATACTCAAAATGCTCGAAAAATTGCGTCCGGTATGTTTTTTTGAGTATTTTGTGTAAAATTATATCTTGCTGATTGTCAATACTTTATCCTTGCTGTGAAATTTTTGTCTTTTCCTCCTCGACAAAAAATCACTCGAAGTGTTAAATTTTCATTTTGAGCGAAAATATCATTTTGTCAAAATGAAAATGGTGCGAATTATAGAAAATTTAGCATTTTATAGGTCTGTCAGATACATCCGAAAAAGATAAAAATCTGAAACGGTTTCTATGCTATGGATAAAATATGTAACTTTGGCTTGCTTAATATAGACATGGTTATGGTAATGGACTGGGAAAGACTTATATCGAATAAACGGCTTGGACAGGAAGAACTGCACTACAGGCGAAAGGACGACCGCACGGAGTTTAAAAGAGACTATGACAGACTGATTTTCTCTGCTCCGTTCAGACGATTGCAGAATAAGACACAGGTGTTTCCTCTTCCCGGCAGTGTGTTTGTGCATAATAGATTGACACACAGTCTTGAGGTGGCAAGTGTGGGACGCTCACTCGGCGACGATGTGGCGCGTAGGCTGCTGAGTCTGCATCCGGAGCTGGCGGAGACACATGTAAGTGAAATCGGCGACATTGTGAGTGCTGCTTGTCTTGCTCATGATATGGGTAATCCTCCTTTCGGACATTCGGGCGAGAAAGCCATTGCCACTTTCTTCTCGGAAGGTGACGGACTGAAATACAAAGAGATGGTGACGGAGGGGCAGTGGCAGGACTTGACACATTACGAGGGAAATGCAAATGCTTTCCGTCTGCTGACCCATCAGTTTGCCGGACGAAGAAAGGGCGGATTTGTCATGACCTATTCCACTCTCGCCTCCATCGTGAAATATCCCTTCCGTTCTTCTTTTGCCGGCGACAAACAGAAGTTCGGCTTTTTTCTGAGTGAGGAGGACACATATCGGAAGATTGCCGACGAGTTGGGGATTGTGCAGCTTGCGGAAGGACGTTATGCACGTCATCCGCTTGTCTATCTGGTGGAGGCGGCAGATGACATTTGTTATGAAATAATGGACATTGAGGATGCCCATAAGCTGAAACTGCTTTCGACAGAGGAGACGAAAGAAGCCATGCTTGCTTTCTTCGACGAGGAGCGGAGAGAGCGCATCTGCAAGGTGTTTACCGAGGTGGAGGACATCAATGAGCAGATTGTGTATTTGCGCTCATGCGTAATAGGTAAGCTGGAGAGTGAGTGTGTGGAGGCATTTGTGAACAATGAACAGCAGATTCTGAAAGGCGAGTTCAAGGGACCGCTCATCAAAAGCATTTCTCCCCAGGTGTATGATGCATACGGCAAATGTATGTCGTTGTCGGTACAGAAGATTTACCAGAGCAAGGATGTAGTGGATATAGAGCTTGCCGGATACAAGATTATCAGTACGTTGATCGATTTGTTTGCTACAGCGGCTATGTATCCCGAAAAAGCTTATTCCAAGCTTCTGCTCCGTCGTGTGTCTTCTCAATATGATGTGCATTCGGAGGATGTATATACTCGCATCATGGCTGTGCTTGATTTTGTGTCGGGAATGACGGATGTCTTTGCGCTTGACCTTATCCGAAAGATTAATGGCGAGAGCATCCCTATGTTGTAAGTGCTTGGATATAGATGATTCTTAGCAGATGCCTCCCTTGTGCTTTAGTGGGTGCATTCATAGAGTCCTCATATTACTTTCTTAAGCGGATGTACTCGACAGACTCCCACTTAAAAGTAATGCAAGGAGTCTGTCAAAGACATCTGCTTAAAAAAGTAATATGAGGAGTCTGTGAATACACTCCTTAAGCTAAAGAAAAAATGCACCCACTAAAAGCACAAGGGAGGTCTGCCTAATCCCCCAACGTAACTATAACAAACAATTCTAAAACAACTTCTTATTTAATTCTTTTCTACGACAAGATAATTGGTTTGATTCCAGAATTGTTCCGGATTAGTTATCTTAATCGTTTTCAGTCCGTTCTCCTCAATCAGTTCGTATGATGTCTCCGGGTGATTTGTAAGAATCTTGATTTTTGAGGCATTCAAAGGTAAAGTATTGAGAATACGTTTGTCACTTATGACGAAGTCCCCTTTGTCGAAATCACTTTTTGTCAGTTTGGTCTTGCGAAGAAAACCGGTCTCGATTATATTATATGATTTCAATTCAGATTTCGTTGCAATGATGTAATAGCATGTATTAAGTTCATTTTCGAGTTTGACTGATGCCTCTTGGGCGGCATTGCGTTCTCCTGTAACTGTGGTGACAGTAGTGTTAAGAGAATCAACTTCGTTATTTAAGGCACCAATGTGTTCGTTTGCTGCGACCAGCTGTTGTTTCAATGATTCTATTTCCTCTATTTGAGAGTCAATCTGAATCTGCAGAGCCTTGACAGTCTCTTGAAGTTCTTTGTTGTTGATTGTTGAGTCTTGCAATTTGCTCTCCAGCTCTTGCAACTTTTCTTTACGTTGTTGGATTCTTTCTTTCAGACTTGAAATGTCTGCAAGAATCTGAGCCTGTTGACTGACATTTTTCTCGGGATGTTCAGCTGAGACAGTCATGATGTTTTCAAGCTGCTTAATCTGTTCCAGTCCGGTTGAGATTTCTTTAACCAAGATGAGCAACTGTTCTCTTTCACTCAATGCAGTGATAAGTTCTTGCTTTGACACCTCAGCCAATGACTGTTGTTCTTTTTCTTTGTTCTCATTGCAAGAGAACAACATCGATGAGATAATCACCGGGATGATAAGATTTCTTGTATTCATATAACCTTTGTTTTTCTTGTTTCTTATGCAAAAGTAGGCAATATACATAACATCACAAAGGGGATGCCAATAGACACCGTAAATGTGTAAATGAATGTATTTTGCAGTATTTGCTGTTGTTACAGAGAAGTATTAACTTTGCGCCATGAAATCGCTGGAACATAAAACAAATTTAATTTTTGATTTATTCTTTGGCTTTGTTTTTATGCCAATCTTAATCTTTCTGGGCCCTGTGCATTATTGGTGGGCTACTTCTCACGTATTTACAAGTTTGGCTGTTTTATTTTTGTATGGATGCTACTTTGCTGCAAAACTGTTAAGATTGCCGCAATTAATTCTGGCGAAAGCGTATCGTAAATTAGTTCTTGTCTCAATAATATTTATTGTACTGACATATTTGTTGACATTGTATCCTTTGCCTGAAGAGAATTTTGTGATTCCTTCCATGAGCGAGTATCAGACAAGAGTGAGAAACTACAATATGACAATAAGCCTGTGGTTTATGTTTTTTGTTGTTATTGGCTATTCATTGACTGTCTCTTTTATTAAGGAACTATATAACCGGATGCTTTTGCAAAGTATATTGGAGAATCAACGTAACAAGGCGGAACTGGCTCTTTTCAAGGCGCAGATAACTCCACATTTTCTTTTCAATACCCTTAATTCTTTGTACAGTCTTGTAATTGGAACTTCGCAAAAGGCGGAAGATGCGTTTATCAAATTTACCGAACTGTTGAAATATACATATATCACAGCGGACAATGATTGGGTTGCAATTGACGATGAAATCAACTATGTCAATAACTATATCGATTTGGAGCTGATTAGGCTGGACTGTCACACCCGTGTTGTCAGAGATTTTTCTGTGGATGACACTACAACATCAATACCGCCTATGATATTTCTTACATTCGTAGAAAATGCTTTCAAATATGGGGCTTCAACAAGTCGGGACTGTGAGATATTAATAAGACTCCACATAAACAATGGCATTCTGCTTTTTGAGACACAGAATCGGATAATGAGGCATGTTGATGAGTTTCGCAAAGATATGCCGGTAGGCATCAACAATTGCAGAAGTCGGTTGTCGGGGTTGTTTCCCGACAGACATATTTTCAGTATTAAAGAAGAAAACGGAATATTCAAGGTTTATCTTAAAATAGAGCTTAACAGTCATGAGTGATTTAGTCAGATGTGTGGCCATAGACGATGAGCCTTTGGCGCTTGAGGTGATAGATAAATTCTGTCAACGAATCGGTAATATTGAACTAAAAAAGTTTTCCAATCCGATAATCGGATTGGAGGCTATCGAGCAATCCCGACCGGATATTGTTTTTCTCGATATAGAGATGGATGGAATAAACGGGCTTGACGTAGCTTCACGGCTGCCTAAAGATACGTGTTTTATATTTACAACAGCATATTTGCGTTATGCTCTCGACGGTTTTGATCTTGATGCTGTGGATTATCTTCATAAACCTTTTGCTTACAGCCGTTTCCTGACTGCATTTTCCAAGGCTATGAGACGTATAGGGCGTGAGAGGATTAATACGACGACCCAGTGCATTGTTGTTAAACAGGATTACAACAATATCAGTATTCCGTTAGATGATATTCTATATATAGAAGCTGTGGAGGCTTATTCTAAGATTTTCCGGTTGACAGGGGAATGTATCACTTCGCGAATCCTTTTGAAAAATCTATTTGCAATGTTGCCGTCAGAGTCATTCCTACGAATACACCGGTCATTTATTGTACCCAAATCGAAAATAAAAAGTTTCAACAAGCAGGAAGTCACTCTTAATAATGGTAAAGTGTTACCTGTTGGGAGGCAATATGCTTCGAAACTTATAGAAGTCCTGATGCATTAAAGAATGGATAGAAAATGTAAATACACAAGGGAATAACTGTTGCAATTGGGGTGCAAAGCGATATTTTCATAATGTTTCGGACAGTAAGAATTATGCTTTTAGGGAGTCTATTATCGAAAACCGGCTGTCTATTATCACTTGTTTGGCGGGTGTACTTGCAAGCTGTAATTTTGCATCAAACCTCAAGAAAAGAGGCGTGGTAAGTTTAATCTAAAAAATTACAGAAATGAAGAAAATGTTAATTGCTGCAGTTCTTTTTGCAGCTTTCGGTTTTAACGCTATGTATGCTTACACAGTAGTTGCATCTGATGATCAAGTTGAAGTAACAGTTGCACAGGATGAGTTCAAGGCTATTGAAACAGACTCGCTTCCTCAGACTATCAAAGATGCCGTAGCGGAGAACTACAAAGACCAGACTATTAAAGCAGCCTATGTGAAGGAGACAGAAGGAGTTAAGACTTATAAAGTGACTTTGACGGATGCCGAAACTAAAACTTCTGATGTCCTCTTCAATGAGAAAGGCGAGATTCTGCCTGTAGAGGAGCAAAAATGAGAAATACTTGTTATTTTAAAATGTAGCTATGAGGATGTTTGTATGAACTGCTTCTCATAAGTGGAAAAATGACGACTGCTGCCAATAGTCGTCATTTTTTTAGTTTCCTTCTTTGGGGGTCATGGTTGAAAAATAGCTATATAGTTATAATCAGAAGTTTCTTTAAGAGATTCTTATATTATGCAGTCAGGCCCCATTGTCTGTGGACAATGAGGCCTGACTGCTATATACTTTTTTGTTATTTGTTTTCGCTGATGACCTTATTGGCACCGCTTGTAATCTGTACCAGTTCCGGATGCTCTTTTACGAATGTCTCGATGTGCCGGACATACTTTTCTGCAAGAATCTCGTCAACGGTGATGAGGATACCGGTTTCCTCTACATCACCGAATCCGTAGTTGATGGCTGTGCCGAACATTTTCATTGTTGGTGACAGGCTCATGTAGGCATTGACAAGAGGTGGAATGTTAAGTCCGAGGCTGCGCACTTCATGGTTCAGTATGCGGTAGTCCTCTTTGAAATCGTCCTTGTTGAAGAGTGCGGCAAGTTCAACGGGGTCATTCTCCAGTTGCAGCGGCTTCATCGGTATGATAAGCTTGTCCTTGTCCTCAAAATGTTTGTTGAGGAAGTAGAGTATCATATCGCGTCCTCTGCGGTTGTAGGAAGGGTACATGGTCATCTTTCCGAAAAGATATTTTACATTTGGCATGATGACGGTGAGTGCTCCGAGACCGTCCCAGAGATTGTCCAATGCAAAGAGTGCCTTGGAACCAGCCCGTGTAGATTGGTATTCCAAAGTGACGAATGAACGTCCCAGCTCAATCGTGTAAGGCAAATAGTCTGCCATGAACTTCTCCGAGAAATGGAACATGTGTGATGTGGCAAGTATCGGCTGCCCTTTGTCGTCGAGTTTGGCATCTGTGCCCAATAGGTATCTGTAGCCGCCGATGATTACTTCTTCTTCCGGGTCCCATACGATAAGCTGTTTGTACGGCTCATCCATTGTATCGAACTCATCGAGGTCGAGAGCTTTGCCCGTACCTCCGCCGGCCGCACGGAAAGCTATCTCACGCAGACGTCCGATTTCACGTACTACATTAGGAGAGTCTTGGTAGGTGACTATATAGATTTCGTTGTTGCTCTTGTTGGTGAAGCGAAGCCGTTTGTTGTCTGTCAGTTCGGCTTTAAGTACTTCCTTGCTTATCGGAGCAATAATTTCTTCTTCCATTTCTTCTGATTTATTGTCGTTTGTAGCTTTATTATTGTAAGTTATATACTTTCTCTTTGACCCATTCCGCCCATTCTGCCGCTGTCTTTGATTTGTCGGTGAATGTCTGCCATGGAATCGGTTCTCCGAATGTGACGGTAAATGATTTACCTACATTCTTGTACATCTCATCGACAAGGAAGAGCATGGCAAGGTTGAATTTTAGGTTGAGCTTCTTGCACCAGCGCGCGATGTTGTAGAATCTGTCGGAGTTTTGACCGGAGAAGTGTACAGGGATAATGTCGCGCTGATATTCGATACTTTTGGTAATGAATGTCTTTTTCCATTGCAGGTCGCGAATCTGGCCGTCATCTCCTCGTCTCGAACAAAGACCGGCAGGAAACATGAGTACGTTGTTGTCTGACTGGAATGCAGCATCAACCATTTTAGGAAAGTTACGGCTTTGGCTACCTGTCTTGTTGATAGGAATGCAGAGAGGAGCAAGTCCGTGGAGGTTCATAAGTATGTCATTGACTAGATACTTTATCTTGCTGTTGTATTTGTGGCAGAGTATTGAACCGAGAGCCACACCGTCTTCTCCTCCAAGCGGATGGTTGCTGACAATGGTAAAGTATCTGTTCCCCTCATTTCCCGGTAGGGCATCGAGACCGCGCACGTGAAGATCCATTTCAAGATAAGATACACACTCGTCGAGGAAGTCCATCCCGACTTTCCCTTTGGCTCTGCCTGTAAGGTAGCTGTTGACTTCGTCCTGATGCAGAATCTTTTTCAGCCACGAAATTACAAAGCCCGGTATATATTTTGCTTTGCTGCCGGCTTTGTCTTTTAGAATTTTGTCTATGTCAATGAGAAACTCCTGTTTTTCTGTTTTCATACTTATGAATTATATCGCAAAATTAGTTTATCTTTTCATTATAGCAATGCAAAAAGGTTAATTTTAGGCTTTTTCGATACAAAACTTAACAGTATGGCAACAAAATGTACGGCTTCTTTTTCCAGATGAGCTTGTGTCTTGATACCTATACATGCGAAAGGAGGATGCACAATTGCGCATCCTCCTTTCGCATGTATAGGTTGATTCCTTTTTATTTATTTGTTCAGCACCTTTGTACGCGCACCGTTGCTTTCAACGATGTAGATGCCTTTAGGCAGACTTGTCAGGTTGGCTTTTCCTGCACCTGAGGCTACGCATGTACCGCTGAGAGTATAAACTTTGTAGCCGTACTTTGTAGCTGGACGCACTGTGGCAATCGCATTTTCTGTGTCAGTTGTGAAGTCAACATGAATCTGCATAGAAGCTCCCGGCATCATTTCAAACTCGATGTCAATGCCAAGGTTGAGGTCTTTATCTTCTGCTGTACCATTGATTTTTACAGGGATACCGCCGTTTTGGGACAACATCGGACCAAGCCACTGTACACCTTCCGGTTCTGTTCCTTCTGTGATGACGATGCTCTGTTCTTTGCTGATGTTTATCTGCTTTCCGTCTTCACTTGTAGGCATGATGTCTGTGACAAGTATGTTGCCGACAAACATATAGCTGATTTCTCCTGTTTCGGATATGTCACTGATGAACTTGAAGTTGTTGAGGCTGAGGTCAATAGTTCCGTCTTCTTTCTTTGCAATGTTAATCACTTCCTGTGTTGAAGGAACCTTGTCACCATTAATGGCAACAGTGAGTACACCTGTGTAACTGTCAGCAAGTAACTCTGAGTAGTTTGGCTCTTGGATTTCATCGTAGATAAGCTCTATATCGTCGATGTAGAGAGAATCGTCCGGTGTTCCTTTTCCCGGTATGGAGTTTGTGGCGATATTGACAATGATGTATGCCGGGTCTGTAGCTGTGCAGTTTTCTGTTGAGAACGGAATCTCTAAACGCTGCCACTGGTATTTGCCCTCATCGTCTGTAACAGGAAGGAAATTTTGCTCTGCATGAGCAACTACATGTGAAGCGTTCTCTGTATCTTCAGCGGAAGCTTCTGCTGTACCATATTCTATATAGTCGTATGAATCATGTACTGTAGCTGAAATACGAGCGTATGGTGCTTCTTCTTTAATAGCTTTTGGCACAAATTTAACCCATGCAACGATGGCTTTAGGCAGTGCTCCGAGCTTCTGGCTGAATTGCTCGTCTGAAGTGATACTTTGGTTGTGGTTAGCTTTGTCTGTAGCTGTTGCGCTGCCGCCGATGACTCTTCCCAATGTAAGGTTTCCCTGTGCTGTGGCGATAAATGCATCGCGTGCCCATATCACTGCGCTGTATTTGCCTGTAGAACCCGGACGTACTTCTTCTGAACGATCTACGGCTTGCACAACGAAGAAATTTTTGAAGATACCTTCAGACATGGCTCCTCCGCCTGTCTCGAATGAATTCCAGTTGTCTGGTGCATGATTGGTGTCGCTGACTGTTTCCCAAGACTCAAAGTCCGAATTTGGAATCTGTGGCTTTTCCTGTGCACTGGCCGTATTGGCTGTGATGGCTAATACTGCCAAAGCCATTACTTTACGTAAAGTTTTTACCATAATAGTCCTTTTTAAATGTTTGATTTGATAAAGTTACTGAGTTTGTAACATTTTTTGTTTCTGTATTGTTTTGAAGTGTCGTATTTTAGAATGTATATCCGAATCCTAATGCTCCGTAGATTGGATACATCGTGAAAGTGATGGTCTCTTTGAAGGAGCTTTTGAAGGTGTCGTTCATACCCCAGTCAAGATGGGCGAAGATCATGAAATGTTTAAAACATTGCCAATCTACTCCAGCTTCTATACCCCACTGTAGGCGACGCATGTCTGAAGAGAAATCGTAAGTGGCAGGGTTGTCTGCCGGAATTTCTATCTTACTGCCTGTCGGCACTTGTAAACCTGTAATAGGGTCTGTTCTCAAAGTGCGCATGTATCCGTCCGCAGCCACTCCTGTAAATTCGTGTTTGAGTGCATAGGATATATATGGACCGAGGCTGACAGCCCAGTATTTATTGAAACGGTAGCGTGCAAGTATGGGGATTGTGAGCAGGGAATAACTTACATTTGTGCTTTCTTTACCTGTGTAGTTACCTTCTGTCTGGTCGCCGTCACGCATAAGTCTGGTATGGTAGTTTTCCACCGTAACGTCTGTTTCCATACCTTTGTTCTCAAGTCGCACTCCTGCTTGTACACCCCAGTTCTTTGTGAACATTTTCTCAATGTCAACTCCTATCCCAAGATTCATCCCCGGATCGAAACTGTTGATACTTTTTACTTCTGATGGAACGGGGAGCGGGGTTGTACCTCCTATATTTAATCCTGCCCTCATGGTGATCTTGTAACCTTTGTTTGCAAGATTGCGGATTACTCCAGTATTTTCTTTGGGCATGCCGGCATATCGCTCCGTTTGTGCTGGCAAATACAGGCAAAACAGGATTGCAATTGTAGTAAGGATATATCTGTTTATGTTCATGATGATTTGTAGTTTATGGTATTGAAGGTCATGCTTATTTCTCACAGATGACTTCAAGCTCGTCTATCTTTAATGTAGAACCTATTGCACCGCAAAAGAAAGCGCCTTGTCTGCTTGATGAACCGACAACGGCAAGATTGTAGCCGTATCCGCTGATGTACTCAGGTACTAACTCCATTGGATAAGAGTCATAATCAAAATCAGCTGTGAAATACACCCATTCTCCGTTTGTTCCGGCTGCCAACTGGTCGTTGAGACGGGCTTTTCCGACAATATAGGGACTGTTAGGAATGGTGTTTCCGTCAAGAATGATTGTATTTCCGTTCTCATCTTTATTTCTGTATATCAGTGCATATACATCGCAGGAGTCAGCTCTGTCTATGATATGTCCGTCGCGGTCTTGATATTTCTCTCCCGGGGTGTATGACATCCATCCGCGTAGCTGCAATGGTTTTTTATTGAACGGAACACCGAAACGTGTACTTGCACGTGCATCTTTGAGAGCTGTACTTACGTCAAATTCTCCAAGGAATATATTGCCGGCAGCAAGACGCATGTTCATCATGGCTGCAATACCTCCGGTATCCATCGTGGTGAGCTTAACCCCTTTCCCTCCGTTTACTCCTTCGCAAGGGGTCGTAGGATAATTGTCAGGAGAGTTGTTGACTTTAGAAATACCGAATCCCGGGTTTCCACTTGCCCATGAGGTCTTATACACTCCGTCGGAGTCATATTCTTTCCACATATAATAATGTGCAATATTCTTTTTTAGATTGCCATTCTCGTCCATTGTGGAATCGTTTAGCTCAAACCATTCGAAATGATATTCTGTGGCAACTTCCTGACAGTTGAAGGACAGTGTGTAAATATGATGGCTTTGCTTGTTCGCTGATACAACCATATACTTCTGTCCGACTTTGCTGAAATCGCGTCCGACTCCGTTTGCTGGTACCGTCCATTCGCCGTTGGCATCCTGCATAAATATCTCTGAGCCGCTGGTCAATATAAATTGAGGAGCTATATTTTGCATATCAGCGTCAATGGTGACCGGTACTTCCGGACTATCATCAAATACGCGGAACATAGTGTCTGATTCTACTTTCAGTATTTTCGGGTCTGAAAATTTGATAAACCGTATGTCTGCCTCGTATGGATTGGATTCGAAGGTATCAAGGCTAAAGTCCGATTCTTGGCATCCATACATAAACAAGATAATCAATATAAGTGGGAATATGACGCTTTTATGGTGATAAAGCGGATTTTTGATATTGCTCATGTAAAACTTGTGTTGATTTTTTGCTATAAATATCATGTAACAGTCTGGTTGTATGCAGACAAGGTTTTGAACATCTTGACGATAAACCACAATGTTGTAGGGCGGCAAAGGTACGAAAATAAAGTATATAATTATATTTTGTTGTGAAAAAAAGACCAAAAAAATAGCAACATTGATCCTATTTTTATGTAAGAAATAGACCAATAAAAGATACGAATTGGCAAGTATATAAGTGTTTTATCTGCCAATTCGTATCTTTTATTGTAATAAATAATAGAATACGAAACTGCTTTTTTATTAAAATATATGCATCAAAACGTATATGTTTTGTTTTTGTAGAAGAACATGCTTCTCGGTAACTCTTGTGTGTTAGGGCTGACAATATCTATTATTTATACCCTTGTAAACTTATCTTCTATTACCTCTGTAAGTACATCTTTCATTTCCAGTCCGGCTGCTCGTACTTGTTGCGGAATGAAACTGGTGGCAGTCATGCCCGGTGTAGTGTTGATTTCCAGAAGATTAATTTTGTCTATCATTTCACCATTTTCTTTTTCGTGTGAAATGATATAGTCGATACGTATGATTCCGGATGCATCAAGTATGTCGTATATGGCGGAAGTCAATGCCTGTACACGTTTCGTTGTGGATTCGCTGAGCCGTGCAGGAGTGATTTCTTCTACTTTCCCATTGTATTTTGCGTCATAATCGAAAAACTCGTCTTGACTTACCACTTCTGTGATTGGCAATACCTGTCCGCCTCCATTCTTTGTCTTATAGACACCGTTGGATATTTCTGTACCTATAATTTCACTTTCGATTACGACTTCCGGACTTTCGTGCATGGCTTTTTCTATAGCCGGCTGTATGTCATCGGCAGTCTTGCATTTTGTCACACCGAAACTGGAACCTCCCTCATTGGGCTTTATGAAACATGGAAGTCCTACACGGCTTATTACATCCTCATTGCTGACTGTTTGGCCTTTGCGTATCAGCATTGACTCGGCGATGCGTACACCGAATCCTTTAAGATATTGGTTGAGGATAAATTTGTTGAATGTCATTGCCTCAAACAGTATGTCGCCGGTAGAATAGGGGATATGTAGCAGGTCGAAGTACCCTTGCAGGATGCCGTTCTCTCCCGGTGTACCGTGAATGGTGATATAAGCAAAATCAGGTCTGATTGTTTGTCCGTCTGCTTCGAATGAAAAGTCATGGCGGTTGACGGCAGCACGCTTTCCGTTTTCAAGGTGTGCCTCCCATGTTAGCCCCGTTATCTCTATGATATAGACATTGAACTTCTCACGGTCAATCCATGAGTTGATGCCTTCTGCACTGCGGAGCGATACATCATGCTCCGAAGAGTCTCCTCCGGCTATGATGGCTACAGTCTTTTTCATCTTCTTTCCTTTGTTTCTTGATTGTGTGTTTATATTTATGTTTTTTCCGGAGATGTCAATCTGTATATACATCTCTGTTTGATATATAGTTCTCCCACTTCTTTATTAGAGCAGTCATGTCTTCCGGCAGTTCAGAAGAGAACATCATTTCTTCTCCTGTGCGTGGATGCACGAATCCGAGTGTGCGTGCATGAAGTGCTTGGCGCGGACATATCTTGAAGCAGTTTTCCACAAACTGCTTGTATTTTGAAAATTGTGTTCCGCGAAGAATCTGACTGCCTCCGTATCTTTCATCGTTGAACAATGTATGTCCTATGTGCTTCATGTGTACACGTATCTGATGTGTGCGTCCCGTTTCAAGTACACATCTTACAAGTGTGACATATCCGAGACGTTCCATTATATAATAATGTGTAACGGCATGTTTTCCGATTTCACTGTTGCTTGGGAAAACCGCCATCTGCATTCTGTCTTTAGGATTGCGCGCAATATTTCCTTCGATTCTTCCTTCTTCCTCTTCGATGTTGCCCCATACAAGAGCGTTGTATTCGCGTTTTGTCGTTTTGTTAAAGAATTGCAACCCTAAATTCGTTTTTGCCGATGCTGTCTTGGCTATGACAAGCAAGCCGCTTGTGTCTTTGTCAATACGGTGTACAAGACCTATTTCCGGGTTGTTGATGTCAAAATCAGGATTGTCCCTCAGATGCCATGCTATGGCATTGAGTAATGTGCCATGCCAGTTTCCGAATCCTGGGTGGACAACCAGACCGGCTTGTTTGTTGACCACAATTAAGTCTTCATCCTCATATACAATCTCGATAGGAATGTCTTCCGGGGTGATTTCGTTGTCGTAGTGAGGCCGGTCAAGCATGATTTTTATGACATCTCCCGGCTTCACTTTATAGCTGCGCTTGACAGGTTTGTCGTTTGCCATAATAAAACCGGCATCGGCAGCTTTCTGTATTCTATTTCTTGATATGCCCGAAAGGTGTACGATGAGAAACTTATCTACTCTCATCATTTTCTGTTTCTTGTCTGCCAGAATGCGGTAGTGCTCATATAGTTGTGAACTTTCGTCTTCGTCGTCCGCCTCTGTGTCTATATATTCTTCTTCCGGCAGAAGCTCTTCTTCTATATCTTGTGGCTTTTCCAATTTTCTTCTTGCTTTTCCAATTTATAAGTCTATGTCAAAATCTACATCACTATCTTCTGTAAGTGAAGAATCGACTGCTAATGAGTCCTCTGTTTCTCCTGCTCCTGCGACAATTGTTAATGCACGGTCACGTGACACCATTTCTCCGGCATAGACTTCACGCATACCTTGTTTTATTCCTATTACAAAGTCTTTGGGTTCTCCTTCGATGAGCATGGTTGGTGTTAGCTTGAATCCCAAAGCCTTTAGCTGTGCTTCTGCTTCACGCAAAGAACTGTTGTTGGCGAGGTCTGGCATTTTTACCATCGGCTCTCCGTTGAGGTTGATTGTCAGATAAATGATTCGTCCGCTTTTCACTTCGCTTCCGGATTTCGGAGTCTGCTCCAGCACGATGCCGGGTGAAGCACTGCTCGAATAAGTGGAATCGGCAACAATTCCTTTCAAACCGCGTTCTTCCAAAAGAGCGATGGCTGTTTCCGGTCTTTGTCCTGTTATCTCGGGCACCTCAATTTTTTCTCCGTGATGAGTGTAGATGCCGAGAGCATAAAATGTACCGAACGGAACTGCCAGCAATACCATCAACATCAATACGATGTTCAACCAGAATGTAAATCCCGTCTTGCCTGTAAAATATGTCTTTAGTCCCATAATTAATAATATCTTGATTACGGCTCCAAAGGTACATAAAAAAAGCAGAAGTCCTGTTCAAAACCTCTGCTTTCATATAGCTTTTTTGTTTTTATTGTCCGTAGTTGCTCTTTTCGGTTTAGGCTTTTATACGGACTCTTCCGCTTTGGGAGTCGTTTGGAGAGTTGCTTATTTGCCGTGGTGCTCGCTTGATACAGTAAGCTGCTTGCGGCCCTTTCTGCGGCGTGATGACAAAACTCGGCGTCCGTTTGCTGTTGACATACGCTCACGGAATCCATGCTTGTTTACTCTCTTCCTGTTGTGAGGTTGAAATGTTCTTTTCATCTTTATGTTTTATTTTTTTAAGTTATTGTTTTGCTTTATCAGTTGTTCATTCAATTCTTCGTTTGCTCTTATTACAACACATACAAGGCTTGAAAAACTGTTCATCAAGCCTGTAAAAATGCTAAATAAGCCAATTCAGCGTGCAAAAGTAGTGATTTTTTTATAATTCGCCCAAAGTTTATGGCGATTTTACATGTCTTTTTTTGCCATTTTATGAAAAACACCTACTTTTGCATTTGTTTTGATACTTTTTAGTGAAAAAATCAATATATAAACTTTATAAATAGAATTTTAGCTATATGTTAGCAGGAGACATCAAGAAAAACGTATGTTTGCGTATTGACGGCAGAATTTATGTAGTTATCGACTTTTTGCACGTTAAACCGGGTAAGGGAAATACAGTGATGAGAACAAAGCTTCGTGACGTGGCTGACGGACGTGTGCTTGAGCGTACATGGATTGTAAGTGCAAAGCTCGAAGAGGTTCAGGTTGATCACCGCCAGTTCCAGTTCCTTTATAAGGAGGGTGAAGATCTTGTGTTCATGAACAATGACACTTTTGAACAGGTGAACATCCCGCGTGAGGTAATCACAGGTGTGGATTTCCTTAAGGAAGGTGATACAATCATGGCTTCTATCGATGCTTCTACTGACACAATCCTTACAGGTGAAGTTCCTGTTAAGGTTGTGTTGAAGGTTACTTACACAGAGCCGGGACTTAAAGGCGACACTGCTACAAACGCCACAAAGCCTGCTACTGTAGAGACTGGTGCTGAGATTCGTGTGCCTCTTTTCATCAATGAAGGCGATATGATTGAGGTTGATACTCGTGACGGTTCGTATGTAACTCGTAAGTAATAAACAAACTTTTTATTGTATAAAGCCGTGCCATTGCTTTTGTATAGAGCAATAGCATGGCTTTTTTCGTGGCATATTTTATTGTAGATAAAAAGAAGAGGTGCATCGAAATCACCGATGCACCTCTTGATGTTTTCTTATTCAGTTTATAGTTTGATTTTCAAGATATTTCCATCTTCAAATCTGATGATGTTCACAGAACCCTTTCTTGGCTCTTTCAAGAGTCTTCCATCTACAGAATACACCTTATATCTCTTTGCTGCCAAATCTTCCTTTACAGACAAAATACCTGTCTCAAAATCGTTTTGAGCGTTCTTTGCATCTGCAATAATCTTGTCGATAGCTTCTGTGATGGTGGCAGAGTCGATATGGCTTTCTTCTGTGAGCTGTATGTCTGCATACTGTTTTTCCACATCTGCCTTTATTTGGTCGATAGACTCCTGCACTGCGGCTAATGCCTCTTCAAAGTTTTGTGCCACATCCGGACATTCCGTGGATATCGATGTCTTTGCAGCAGACAGCTTTGAGTTGAGAGCTTTTATCTCTTTGGTCAATGCGGCATATACAGTCTTGTTCACCTTCATTTCGTCGGTTTCGTAAGTCAAATACTTGAAGTTGTTGGCAATGAGCAAATCTACCAGCTCTTTACCTCTTGTCTGATATTCTCCGCTCTGATCGACTCCTGCATAGTCCATCAATATGATGCCAGTCGGTCCGGCTACATGTGAGTTCAGGTATTTGATGATTGCCGTATGTGTGTAAGTGGCATTGTCTCTGTAACCATCACTTATGGATATGCTACCCAGCAGAGTTTTTGAATAAGCTGATGCAAAGTTATATACCCACACAATCTGTCCTCTCGTCTTTGTCACATGTTGGGTACTGAAGTCAAGCATCTTATTGATGGCTTCTATCTTTACGTCTATGTCACCTTCTTTATGAGTGTCAGAGAAGTCCTGCATATAGAGTCTGCCTTTTGCGTATGTGCTTGAAGTGGCTCCTGTGATGAGTCCTTGAGTCTGTGCGTTCCAATCTACATATCCGCACCAGTTGGAGAAGAATCCGCCTATAGGCTTGCTTGCATATTTGTCTCGGCTATGTATCAGTATTTTGCCTCTCATGTCTCCCACAGTCAAGTCTGTCCTAAAGTCGGCAAGATAAGGCTTAAGTTCATCGCTTTTCAACAACTCTTGTATCATTGAGTTGTAAACATTCTCAACTTTGTCTCCGTCTGAGGCATGTAACAGATGGATGATGGCAAATTCTGTTGGATTGGCGATGAGCGAATCTCTTAACTGGAAAAGTACTTCATCAAAATGGGCTTTGGTCGCTACTATACCGTGGTTGCAGTGCAGATAGCCTTCGCGTGTTGCCGGACGAAGGTCAAAAGCACGTATGCCCAGTTTCCATTGTTCTCCGATGGTCAAGTCCTGAGTGCGGGCGAAAGATTCTCCCAAAGACTCAGAGCCTTCCTCAAACCCTTCTCCTGTGGCAGAATCGTGTGAACCCGGAATAGACAGTACAGCCACGTATGTCTCGTCCGGCAGATGTTTCATCCAGTTGTCTGCAAAAGTGTAATTGCTCACGCAAGTGGTGAGCAGTAGTGAAAGTAAAGTTTTTTTCATGATTTAGTTGTTTTTATAATTCAGTCGTTTTTGATGTATCTTTTCTGTAAAAGAATTATGTATGTGTTCTTTCTGCAAAAATAGTGATTTTATGGTAGGAAAAAAAGAAGCGGTCATGAATTTGACCGCTTCTTTGCCTATTTTGTATGTATATCTGTGTTCTCACAGAAAACCGATAAGTTGAGGTTTATCAGCTGAAGTGATTGATACAGATACCTTTCAGATACCATTCGTACAGACGGTGTATGCCTTCGTCTATCTCTATCTTATGATGCCATCCGAGTCCGTGCAGCTTGCTCACGTCTGTAAGCTTCTTCATTGTTCCGTCCGGCTTTGACGCATCCCAGCGCAGTTCGCCCTTGAAACCGATTTCTGCCATGATTTTCTCTGCACACTCCTTGATGGTCAGTTCTTTGCCCGTGCCCACATTGATATGGCAGTTGCGTATCTCCTTCTCGTTATGGTTATACGTATCTTTGAAATCTACATTCAACAGCACATGCACACTTGCGTCTGCCATTTCTTCGCTCCAAAGGAACTCTCTGAGCGGAGCACCGGTACCCCACAGCGTCACAGCCTCGGGGCTGATTCCGTAGTGAGCAAGAACTTCAAGTATGTCAGCTTCTTCCGAATTGCTGTCGATGACGACTTTTTCGCCGTTCTTCTGCATGCTGACCGGACGGAGAGCGATGTCTTCGCGCACTGCTTTCCAGTTGCCTTCGTTCAGACACTTTGCCAGATGTATCTTGCGAATCATGGCAGGAAGCACATGGCTGTTCTCCAGATGGAAGTTGTCGTTAGGTCCATACAGGTTAGTAGGCATCACTGCTATGTAGTTTGTACCGTACTGTATGTTGAAACTCTCGCACATCTTCAGACCGGCAATCTTAGCTATGGCATACGGCTCATTGGTGTATTCAAGCGGCGAAGTCAGCAGCACATCCTCCGTCATTGGCTGAGGAGCCTCGCGTGGGTAGATGCACGTGCTTCCGAGGAACAGCAGTTTCTTAACACCGTGGCGGAAGCTTTCGCCGATAACATTCTGCTGGATTTGCAGATTGCGGTAGATGAAGTCCGCACGGTATTGCAGATTTGCCATGATTCCTCCCACATGAGCGGCAGCAAGCACCACTGCATCCGGCTGCTCTTCGTCGAAGAATGCCTTTACGGCTGCCGGATCAAGAAGGTCAAGCTCCTTATGGCTTTTTCCTACGAGGTTCTCGTAGCCGCGTGATTTCAGGTTGTTCCAAATAGCGGAGCCTACAAGTCCGTGGTGTCCCGCAACATATATTTTTGCTGATTTGTCCAACATCTTTTTTCCTCTTCCGATTATTTAACGATTCCTTTTTCGAGATATTCGGCAAGGTTGGTACGTATGCGGTCTGTAGCTTTCTCTACGGCAACCTTTGCCATGTCGTGCTCAACCATAATCTTTACAAGCTCCTCGAAAGAAGTCTTTGCAGGGTCCCAGCCCAATTGCTCTTTTGCCTTGGTAGGGTCGCCCCAGAGATTTACCACATCGGTAGGACGATAGAAGTCCGGTGATACCTCTACCAGCACCTTGCCTGTAGCCTTGTCATATCCCTTTTCGTCCATGCCTTCTCCCTTGAACTCAAGTTCGATGCCGGCATGTTTGAAGGCATAATAACAGAACTCACGCACTGAGTGCTGCACTCCTGTAGCGATAACGAAGTCTTCTGGCTTCTCGTTCTGAAGGATAAGCCACATACATTCCACATAGTCTTTGGCATATCCCCAGTCGCGAAGGCTCGACAAGTTTCCGAGATATAGTTTCTCTTGCTTTCCCTGTGCGATACGTGCAGCGGCAAGCGTGATTTTGCGGGTTACGAATGTCTCTCCTCTGCGCTCGCTCTCATGGTTGAAGAGTATGCCAGAGCAGCAGAACATGTTGTATGCCTCACGATATTCTTTTACAATCCAGAAACCATAAAGCTTGGCTACAGCATACGGACTGTAAGGATGGAACGGAGTCTTCTCGTTCTGAGGCACTTCTTCCACCTTGCCGTAAAGCTCAGATGTCGAAGCTTGGTATATGCGACATGTTGAGGCAAGTCCGCAGATACGTACAGCTTCCAGCACACGAAGAACACCTGTGGCATCGACGTCGGCGGTAAACTCCGGTGAGTCGAAACTTACCTGCACATGGCTCTGTGCTGCCAGATTGTAAATCTCGTCAGGACGTACTTTGCTGACAACCTGCAACATGCTCATTGAGTCGCTGAGGTCAGCATAATGTAAATGAAAATGCGGCTTACCTTCGAGGTGGGCGATTCTTTCACGAAAATCTACTGAAGAACGACGTATGGTTCCATGTACGTCATACCCCTTTTCTAATAAGAACTCGGCAAGATAAGAGCCGTCTTGTCCGGTAACACCGGTAATTAATGCAACTTTTCCCATAAAAAATTATATAATAATATGTAATGATATCAAAGCACTTACTACTACATATATAAATCCCTCTGCAAATATACGCTATTTTTGATTACTGCCCAAGTTGGGAGGCTATTTATCGCATTACGGCCCGCACTCTGTTGATATTGACATCGACATTAGCACCAATATGAGGAGCATGTAAAAAAATTGTATATCTTTGCACCACAGAGACTATGGCAAGGGAATGATTTATGCTCTGTGAATCTTTTTTCTCAATAGACAGACGATTTTCTTCCTTGTAATCTTCATTTCAAATTAAACTAATAAATCAGGTTTATGAAAGCAAAAGTTACCGCTCTATTTATCTGCCTCACCTGCACTTTCGGATGCCTTGGAGCGGCAAATGGCAGCACCACCGCTGCATACAAAGAAGGTTCTTCATCAGGCGATGCGCAGAACGAATGGGAAGCTTTCCGGCTAAGTCAGGTAAGGCTGCTTCCGAGTCCGTTCCAACATGCGCAGCAATTAGACGCAAAATGGCTGTTGAGTTTGGAGCCTGACCGACTGCTGCACCGGTTTCACAAGAATGCGGGACTGCAACCTAAAGGCGAGAACTATGGTGGATGGGAACAGCACAGAGGAGGCGGCAGAGGGCTGGGGCACTATATGTCTGCTTGCGCCATGATGTGGGCATCGACAGGCAATCCGGAGTTCAAGCAGCGGACTGACTATGTGGTCAACGAGCTGGAGGCATGTCAAAAAGCAGGAGGAACAGGCTATATAGGCAGTGTAGAAGACAGCATTTGGACACAAGTGGGCAACGGTGATATCCGTTCTACTGGCTTTGATCTTAATGGTGGGATTGTGCCGTGGTTCATTCTCCACAAATCTTTTGCTGGACTATATGATATATATGTTTATACGGGAAACGAGAAAGCGAAGACAGTTCTCGTGAACTTGTGCGATTGGGCATATCGCCAATTCCAAAACCTGAACGAGGAGCAGTGGCAACAGATTTTAGCTTGTGAACACGGTGGAATGTTAGAGGTTTTGGCGAATGTTTATTCCATCACAGGCGACAAGAAATATCTTGAAATGAGCCATTGGTTCGATCACAAGCAATTCTTCACTCCTCTGTCTCACCAAGTGGATTCACTGGCGGGGTTACATGCCAACACTCAGATTCCCAAAGTGGTAGGACTGGAAAGAAGGCATCAGCTGACGCACAGCGATGATGACAAAATAAAATCGCATTTCTTTTGGGAAACCGTTGTGGAGAACCACACTTACTGTATCGGAGGAAACGGTGACGGTGAGCATTTCGGACCAAAAGGAATACTGTCGAATAGATTAAGTGACAGAACGGCTGAGACATGCAATACCTACAACATGCTGAAGCTGACCAAGATGCTGCTTACCGAGACCGGCGAAACGAAATATGGCGACTATTATGAGCTGGCTCTGTACAATCATATTCTGGCTTCGCAACATCAGGAAACAGGAATGACCACTTACTATGTCCCGCTGGTGGCCGGTGGCAAGAGAGGCTACAGCAGTGCTTTCGAGACATTCACATGCTGCGTGGGAACGGGATTTGAAAACCATGCACGATATGGAGAAGCCATTTATTTCAAAGGGCATAAGAACAAGCTGATGGTGAATCTGTACATTCCGTCCGTACTGACATGGGACGAGACCGGTATGACCATCCGGCAGGAAGGAAGCTTCGAGAAGGACGGCAAGGTGAGGTTTACAATCGACTCGTCAAAGCCTCAAAAAGCAGCTTTGCTCTTCAGAATGCCTTATTGGACAACGGCAAAGACTGTGGTAAAAGTGAACGGAAAGAAAATCGACAAACCGGTCTGTCCGAGAACATATTTTGAAATCAGCAGAAAATGGAAAAAGAACGACTGCGTTGAAATCCTTTTTGATATGCCTCTATACACGGAACCGATTCCGGGCAATCCGAACAGGGTGGCAATAAAGTACGGACCGCTGGTGTTGGCGGGTAATTTGGGCGACAAGAAGATTGACTCCGTGAAGGACATTCCGGTACTTGTCGTCGATGACAAACCGGTGGGCGAATGGGCTGCCAGAGTTTCCGACGACAGTGTGTTGTTCAGAACTCAGAATATAGGAGAAGAGTCGGACATCACTTTAGCTCCTTTTTATTCTTTGTATAAAGAACGGTATATAGTCTATTTCGATGTCTTCGACAGAGAAACTTGGAAAAAGAAGGAACAGGCATACCGGGATTTTCTCCAAGAACAGGAAGAACTGAAAAAAAGAACTGTTGATTTCATCCGTTTGGGCGAAATGGAACCGGAGAGGGAACACAATTTGAGAGGAAAAGACACAGCTGTCGGAGAGTTTATAGGACAGAAGTTCAGGCTCACTTGGAACAACGGCTGGTTTGCATTCGACATGAATGTCGTTGACTCCGCTCCTTTGAAACTGGTGGCCACTTTCTGCGGAAGCGATAGCGAGTCGTGTTCTTTCGACATTTATGTGGATGACAATCTGTTAAAAACAATCACACTGAAAGCGCAAAAGTCTGAAGACTCTTACGATATGAAGATAGACATTCCTGCAGAATATATTAAGGGTAAAAACCATGTGAACATCAAATTCAAGTCTCATAAGGACAGAATGGTAGGAAGAGTTTTCGGGGTTAGAATCGTAAGATAGTTTAGAAATTGTTTTAAAATGATTCGTTATAGTTATGTGGATGTCTTCGACAGACTCCTCCGTCGCTACGCGCCACCTCCCCTGTTAGGGAAGGTGGTGTGGTAGCGACGGAGGGGGCTGTTGAAGACATTTGCTTAATCTGTTGAAGACATCCACGTAACTATAACGAATCATTTTTAACCAGTTTCTAATATATCTATAAAGCATATTATATGTTGCCATAATTTAGTTCCCCATAAAAAAATTTTTGATATCGTTTTTTTGAGGGGTATTCGAATTTGACAAAATGACAACATATTTAATTGTTCTGGTTTCTAAATTTCTGATTTTATACTATTAATCTGTCTTTTTGATTTTGTCAAATGTTAAAAAATCAAGCCCTCTGGAACGCTCCAAAATGAGGCATGTCGAACTTTTCTTGAAGAATGGGGATTCTACGCGCATTTTCTGAAGGCTCTGCAAAATGTGAAATAGTGTTTCGTCTTGGAGCAGTTCTTTTACATTTATTTATTTCCGGCAAAGAGTATTTGGAAAAAAAGTACTAAGTTCTCAAAATTCCAGCGCACTGTCGTCAAATTTTCAGCGCACTGCAATTTTATTTGCAGCGCAGTAGAAATTTTCTCACTGTGCGCTGAAAAAATAAAAACAGCGTGCTGAAAATAAAATTGCAGTGGGAAGTGGAGAAAAAGACAGTTTGTTTCGGTTGAAATGTTAAGAAGTGTATAATTCGTGGCATGGGAGGAGTGTTTGAACAAAAACTGAAAAGTGAGTGGATTTGAAGCGGTGTTTGGGTATGGAAACGGTGAGATTAGTTGTAAGATATTAATAATCAATATATTACTAAAATACGCGAAAATCTCGAAAAATTGCCTCCGGCGCGCTTTTTTGAGTTTTTTGAGAATTTTTATATCCGATTGATTATCAATTAATTATCTTTGAGCCGAAATTTTTGTCTCTTTATCCCCGGCAAAAAATCATCCGAAGTGTTAAATTTTTATTTTGGGCGAAAATATCATTTTGTCATCTTTAAAAGTGAATTTTTAGCGTGTTTTTTTGTGGATGTGTTGAATATACCACTAAAATTCATGTGGAATTGATTTTCATTGACTTTTATCGCAGAAAATCAACTATATTAGAAAATGACGGTACAACTATTTGTTAGGGAAAAGAAAGCCCTAATTTCAAAGTGGCCGAATTTGACCACTTTAGAATGAGTGCAGGTTTGCCGTCTTTTGTGTTGAGTGCTTCGGAGTGGATAGAGCGCACGAATGCAATCGGGATAATAGTGAAGAAAGGTCGTTATGGAGGCACCTATGCTCATAAGGATATAGCCTTTGAGTTTGGTTCGGCAATAAGTGTGCCGTTCAAACTTTATCTTATCGAGGAATTTCAGCGGTTAAAGACGGAGGAACAGCGGTTATTGGGTTGGTCAGCGAAACGTGAGCTGTCGAAAATCAACTACCGCATACATACCGATGCCATAAAGCAGAACCTTATCCCTGCAGAGGTTACTCCGGCACAGGCGAGCGTCATCTATGCCAATGAAGCCGATGTGTTGAATGTGGCGATGTTCGGTGTAACGGCGAAACAATGGCGCGAATCCAATCCCGACCTCAAAGGGAACATACGCGACTATGCTACAATCAACGAACTTATCTGCTTGTCAAATATGGAGAACCTCAATGCGGTTTTCATCGAACAAGGAATGGCGCAAAGCGAGCGGCTTGTGAAGCTGAATCAGATAGCCATTCATCAGATGAGCGTGCTGGAAAGCGGCGACAACGATAGAAAACTATTGAAATAATTGTGCATGGATAGTCACAACAAAATTATACAACAAGTGGCGAATGACGTTTTTTCGCCTATGGGATTTTTCCAGAAAGGAAAATCGAGGACTTGGCTGTATGATTGTGGCTATTGCTTTGTTCAAGTTGAATTTCAGCCATCTGCATATTCTCGTGGCTCATTCTGTAACGTCGGAATAGCTTTCCTGTTTGACTATTTTGGAGGCTTAAATGAAACTCTTGCGTTTGACTTCGGTCGGAAACGAATATTATTAGGCAAGACCGATTTCATTGAGTATACAGGAGATGATGAAATATTTGAGACCCAAGTATTTCAGTTGGCGAATAACGCCCTAAAATATGCTAAATGGTTGATGAGATTTCAATCGCTCAAATATGGAAATCATTGTATGTCAAGGCTGATATTTTCTAAATGGCTGAAAGAATTGCTTGGAAAATGGAATGGTCCGATTTACGATTATTATAATGCCGCAATGATTAAGTTTTTATTAGGAAAACTGGATTGCGGAAGAAGATTGATAGAGAAACTTAACAGCCTAAAATTGGAAAGCCCTTTCAAAGAGTGGGCAGAGCATAGTTATTCAGAATTTTGTGATGATGAGTTAACCGCAGAACAAGCAAGAAATAAAGTGTGCTCAATGATTAATCGACGGCGCAATTATTTTAAGCAAAAAGGTTCATTCAGAAAAATGCCGGACAAGAATTTCTTATGAAATCATTTTGTTAGCGACTCACGGAATGAGCGGTCTGTGTTGAGATGAATAAAGATGCATCGGACTTTTCAGTGCAATGCGGAGACAAGTAATTTGATGGTTTGAGTGCCAAAGGCAGTTGTCAAGGAATTGCTTACCACTGCTGAAAATCAACGCTATATCCGATTCAAGGAACAAGCGAGGTACAAACTACGTTAATTAGCAGCCAAAACAGAAGTGAAAAGCAGGGAAATGGGCTGGAACAGCAGAATCACGCTATAAAGGTATATTATTTCAGGTTTCCCGTTCAGTTCAAGCACTTTACGTATGGCAACGTAATGGTTTTAGCAAGAATTGTATTAACTTTGTAGATAAAAACTGGATTGATAGTGAGATGACCGACAAGGAATACCGTAAAAAGATAGCCGATGTAAGGCGTAGCGTGAGTCATAAGTATGGCTTTCGCCAAAGTTCTTATGTCAACTTCAAAGTAGAGAGCGGTTATTTCTTCTGTCTGTATTTTCTGACTGGTGACGTCCGGCTCACCGTCAAGCCCATGTATGCAGATGATTTGTGGTGGAATATATGGGATGCCTCGGATAACAAGAACGAACCTTTGAGCTTGCGTGGAACAGGAGCTTACTCTCTATCAGGGCAAATCTTAACTTCAGACGAAATAACGAAAGTTGCAGACAAGGGCGAACTCACTGATATAATTGATGGAATGTTCAAAAATGCAACGGATGCAATATCAAAATTCATAATTGCTAATCCTGATGCAGACACATTTTTTCCTGACGAGTCAAAAATGGATTATGACCCCGACCGACTGCTATATCTTATGGCTCTTATCCATAATGGCAAAAAGGAAGATGCTTTGGCAATTATCAAAGAAGCCCGCAAGAATAAACATAGATGTATTTTTCAAAGCGGAATGTTCAGCGATAGCTACACATATATCCGCCGTTGGTGCAACCGTGAACAAGCAACCATGCGAATAAGAAATTTATTTGCATACCTTTTCAACAATATTGTCCAGATACGTGCATACGCATTGATGGCACTGGGTAGAAATAACAAAAAAGACTCCTTTCCCAGCGTTTATGATATCAGGCTCTTGGATGGTGCCATTGTTACGGCATTATGCTTTTCAACAATATTCCTATGGCATAATTTCACGTTGGTGTGGATTATATTTGCTGTTTATTTTATATTCGTCTGGTTCATGGACTTTGGGAAACGGAGTAAACGATATTATATACGTTTCGGGAATTTACCCGATAAAACAAGATTAAGATGGAAAATCAGTATGTGGAGTTTAGTAGTTGCACTCTACATCTATTATTTATTCACAATTATATATTTGTGGGGATATGAAACTGACCGATAGACGATTTTGGATATGGTTGGTTGTGATGGCAAATGTGGCTGTTGCATCCGCCCAAACTGTTTTCTCAGTAGAGGAAGTAAGCAGAACTGAATATGCCAAAGCAGAAAAAGAGAGTTCACGCTATAATGTAATTCCGGCAGACTCCATTGCCGACAACGAAATTGTGAGTCTGGTGTTAAAAGAATCGCACGCTAAGTTTGAACGGCTTGATTCTGTCATCCGACAAGAAATATATTACTTGATAGAAGCAGAAGAGTTTGGATTTAACAAACAACAGTTATTATATCTTCCTGAATTGAAATTGTTTGGTTTTGTTATACCGGACAGTCCGCATGACGATTCTATATGGTGGTTTGACTCCGAGAGTGGAAAGTATATATGTAGTGCGTCCTGTCCAACGGCTATAAACGCCAACGGGATGTATGTATCGCAGATCGGCTATGATTGCGATTGGCCGTTGGATTTAAGATTTTTTCGTCGGGAAGAGAATGATTTTTATGAATTTGAGCCATATAAAAATACTCAATTCAATGGAGAAACTGTTGTCTATCAACAAGAAGATGATAAATTACTTCCTGTCTTTTGGCATGATAACAATATATTGTATTTGAAGACCTATGACCATAAGAGACAAAAAGGAGTATATCTGAAAATAAAAGTACAACAATCATCGGGAATTGCGGGAAAGGAGACAAGCAATGAAGCTGACAGATAAGAGATTTTGGATTTGGGTGGGTATGTGTGCTACACAGAAAGCAAAGAGACACTAAATTTCAAGGGAATACGCTGGATGTCAGCGAAAATGTATAACTTTGCGTATTGGCATATACGCCATATCTGAATCAATGGCAAAGATTACAGTTCAAAATACCAATATAACAATTATCGCTGTCAATGGGGATGATTATATTTCGTTGACCGATTTGGCACGACATAAAAGCGATGAACCTAACGCCGTGATTGCAAACTGGTTGCGCAACCGGAACACAATAGAGTATTTAGGCATTTGGGAACAGCTTTACAATCCGAATTTTAAACCCACCGAATTCGAGGGGTTTAGACGACAGGCCGGGCTGAACGCATTTACGCTATCCCCAAAGA